>DGFH01000266.1:30072-30362 GCA_002391565.1 Anaerolineales bacterium UBA3905
ACGCAACACGTAACACTGAAAATATGAAAACTCTGCCTAGCAATCAGTAATTTGTGAAGAAATAAAAAGAGGTGCATCGGTGCACACCAGGCTTGACGCCCGGTCACGTCGTCACCCGGCAAACAGGATGCGTCCACAGCTTGGGCAATAGACGGGGGCGCCTTCGATGATGCGTGCATTGGCAATGACGCCGGTGGGCAGCGACACATTGCAAACACTGCATGCCCCGTTCTGCACAGAAGCGACGGCGACGCCGGCCTTGCGTTCGCTCAATTGCGTATAGAGGGCAA
>DGFH01000266.1:30607-31374 GCA_002391565.1 Anaerolineales bacterium UBA3905
TACATGCGCTTGTATTTAGCCTCCTCCTGCTGGAGCGCTGTCTGTGACGTCTGCCAGGCTGCTTCGACCTGCGCCAGCGTTGCACGTTGCTCCGTCAGCCGTTGCTCCGCCTCCTCACGCTGTTGGAAAGTCGCCATTGCATCATCCTCAACCTGGCTGCGCTGGCGTTTCATCGATTCGATGCTGGCCTGCAACGCCTCCAACTCCTTGGCATTGTGCACCTCGCCGCTCATCAGTCGGCGCTCGCTGGCTTTGATGCGCTCTCCCAACTGCTGACCGTTCAACTCAGCATCGAGCTGATGGGCGTGCAGGCGCTCCACTGTCGCACGCGTGGTTTCAACGGCGGCGCGCGTCGCCCGCAATTCATCGGACTCGCCGAGATTGCGCCGGATCTGCGCCACGCGGCGCCGCACCTTCTCCATGTTGGCGTCGATCTTTTGCAGTTCGTAGAGCCTGGCAATGTCCACAGTGAGCTTCCTTCCTAACGCCATTCGTTTCTGTGAGAATGGATATTCCGATTATAACAGCCGCCAGAAACTTCAGAAAACATTCTGTCCATTGCTTGGATTGTTCGGCGCACCGGCCAGAAGTGCACAGGGTTCAAGGTGCATAATGCATTTGACATCCCCCAATTCGCCTGTTATAGTTGGATCTACTGATTTCTAGGTTGACATTTTATGAGCGCAGTGTTGCGTATGACGTGTTGCGTGAGGGGTTCCGACACGTAGCACGCAACACGTAACACTGAAAATATGAAAACTCTGCCT
>DGFH01000110.1 GCA_002391565.1 Anaerolineales bacterium UBA3905
AGCGCGGCGGCGATGTCGTCCTGGGTGCTCAGCGGGTTGGAGGCCGCCAGCGCCACCTCGGCGCCACCAGCAAGCAGCACGCGCATCAGGTTGGCGGTCTCGGCGGTGACGTGCATGGCTGCGGCCATGCGGATGCCCTTGAAGGGCTGCTCGCGCTTAAAGCGTTCCTCGATCAGATCGAGCACCGGCATCTCTTTGGCGGCCCACTGCATGCGGAAACGCCCGCGCTCGGCCAGGTTGATGTCGGCAATGTCATACTGTCGTGTTTTGGTTGCGGTTGTCATTCAATTTCTCCGTAGTTGTAAAGTCATATTCTCGCCGTCGCTACACCCTCGATGAAGGGACAATGGACAACGAAGCCGAAACGTTCATAGATGCGGCGTGCGCCAACATTGCGCTGATCGACGTTGAGCACGATGGTCTCGACGCCCTCCGCCTGCAAACTCGCCACAATTGCCGCCAGCACTGCGCTGGCAAGACCGCGTCCCCGGCAATCGGGACGGGTGTACATGTTGCCGATCGCCGCCAGCCGCGCCGTGTAGTCCACGATGTGCGTGCCGCCGACGGCCGCCAGCGCGCCAGACGCGTCCTCCACGCCGTAGAAGACGCCCATCTCGATCTGATGTGCAGCAAAGGCGTCCGGCGTAAATGGCCCGCCGTGCTGAAACAGCGCCTCCACTGCCGCCACGTCTGCGCCGGTCAGGCGGCGGAGAGATTGGAGATTGAGGGATTGAGGGATTGAGAGATTGAGAGATTGGAGATTGGAGATTGGAGATTGGTCTTCAGCCCTTGCTCCTCGCCCCTCGCCCCTTGCTCCTCGCCCCTCGCCCCTTGCTCCTCGCTCTTCGCTCTTCGCCCCTCGCCCCTCGCCTCTCGCCCCTCCCAACACCATGCGCCACATCCAGCGCCGGTCGTGATGGTTGTACCGGCGGGCAATGATCGGGGCGTGTTCTGCGCGCACGCTCAGGTAGACTTCGCTGGGCAACGCGGCGTGATCCAGCGCCGTCGCCAGTACAGCTGGATCGCCTTTGGCAAAGAGGATCGGCGGCTTCAGCCCGGTGAAGAGCAGCGCCACCGCCTGCGCGTCGCCGTCGGCGTGGGCAAACCAGCGGCAGTAGGACGTCATTGCCGGTTGCAGGTCGGCGATGGCGTAGGCGGCCCAGACCGGGTCGTCCGCCAGCAACTGCGCCACTAACGCCAGATCGGTCGTTTCGCTCATGCCGCCTCCGCAGCAACGCCGGGCTGTGCAGCAGTTGCGCCAAACAGCCGTTCCAGGCGCGGTTCGGCGCCAAAGTTGGCGGTGTAACGGTCGACAAACTCGGTGGGCGTGAAATGATGCGCAGTCGTGCCGCGATGCTCCATGGCATACGCACCGCACAACGCCGCCACGCGCCCGGCAACTTCCCACGGCAGCCCGGCGAGCACGGCGGCAAACAGCCCACCGCGATAGGCGTCGCCGGCGCCGGTCGGGTCGATGGACTTGTCGAGCCGCGCGGCTGGCACGTGCAGTTCCAACCCGTCTGCATAGATGCGGCTGCCATCCTTGCCGAGCGTGTTGATGAGCACGGCCACCTTGTCGCGCAGCTCGTCGAGCGTCCAGCCGGTCTTGTTGAGCACCATCGCCAGCTCGTATTCGTTGCAGAGCAGATAGGTGGCGCCAGGGATGCTGGCCGCCAGCTCTTCGCCGCTCAGCCGGGCGATCTGCTGGCTGGGGTCGTAGGCGTAGGGGATGCCGAGACGGCGGCATTCCTGGGCGTAGCTCAACATGGCGGCAGGGTCGTTCGGGCTGATCATCACGACCTGGGCGTCGTGCAGACCACGATCTTGCAGGCTGTAGTGGCGGGCGTGCGCCATGGCGCCGGTGTAGAAGATGGCGATCTGGTTGTGCTCCTGGTCGCTGCCCACAAAGAACGATGCCGTGAACTCGTCGGGAATCTCGACGACGTGGTCGGTGCGCAGCCCGTTCTCCTCCATCCAACGCCGGTAGTCGCCAAAATCCTGACCGACGGTGGCGAAGACAATCGGGTCGGCGCCGAGCAGCTTCATCGTGTAGGCGATGTTAGCCGCCACACCGCCGCGCTCCTTGCGCATCGATTCCGCCAGAAAGCTCAGGCTGATCTTATCGAGCCGGTCGGGCAGAATCTGCTCGCGATACAAGCCCGGATAGAACATCAAATAGTCGTAGGCGACAGAGCCTGTGATGACGAAAGACATAGCGTTCTCCAATCTCACCCGAATTTTTTCCCATTCCCCGCCAGCTTCACGAAGCCTTGCGGCGGTTCGTGGAAGGCGAGTTTTTCGAGCAGAATCGACGGGTCGTCGCTGACGATAAATAACTGGCGATGCTGCGGGCGGATGAAGCCTTCCTTGACCGCCTGATCGACCCATGCCAGCAGCGGGTCGAAATAGCCTGCCACGTTGAGCAGACCAATCGGCTTGCGCTGAATGCCGATCTGCCCCCAGGTGATCGCCTCGAAGAGTTCATCCAGCGTGCCAAAGCCGCCGGGCATGGCGATGAAGGCGTCCGCCTCCTGCGCCATCAGCGCCTTGCGTTCGTGCATGGTCTCGACAACGACCGTCTCGCCGATCTGCTCGCCAGCGACCTCACGCGGCGCCAGCACATCGGGGATGACGCCGAGCACCTCACCGCCGCGGTCGTACACCTGTCTCTTATACACATCT
>DGFH01000155.1:0-7151 GCA_002391565.1 Anaerolineales bacterium UBA3905
ATAAACAACCGACCCCATAATCACAAATAAGCTGGGACAACCACGAGCAGGTTGTTCCAGCTTATTTGTGATTGCCTGCACTAGCCTGACGGTGGAATGTTGTCCCAACGTCAGGCGCGTGATGACTTATTGAGTCACCGAGGCAGACCTGGATACAGTTGGCAGATACGACTCATAGGCAGCGCGCAGACCGGTTGTAGAGACCACCTCCAGCGGAAAATCTGGGCCTGCCGCCGGCCCAACTTCCTGAGGCGCGCCGATGGCGAAGGCATCGACAACGTCGCCTGCGGCCAGCCGGAAGGCAGGCAGATCGAGCGCCACCGTCTGGCAGTTAGCGCCGGCCACCGCGATCTTGAGGTCATACAGATCAGGCGGCAGCACGACATTCGCAGCGATGCTGGGGAATTGAACATTCGTCAAGAGCGGCGCCCCGCTTTCCAGGCAGATGTCGACGGCGGTCTCTGCGCCACTGGCAGCAAATGGCGCCAGATGCCCGATGGTGATCAGCGCCTGACCGGCAGGCGCCGTCTGACTGATCTCGGCGGTGGCAAAAGCCAGCGGCCAACCGTTGGCGCCGCCAATGGCAAAGAGATCGTATTTGCTCAACGGATTGAGCGTGAAGACGCCACTGATCACGACCGCACTACTTACATCGCCGGCGGCTGTATTGACCTGACCACCGGGCGTCAGGATTTCGACCAACAGTGGGCCGGAAGGCACCACGACATCCGGCACAAACTGGCCGTAGACGACATTGGTGTAGGCAAGTTGGCCGTTGACGCGAATATCGACGGCGGTATTGGTAATTGTGGTGGCGAACGGCGCGAAGTGACCGATCGTCGCCATGGCCGGGAAATCCAGCCCGCTGAGGCTCACTACATCCAGCGGGAACGCTGCATTGTTCTTGCCGATCGCAAAGGCATCGTAAAATTCACCGGCATTGAATTGCAGCGGTGGCAAGTCGAAGACAGTTTGGGCACAATTCGTGGTGGGGGCAGCAATGCTTAAATCGTAGATGCCAGCCGGGAATTGAACGTAGCCGGAATTCTGGCCGTAGACAACAGGCGCCAGGACGCTCTTGGTGGCGTCATTGCAAAGCTCGACCAGGGTGCCGGGCACAGTGCCGGCAAAAGGCGCATAGTGGCCGATCAACACCTTGGCGCTGCCGGGAGTGGGTGGCGTCAGATCCTTGACCAGCGGTTGAAGCGTAAGCGGCATGTTGGCAGAGCCGTCGCCGATCGCCAGGAGTGTATACTCGATATTCGCCTCCAGCGTAAAGACGCCCGACATGGCAACCACCGGCGAACCGGTGGGGCGCACCTCGATGGTGTAAACGCCGGCCGGCAGGGCTACGCCGGTGACTACTTCCGAAAAGACAAAATCGGTGAAAACATCCGCACCATTAACGGCGACTGTCACGGCGGTGCCGGTCTGATCTGCGGCAAACGGGGCAAAATGGGCAACGTTCACGATGGCATTGGCGTTGGCGCTCGCATCCGGCGCTGTCGCTGCCTGGGCCGCCGCTGAAATCGTAAAGCCGACCAACAGCATGGTTGTCAGCGTCAAGAACACGAGAAATAGCATCACACGGTGCATAGGTCGTCTCCTTCCCGCCCTTACAGACGGAAACATAATTGGCGATACAACACACATGCGCGCAGTGGCAGCACAATAATGCAGCAGACGACCCGGCTCCGTAATGCAATATCCATTACTGGATAACCTGACCTGTCTCACCATTCTCGGCGGTGATGAACGGCAGATAGAGATCATGAGCGAAGGCGCGGGCAGCTAGGGACGCAAACGCAGCCTGCACATCCGCCACCGTGAAGTTGCAGTGACCGAAGGCATCCACAGCGCGATGTTCATACAACGGTGCGCTGCCGGCGGCGACGACCTTCTGTGCGTAAGTTGTGGCATGCCAGTAGGGCGTAACATCGTCGCGCAGCGTGTGCAAGGTGATCAATGGCACGCGCAGCCGGCCTGTCGTCTCGTAGTGTTGCTGGATGGCTGTTGTGGCGGCAGGGTCGGCGGCGGTGCGAAAGAGACCCTGATTGAGCGCAACGTCATCCAGTGCGCCGGTGTAGACGCGCGTGAGGTTGCCGAAGGGGTTGCCGCCAAGCCGAGCTTTGGCATCGTTGGTCGAGATCACGTTATACCAGAGCAGGCGGTCGAAGGTGGCTTCGGTGCTGGTAGGAAACGCCGAGGCGTCAACGATCGCACCCGTCACGGAAACGATCTGGGTGACTGAAAGTGCGCCTGCCGGATCGAGCAAGAGCGGCTTGACGGTTGTCGAGTAATAAGCTGTCTCCCAGGTTGTGAGCAGATCGTCGGGAATTGTGATCGGTGCACCGGGGATGACGCCCGGAAAAAAGAAGTCGAAGACGGTGCGAAAGTCGGTGAAATAGTTGATCTGACGCTGGAAGTCGCCGTAGGGGCCACATAGGGCCAACCCACCGTCGAAGACTTCGGGATGACGCTCCAGCGCCAATACCGTGATGGCGCCTCCCTCGGAGACGCCGGTAAGCAACACGCGGCGCGGCGCGCCATGTTTGTCGGTGAAGAGTGCGACCAATTCCACCAGGTCGTCGATGCCTTCCAGGATCGACAAACCGTTGCGACGGTAGCTGGAGGCGGCAAAGGCATAGCCCTGTAACGTGACCACATCGGCAATGGCGACTCCGCCAATCGTCAGTTGATCCTCCGGGAGGCCAACCGGTGCATTGGGACTGACGTACCCATGCGCATAGACCACCAGATCGCCGTTCCAAAAGCCGGCGGGCAGGCAGATGCGGTAGCGGGCGCCGCCGGGCTGATCGCCATCCTCGCAGACCAGAGGGACCGTCGGCAACGCGGTTGTCTGCGCCTGTGCGCTGCGATGGAAGACGCCGAGTAAGAGACAGAGCGCTGCCGCTCCCAATACCACAGGCCACAATGTGCGACGAACGTGAGTCAACATAAAGAATGTTCCCTTTCGGATACTGATGCCGGTGCGATGCGCAGGGTTGCAGGATGGCATCGTGCGTCGGATTCTAACAAAGTTTGGTGCAATGGGTAAGGGGGCGCATAATGTGGCGAGTAAAGCTCATTGCCATCCCATATTCACAGGTTATAAGCAAATCATGTCAAAACAGACCAAACTGCCCCAATCATCTAAACAAGCCCCTGCCCGCAAACAACGAACTACACTGCTTACCCTGGCTCTGATCATTATTTTCCTGCATGGCCTCTTGATGTTCGCCATCTTCTGGACGGTGCGCCCAGAGGCGGAGCGCACATGGGCCAACATCGCCGTCTGGCTGATGTTGTTTTCTGCCGCCGGTGACATGGTGGCGGCGGCAGCCATGTGGTATTGGAAACGTTGGGGCATCTATCTGTACGGAGTTGCAGCAGTCGCCGCCGCGATCGTGGCGGTGATGGCAAGCGGCGATCTCTTCCTGCTCTTCGGCGCGCTGCTGCCTGCGATCATCGTGCTGTATATCGTGGCAATGCAGCGCAACCAGTTCGAGTAGCGCGCCCCACCCTAAGCAGAGCACAAAAACACCCACAGGATCATACGAGCCTGCGGGTGTTTTTGTGTGGTCAGGATCGGTCAACGACAGTCGTCAGGCGAGATAGTCGCGCAATTTGCGGCTGCGCAGTGGATGGCGCAACTTGCGCAGCGCCTTGGCCTCGATCTGGCGGACGCGTTCGCGGGTGACGTTGAATTCCCGCCCTACATCTTCCAGGGTGCGCGTCACCCCGTCTTCCAACCCAAAGCGCATGATTAACACGCGACGTTCGCGGTCGCTCAGGCCGTCGAGAATTTCTTCCATCTGCTCTTTCAGCAGGCGACGGCTGGCAGAATCCACCGGCCCAGGAAGGCTGTCATCCTCGATAAAGTCGCCGAGATAGCTGTTCTCCTCGGAACCGACCGGCGTCTCCAGGCTCAATGGCTCCTGGCTGAGCCGTTGAATGCGCCGCACCTTGGCCGCTGCACGCTCCAGTTGGCGCTGCAGATCGGGATCCATGCGGCGCCCTTTGCTGATCGCCTCGCGATAGCGCCGAACATCCTCCGGCTCCAGGAACTCCATTTCGATCGCGATTTCTTCGAAGGTCGGCTCGCGTCCAAGCTCTTGCTGCAAGCGGCGTTGTGTGCGCGCCTGGCGGTTGATCGTCTCGACCATGTGCACAGGGATGCGGATCGTGCGCGCCTGATCGGCGATGGCGCGGCTGATTGCCTGGCGAATCCACCAGGTGGCGTAGGTGCTGAACTTGAAACCGAGCGTATGGTCGAATTTGTCAACGGCGCGCAAGAGGCCAAGATTGCCTTCCTGGATCAGGTCGAGAAAATTGAGGCCGCGCCCAATGTAACGCTTGGCGACGCTGACCACCAGACGCAGATTGCTTTGCGCCAGCTTGCTGTGGGCGTTGCGTCCCTGTTGTGCAAGCAATTCCAGTTCATCTTTGCGGTCGAGTTCAGCTTCACTCAGATCGGCTTCCGTGCGCCCTTGCATGAGTGTGGCCAGTTCCTCTTCGGCGGCGACGCCAACGCGGATCTTCTCGGCCAGTTCCATCTCCTCTTCGGCGGAAAGGAGCGGGTGACGTCCGATGTCGCGCAGATACATGCGCACCGGGTCAAGACTCTGACCGACTTCCTGCAAGTCTGCAATCAGCGTCTCGATCGGGACGTACTTTTCCTGTTCGATCTCTTCTTCGAGCTTGGTGTCGCGCTCAATACGTGGAATGGGCGCGCTGTCTTCTTCTTCAACTTCCGGGGTCTCCGGTTCCTCGAAGAGATCGTCTTCCGATTTGGGTTCAGATTCGCCCAAATGGATATATTCGTCCAGCTCGCTCTCGCTGCCGCCCCGTCGCGGCAACGGGGCGATGAAATCTAGCTCGTCTTCTGGCTCGTCTTGTTCTGGGGAGGATGCGCCTGGCTTCGCCATGGATTCTTTGGTTCGCCCTTACACTAAAAGCCTGAAAGTTTGATGCCTGCCTGCTGTCGCATCTTGCGAAATAACTCCTGTGGAATGCGCACGCTCTGCCGTTGCAGGTGCGCCATCTCCCGCGCCCGGAGATTGTTTGCCTTCTCGAAGCTACGCGCAGCTTCGAGATCGCCCGCACGCTGCAATTCATCCTGCAAGTAACGGATCCGCATCGTTTCGCTGCTCATTTGATCCAATCGTAGTCGCAACAGATCCTTGACGATGCCCTCGCGCATGATGAGCGGATCGCGGGGTGGCAGAGTTGCGGCATAAGCCAGCAAGCGCGCCAGCCGTCCGTGCAGCGAACGATCCAGCATGGCCTGAAATTGCTCGATATCCCAGGGTTCATCGCTGCTCAAGTATTGCTGCAACGCGCGATAGATTTCCTGGTTTTCGACGTGCTGCCAGTCTTGCGGCTGCACGGGCGCCAGATGATAGCGATCAGTCACGGTCGCCAGCCACACCACCAGATCGACGTTTGCCAGCAGATTGGCTAGCAGATGGTCTTCTTGATCGTAGCGTCCCAATAGCTCCTGACGGGACAGCGCCGCCGGCGCTGACGTTGCTGTCGCCGGTGGCGCGCTGGCGACAGGCGCCCCAGTGCGCCGCTTGCTCATGTCCACGCCTGCCCGCGCCGTGCGCGCCGACGCCTGCACGCGACTGGCGATCGTCAACTCATCAACTTGCACCAGCCGACTCAGGCGCTGGATGTAGTGCTGTTGCTCGATCGCATCGCTCAGCTCGGCGATCAAGGGCGTCAACTCAGCAACGGCTTCGCCTTTGCCGCGCGCGCTGGTCAGGTCCGACTGACGGGCGACAACGTCGAAGTAGAAATCCACCAGCGGCTTGGCGGCGGCGACCGTGCCTTCCCACAGCGGCGCATCCTGGCGGATGACATCATCCGGGTCGCGGCCTTCGGGTAGCGTGGTGATAAAAAGATTGGCGCCTAGCCGATCTTCAAGCTGCACCTTGCCGCCCGGCGTCACCACTGGCTTACTGACCCGCGCCAGCGCCTGACGCGCCTGGTTGAGACCGCGAATCGTCGCCTGCTGCCCGGCGGCGTCAGCATCGAGCGCCAGCACAAAGTTGTTGGTGAATCGCTGGAGTTGCTGAAGTTGCTCGGTGGTCAACGCCGTCCCCATGCACGCCACCACGTTGGTGTAACCAAACTGATGCGCGGCGATGACATCCATGTAGCCTTCGACAATGACGACCTGGTCGCGCTCGCGAATGGCGCGATGCGCCCGCTCCAGACCATACACGACGTGGCTTTTGTGAAAGAGCGGCGTCTCGGCGGTGTTGAGATACTTCGGCGTCCCATCATCCAACACGCGCCCACCAAACCCTATCACGCGTCCTTGCCGGTCGCAAATAGGAAAGATCACCCGGTGGCGAAACGCGTCGTAGGTGCTCTGGCGTTCTTCACTGCGTTTGATCAGGCCGGCTTCCAACAGCAGGTCAAGCGAGAAATCTCGTCCCAACAAATGGTCGCGCAGAGCGCTCCAAAGCGCTGGTGCGTAGCCAAGTTGAAAGGCTTCTGCCGTCGCCTCATCGATGCCGCGCTGCCGTAGATACGCGCGCGCTGTCTCGGCGCCTGGGTGGTGCAACAAGGTGTGCCGATAAAACGCCGCCGCTGCTGCATTGGCAGCATAGAGGCGATCGCGTTGGTCGCTCTGGGTGTTCCCTTCAGCGGCTGCCAGGTCCACGCCTACCTGCTGCGCAAGCATTTCCAACGCTTCACGGAAGGTGAGGTTTTCCTTACGCATCACGAAAGCAAAGACATCACCGCCTGTCCCACACGCACCAAAACAATGCCATGTACCAGTATGGGGAAACACAACAAAACTGGGTGTGCGTTCGTTGTGGAACGGGCAGAGTCCCTTGTACACGCTCCCAGCCCGTTTGAGCGGAGTGTAGCGGGAGATCAACTCGACAACATCCACTCGTTGCTTGACTTCATCCGTGACGCTGCCGACCATACTCATCTTTGCGCTCCATCGCCACGGCAGACCATATGCCTTTGACCGACTCGGAACATGCGCATTATACCGGCTGTGTAGATGGGTGTCAAAGCAATTTGGGCGTATCGGCTTACGCGCCGGGCAGCCCATATTGGCGGGCAATCGTCGGGTAGATGCGCTCAGCGGCTGTGAAAACTTCCGCCAGTTGCATCGCCTTGAGCAG
>DGFH01000155.1:7162-18168 GCA_002391565.1 Anaerolineales bacterium UBA3905
ATTATACCGGCTGTGTAGATGGGTGTCAAAGCAATTTGGGTGTATCGGCTTACGCGCCTGGCAGCCCATAGCGGCGCGCAATCGTCGGATAGATGCGTTCGGCGGCGGTAAAAACTTCGGCCAGTTGCATTGCCTTGAGTAAGTTGCCACGCGTTTGAATCCGACCACTCAGAAACGCCTGATGTGTGCTCTCCGCTCCCAACCACAGTGCATGCAACAGGTCAGCGTCGAGACTGATCTCCAGGTTAGCGCGTCCTGGACGATGACCGAAAAATACACCTAGCGGTGGCTGCCGACCATCCAGCAAAATCTCAGCTGCAGGGTTGCGCAGGTTCATGCGGATCACCAGGTTGCTGTGCGAAAACGCTGCAACGTGATCAGGATGTTGCATGACATCATCAAAAACATCTTGCATCACAGCATAGAATTGTTCGGCGGACTGGTAGACAGGCATGCGCTCTGACTCGGTCTTGGGTTAGGCGGTGAAAAATATTGCGTCCGTCAGCCAGCAGGCACGCGCAGCCGTTGGTCAGATTGCAGGTTGCGATTCAACGCTGCCCGCCCGATGACGCTTTCATACCATTCGACGTAGCAGCGAACCGTGTTGCTCAAGTGATGTGGCCGCGACTTTTCCAGACCTGCCTGCCCCATCTCCGCCCAGCGTTCACGTTTGCTCAGGAACAACTGAACCGTGCCCGCAATGCTGGCTGCATTGAAAGGTTTGAATAGATAGCCATTCACCCCATGCTCGACCAGCTCCGGCAAGGCGCGGGCATTGGCGGCCAGCACGGGTTTGGCGCACGACATCGCCTCCAGGGTGGCAATGCTCTGCAGTTCCTGGGCGCTAGGCATGATGAAGGCGTCACAACTGTTCATCAACAGAGGCAGGTCTTCCTCCGGTACGTAGCCGGGGAAGACGACCACATGGCCTAACCCACGATTGCCAACCTGTTCCATCAAGATATCGCGATACATGCCCTTTCCCGCAATCGCAAACTGGATCGGTTCATTGGTGAGCATCTCAGCGGCATCGACGATGTCGTCCAGTCCCTTTTCCCGATCCACACGCCCCACATAGAGCAGCACCGTGCGATCAAGCGCCAGATGGTAGCGCCGACGCATGATGGCGGGGTCGAGCTGCGGACGCGGATAAAATTCCTCCTGATTGACGCCACAAGAGATCGCTTTGACGGGGATGCGAATATCCTGCTTACGTAGAATGGCGACAGCGGTTTCCGTTGGCGTCGTGGCGGCATCGAGCTGGTTGAAAACCTCCAACATGTTGTACCACATCGCCTTATGGACGACGCCCTGCACACTGCGCGGGATGTAAAGGTTGTTCGACCAGTTGTTGGGTAGAAAATGATTGGTGCCGACGACGCGCATGCCATGCTGACGCGCCAGACGCAACACAGTGCGATTGAGAAACAGATGATCCTGAATGTGCACAATGTCGGGCTTGAACTCAACCAGCGTTGCCTCGACCAGGCTGTCGCTAAACGCCGTGATGTTCAGATTATGACCAATGTGCAACGCCGGCACCGTCTGCACAACGACGCCGTTGACTGTGTAACGGGCGGCGACTCCTTTTTCCGAAGGCGCCAGAGCCATCACCTCATGCCCTGCCGCCGCCAGACCTTCGGCCAGCCGAATCATGAAAACAGCCTGGCCGTTATCCTTCCGATAGTACGATTGACCGCTAAATAATATCCGCATAAATTGGGGCATCCTTGCCAACGCTGGCCTGCCATAATTGCGCACTTGCCATTATCCCCTCTTTATAACATGTTCAGCCATGCCTGCAAATTCTGCGCGCAATATGGGTCTAGCTTCGCAGTAACGACAGGGAACATGGGCAGATCAGGGCAGGGATGGCTCGCCCCCATCTTCGGCGCGGCAATTAAGCAAGTTGGGAGCATGGCGTAGTCAACCACACCACACTCCCAACAACTCAACCGCCCTATGCGCGGATTTCCTGGCGCTGGAAGAGGACATACGCCAGCGCAAAGAGCAGGATCGTTGCCGCAATCAACCCGGTGAGTTGCGGCCACATCAGGAGGATGCTTTGCGCCAGCGGCAATGGCGCCCCCACGACGGCGCCCTCCAACTGACTGGGCAGCAGGATGCCGAAGGAGCGCACCGCCGGGTTGAGGATGCCCAGCGTCGCCTCCACGTAGAGTGTATTGGGCGACAGCCGCGAGATCGCCTGCTCCGTCTGCAACTGTCGCAGAATCTCTTCAGGAAAGCCATAAGTCACCGGACTGAGCGTGCGCGCCAGCAGGCTGGTGACCATGCCCCAGAAGATCGTGAAGAAGAGCCACACCGATAATCCCGCCAGCGCCGCCGTCGCTGGCTGGCGGAAGATGGTCGAGAAGACCATGCCTAACGCCAGCCAGATGCCGCCGTAGAAGATCGTCGCCACCAGGAAGATCAGGCTGCGGGCAACTTCTTCGCCATTGGGCGGCAGCCCCAACCCCAAGATGCCCATGCCCATGATCAACAGCCAGATCGCCGTTAACACCAAGCTGAGCGTGAACAGTCCGGCCAGGAACTTCCCCAGGAGCAACGCATCCCGATAGATCGGCTGCGCCAGCACGCGCGACATGGTGCGCCGGCTGAATTCGCCGTTGATCGCATCAAAGGAGATAGCGATCGCAATCAACGGCACCAAAAAACTCAGAAAACCCACAAACGCCGGAAAGGGGTCGCGCGCGGTCGTGAAAAGCCGCAAGAAGATGAAGGGGTCCTGACTCACCGTCTGACGGACATTTTGCATCACCGCGTAGACCGCGCCCACGGCTGTCAGCAAGATCAACACTTCCAGAATCTGCATCCGCACGCTGGAGAGATGATCAGCCATCTCTTTACCGACCACTGCCCACAGCCCCGTCCAGGGCGAACCCCGACGACCGCGCGTGGACGTTTCGACAGGCGCAGACTGGGAGGGTAACTCAAGCGTTTGCGCCATTGGTCGCCTCCTTGAAATACGTTGCATAGATTTCATCGAGACTGGGCGCCTCGACATCTAATCCGACCAGGCCGCCGCCAACTCCGACCACAGCCGAGGCTGCGTCGGCGCGCAAGTCGCGGTCACCGACAATCACGAATTGCTCGCGTTCGGCGGCCTCGATCTTCTTGACGCCGGGCAACGCCAACAACGCCGATTTGATGGCGCGCTGGTCGCCGCTGGCCTCGACCACGATGCGATAGCCGCCGCCCAGGATGCGTTGCGCCAGTTCCGCCACCGTGCCGCTGATCATCATGCGACCGTGTGAGAAGAGACCAACGCGATCGCAGACGGCCTGCACCTGATGCAACAGATGGGACGAGAGCAAGATCGTGATGCCATCGTGCTTAAGGTCACGAATCAGCCTCAGAAATCCCTGCGCCGCCTCTGGGTCAAGGCCGAGCGTCGGTTCATCCATGATGATGATTTCCGGTTCCTTGAGCAGCAACTCCGCCACTCCCAGCCGCTGGCGCATCCCACGGGAGAAGGTGCCAACAGGGCGGTCGATCACCTCACTTAGCCCCATACGGTCGATCGCAGTGCGAATGCGCTGCTGCGCCGTGGCGCGCGGCAGGCCATTCAGCCGGGCAATGTAGCTAAGGTTGTCGCGGGCGCTCAGCTCATCATAGAAACCCACTGCATCCGGCAGATAGCCAACGCGCGCCTTGACTGCCAGCGGGTCGCGCGCCGGGTCGAGACCCAGCACGCGCACCATCCCCGAAGTTGGCTCGGTCAGCCCCAGCAACATCAGAATTGTCGTGGTTTTGCCGGCCCCATTTGGCCCTAGCAACCCAAACACCTCGCCGCGCGCGACCGTCAAGTTGAGATTATCAACGGCAACTGCGGCGCCATAGCGTTTGGTCAGGTTCACGGCCTGGAGCACCGCCTCCGTCGCAGCTTGCGGCGGCGCCGCCGACTTTGTGCTTACTTCGACCATAGCAGTTGTCCTTTCGGCGCCTGGCGCCTATCAGCGCCGCCCGAAGCGTCCGACTGCCAGCGCCACCGCGCCGACGGCAACCGCAATCAACGCCACGCCAACGATCCCCCATAGCGTGGAAGTCGTCACCGTGATGCGCATGTCGATGCTCTTGGCGGAGGCGTCATCGGCGCGCGCAGTGAAGCTTACGACATAATCGCCGTTGATCGCCTTCTCATTAGGTGTAACCTTCGCTGTCACATTCACACTCTGACCAGGCGCCAATTCCGGGATATCTTTCGGTTCCAGGCTGGTGTTCCAACCGGATGGTGCGCTGGCGCTGACCGTGACATTGCGAGCGGGCGCCGTACCGGGATTGGCGACGACCAGCGTGTATGAGGTCTCGGCGCCAGCGTTGGCGTCGCCGGAAAGCCGGCCATCTGGAGTGGTCAGAGTCAACTCAGGTTGCCCCACAACCTCGGCGGTCAGCA
The DNA here is from genome assembly GCA_002391565.1 of Anaerolineales bacterium UBA3905. Taxonomy (GTDB): domain Bacteria; phylum Chloroflexota; class Anaerolineae; order Caldilineales; family Caldilineaceae; genus Caldilinea. The sequence continues at coordinate 11,577 of DGFH01000155.1, forward strand.
ACAATGAAGCAGCAGCATCGCCTGCCTGTGCGTTGATCGTGATCGGGTACGCACCGGCGGCAATCGTGTTGTAGGCGCGCGCCTCGACGGTCAGGCGCTTCGATTCACCGCCCGCCAGCGGCACGGCAGTCACATCCTGGCTGTTGAGTGAGAAACTAACCAGGAAAACTTGTGGTGCATCCGCCGTCAGGCTGACATTCAGATCGTCGGAGCCTTCGTTCTTGAGGGTGACATTGAAACGGAAGCTCGTATTCGGTTTGCCGCGTACAGTAGGCAGGTCGGTGGTTAATGTGATGCTGGCCGGCGCCTTCTCTTCCACCGTCAGCGTCAATGGCAACCGGCTGCTTTCACCTTCTCCGGTGGCGACAACGGTCAGATTATAGACCCCACCAGCCGCTGTTGCGGCCGGTTCAACACGCAGGTCAACCGAAGCATCATTGACGCCATCCACGAACACAGCGCTCACGCTGCGATTGCCGCCCCGGAAGAAAGCGTTCCAGCCTTCCGGGACATCTTCAACGGCAAGTTGTACAGTCTGCGCCGTCCCTGCACGCACTTTGAGCGGAATCGAAACGCTCTCATTCAGCCCGATCACCTGTGCAGGGAAGGTGGTGAAGATGGAAAGCGGCGCCGGTGGTGTGGCGCCTGGCGTTGGCGTCGGGTCGCTCTGAGCAAAGAGTGCGACAGGCGTCAATAGCAGTGTGACAACAATGACCAATCCAACAAATACATACCCTCTTCGCATAACCTTTCCTCCACTTCGCTCCTATGATTGAATGGAAGGTGTTGATATATGATGATTGATAGATGGTGCACCATAGCCACAAAAAAATGCTCACCACGAGTGGCAAGCATTTGTGTGACTGCTTTCGATTGTGTGCCGCTCAGATTAATCATTTATGAAAATTATATGAACGAAGAGTTAGGTGTAATGACTGATCAACCCGACCTGATCACACTGGCGCACACAGCGGCGCGGGCATTCCTGGCGGGGCGCGCCCAGAATGCACATCGAGTGAGTGCATCGCTTGACCTCAACCGTTCCGTCGTCGAGGTCAATCTCACGGTGATGGGCGTAGAGATTGCAGATGGCTGGTGGATTCCCTGGCGTCAGATCGAGCAAATCGCTGAGGATGACGCCGGTTGCTATGCGTGCACGCCAGGCGCCATCCACAAAATCCAGGCCTTCTCAGAAGCGCTGCAGCGCGTCTACACGCTTTATCCAACGGACGGCGCACCGACCATGCTCATTTCAGGCATTCCCATGCATCGCATCAAAGACACCGATCCGCAGCAAGATACGCTCAGCAAATTGCGTGCTTTGGGGCGGGTGAGCGGTCATGTGTTGGACACCTGCACCGGGTTAGGCTATACGGCGCTGGGGCTGGCGCAACACGCTGCGCAGGTCACGACGGTGGAGCTCGACCCGGTGGTGCACACGATCATTCGCCAGAATCCCTGGTCGTGCGCGCTCTTCAACATGCCCAATATTACGCCGCTCATCGGGGACGTCGGCGAGTTGATTGAAGGCTTCGCCGACAGCGCCTTCGACGCCATCCTCCACGACCCGCCCATGTTCAGCCTGGCAGGGGAACTCTATTCACGTGCCTTTTATCGGCAGTTGCATCGAGTGTTGCGGCGCGGCGGTCGCCTGTTTCATTACGTTGGCAACCCGGAGAGTCGTTCGGGCGCCACCGTCACGCGCGGCGTCGTCCAGCGGCTGGGTGAAGCAGGGTTTCAACGCGTGCAGGCGCGGGCGCAAGCGTTTGGCGTGACGGCCATCGCCTAGAGGCGGCAACATCACCGGCCATGCAGGCATCTCTCTGCATGTTGTGGAGGTCGCCGCGTCAACGAAAGGCAATTGCCAAACGGCCTCTCACGGCGTGGGTGCACTCTCCTGGGCTGGGAATTCGCGTGGATAACGGACAAAAAAGGTCGTGCCGGCTTCCGCTGAGCTGGTGAAGCCAACCTGTCCATGAAGATATTGTTCACTGAGCAGTTTCATGCTGTAGGTGCCCAGACCGCGCCCGGCGCCTTTTGTCGAAAACGAACGTTGGAAGACCTGGAGTTGTACGTTGCGCGGCATTTCGTTCGGGTTGTGCACCGAGAATTCCACGGCATCCCCACAACTGCGACAACTGATTGTCACTGTCTGTCCGGCATGCGCAGCCTCGAGCGCGTTTTTGACCATGTTCCCCACCACGCGACGCACCAGCGTCTTGTCACTGACAAACGCGACGGCTTCGGCATCGGCGGCGACCGCCAAGTTGCGCCCCTGCGCCACCTCATGCTGGGTGTACGTGCCTAACAATTCATACACGAGATGCAGTGAATTGAAACGCGTCAACTCAAGTGACAACTCGCCAGCCTCAGCCGCGGCGAGAATTTGTTGCGCCTTGATCTCATCCACCAGGCTGTGCGACAGCATGTAGATGATATCCTTGTACTCCTCGAAGTCTTCCGGCGTGCCGTCGCGCAGCAACTCCGCCAACCCCATCATCCCCCCAGCCGTGTTGAGAATGTCATGAAAGAAGATGCGCTCCAACACGCGACGACGTTTCTCGCTGGCAATGTCAAGCGCCGAAAAGAGGCAGTATCTGCGGCCATCCAGGTGGAACGGATGCGCCGAAACCTGCAGATCGAGCGCGTCGCCACTCTTCAGGGTTAACCGACACTCCTGCACATCTCGTCGTCCACTCAGGCTGGTGAGAATCGCACGCACTGCGCCACACTCCCGGCAGAACTCGCTGGTGCCACAGCCACCCGGCCCCAGGTCGGCATGCTCGCACTGCAGCGCCTCACCAGGACGCAGCCCAATAACATCATCCACGTTCCTTACCCCAGGCAAGGTCAACACAGATTCACTGGCAAAGACGATTTGCCGCTGTTCATTGAGGATCAGATACAGACCAGGCGCCGCCGCCAGCAGATCGACAGCAAACCGATCCTGACGAAAGTGCGCTGCATCCGCCCTGAGTTGCTCAGGGTCAGAACGTTGCGCAGGAGCAAATTGGGTGGAAATTTCTTGCGTTGACATACGCCCTCCTGACGGTGCGGCACATCAAGTCTCTGCCTGCAAGGGAGATGAAAACTCACACCGATCATACCTGCGTTGCGACCGACAAACATCGGATAAATGATGTTTTATTTGGCGCAGCAACTCGCGATTATCGTAAGATGGCGCTGCCTTCCACAGTCTGTTCCAGTTCGGCCAGAGTGGTGACGACCATATCACCGTGTTGGCTGAGCGCCAACGCCGCCAACGTCACGCCATAGCGCAGCCCCCGGGCGATGTCGCCGGCCAACCAGCCATGCAATACGCCCGCCGCCAACGCATCACCGGCGCCAGGACGGTCGATGATCACGGCAGGCAACGCCGGTTGATGGTGAAGGGTGACGCCATCCCACGCCAGCACACCATCGGCGCCGACGCTCATCACGGTCAGCGCCGCCCCCGTGCGTTGCGCCAGCCGAACGATCGCCTCCTCTGGCGCCTGGCGTAGCTCAAACAGGCGCTCTGCATCGCCGCGACTGCAAAAGAGCACATCCACCCCGACCAGCAGTGGCGCCAGTGTGGTTGCCGCCTGTGCTGGCGACCATAGTCTGGCGCGATAGTTCACGTCAAAACTCACTGCGACCCCGGCGGTGCGCGCCTTTGCCAATGCCTCCGTCACGATCGCATGGCACCCCGCCGACAGCGCCGGGGTGATGCCGGTGAGGTGCAACAGTCGCGTGTCCAGCAGATGCGCCCAGTTCACCTGCGCCGGGGTCATCTGTGCTGCACACGACGCCGCGCGGTCATAAAGCACCTGCGTTGCGCGTGGGGGCGCAGCAAACTCGACGAAATAAAGTCCCATGCGCGCCTCATGACACCAATGCACGCCCTCCAGATCGACGCCAGCCATGCGCATATGATTGGCGGCCAGGCGTCCAGGCGGAGAATTGGGCAAGGCGCCGCACCAGGCGGTGCGATGCTCCAACCTGGCCAACAGCGCTGCTACATTTGATTCGGCGCCGCCCGGGCGCACGTCGAACTGCCCGGCCATTTCCAGACGCACTCCAACGGGCACACTCAGACGCAGCATGGTCTCCCCAAGCGTCGTGAGATCAAAGCGTGGTTTGCAGGCGGTCATGGTCATTGCTTCACTTTTCTAAACCTATCTGAACCTGGAAATTCTTGAGAAGATGCAAAGTTTATTGTAAAACCATATACAAGCGAGTAGCAATCGATAACGAATCTTGCGATCGTTGGAAGATTCCCATTGCTCTCTGATGGATTCGTGCGATTGCCGCCAGCGCTGATTGACAAGCGCCCAAAGCCATGCTACCCTTTGCTCACTTCGGCAGGCGAAGATGTAGCGATCAACATCAGGTTAGAGTAGTCATGCTTACGCAACAGGCGATGCAGCATCTCATGCAGGGAGAACCAGCCACATTGATGGTTGGTGCGCGCACGCCTTCTACTGTGACCAATGACCCGCGCCAGGCTGGCTGCGGGTTTTTTGTTGGTTATTTCTTCTATTTTGGCTTTTTTGGCTATCGCCAGACGCCAGCCCGCGCCGGAGCCGCAAGGAAGCCTGGATAATCAGGCGGAATTGAGACGCTACGAGAGCGAGGTTGGCGCAAGCAACCTCGCTCTTTTTGTTGTGCAGCAAATTGAACGTAGAAGATAGAGAGCAGGAGCCAGGGTATGAGCGTCGTTTGTCGGGGCGTGCGAGGCGCCACCACAGTCGAGTGCGATGATCGAGAAGAGATATTGAAGGCTACACGCGAATTACTGGCGCTGGTGATCCACCTGAACGGCATCCACCCCGCAGACGTCGCCAGCGCCATCTTTACGACTACGCCTGACCTGCGCGCAGCATTTCCAGCCACCGCCGCACGTCAGTTAGGCTGGCTCGACGTGCCGCTCATGTGCAGCCACGAGATCGACGTGCCCGGCGCGTTGGGGAAGTGCATTCGCGTGCTGATTCATTGGAACACCACCACACCCCAGCATGACATCCAGCACGTCTACCTGAAAGAGGCGCAGACGTTGCGTCCTGACAAGACGGTGCTGTTGTCGAGCGTGGACATGGCCGAGTTGAACCGCTGGATCGAGGAGCAGTTGAAGGCATGGAGGGGATGATGAAGATTATTGCATTTCAGGGTGAACATGGCGCTTATTCGGAGGAAGCCTGTCGCCTCCACTTTGGCAACGATGTGGAAACGCTACCCTGCCGCACCTTCGAAGAGATTTTTGACGCCGTGGAACAGGGACGGGCGAATTATGGCGCCGTGCCGGTGGAAAACTCGACTGCGGGCAGCATCAACAAATCCTACGATCTGCTGCTCGACCACGATCTCAAGGTGCACGGCGAAATTCTGTTGCGCGTGCGGCACAACCTGCTGACCATTCCTGGCAACGGCGCCGTGATTACGCAGGTGCGCAGCCATCCACAGGCGCTGGCGCAGTGCGAAAGCTATCTCAACCGGCGCAAACTGGCCGCTGTGCCCTGGTACGACACCGCCGGCAGCGCCAAAGACCTGGCCGCCGACCCGACGCCAGGCGTCGCCGTGATCGCCAGCAAACTCGCCGCCGAGGTGTACGGGCTGGAGATCATCGACGAAGGCATCGAAGACATGCCCAACAACTACACGCGCTTTTTTGTCGTCGGCAAGGGCGACCCGCCGCGCAGCGAACGCAGCAAGACCTCGCTGGTCTTCGCAGTGCCCAACACGCCCGGCTCGCTCTACCACGCCCTGGGCGAGTTTGCCACGCGCCAGGTCAACCTGACCAAGCTGGAGAGTCGCCCACGCCGCAATCGTCCCTGGCAGTATGTTTTTTATGTCGATCTAGACGGACACTGGCAAGACGCACACATCAGTGCAGCAGTGGTTGGGCTGCTCAACCGCGCAGCATTTGTCAAATTGCTGGGCAGTTATCCGGCTGCACAGCCACTGACGGGGGAGTCAATCAGCGGTCAGGCGGCGCTGCTGCAAATCTGACCGCAGCGCAGCTAACAGACAAACACTCTATAAACATTCTACAATCGATAGCGTCAGCAGGAATTTTTCAGGGAGGAAAACAAATGATTGTCGTGATGAAACCAGGCGCCACCGCTGCTGAAATCGGCGCCGTCATTCGCAAGGCCGAATCGATGGGCGCCAAGACCCACCCGATCTACGGCGACAACCGCACCGTCGTGGCGCTGGTCGGCGACCTGACCCGCGTCAACCGTGAGGTCTTTGACCAGATGGAGGGAGTGATGCATACGTTGCGCATTCAGGAGCCGTACAAACTGTCGAGCCGCACCACGCGCCCGGAAAACAGCGTCATTGAGGTGGCTGCTGGCCGCGTGCGCATCGGCGGCCCTGAGATCGTCATCATGGCCGGCCCGTGCAGCGTGGAGAGCCGCGACCAGATCATCGAGATCGCCCACGCCGTCAAGGCAGCCGGCGCTACGGTGCTGCGCGGCGGCGCCTTCAAGCCACGCACCAGCCCCTACGATTTCCAGGGGTTGGGGCTGAAGGGGCTGGAGTATCTGGCGGAGGCGCGTGAGGCGACCGGGCTGCCGGTGATCACCGAGGTGATGCGCGAGGAGCAGGTGCC
>DGFH01000055.1 GCA_002391565.1 Anaerolineales bacterium UBA3905
GCCAGGCGAACGTGGCGTATGATCCCCCCTTTCATGCCCCGCTGGACCACGCGCTCACCATCGACTTCGTGAACGAGGCGCTGGGGCCATCGGCGCGCGTGGCTGTGGAGTTGACGCCTGCCGCCGCACGTGAGCTGGTCAACACCATCCTCGCGGTGTTGGAACGCGCGGAAGTTGGCGGCTTTCTGGAGAAATCACATGGCTGAGCTCAAAACCAAAGAGAATGACCAGAGTGTCGATGGCTTTCTCGCCACGGTGGAAGACCCGCGCAAACGGGCGGATTGCTATACGCTCATCGAGCTGATGCAGGCGGCGGTGGGTGAGGGACCGCGCATGTGGGGCGACGCGATTGTCGGCTTTGGACGCTATCGCTACACCTACGCCACCGGGCGCACCGGCGAGTGGCCGCTGGTCGCCTTTTCGCCGCGCAAGCAGAACCTGACGCTTTACATCATGGCGGGCTTTGATCAGTATGATGACCTGCTCGGCAAGCTGGGCAAGCACACGACCGGCAAATCGTGCCTCTATGTCAAGCGGCTGAGCGACCTGAACATGGCTGCGCTCCAGACGCTGATCGAGGCTTCGGTTGCGCACATGCAGGCAACCAATCTGTGAGCGTCACATGAACATTCGCTTCGAACGCGTCGAGCTGCCAGAGATCAAACCGGTGCTGGCGGCGCATCTATTGGCCCTGTCATCACCCATCGACTCCTTCCTGGAGGATCACCTCCTGCAATCGTTGCATTACCGCATCCTGGCCGATGGCGCTGGCGTCGGCTGGACGGCGATTCACAATCAGAGTCTGATCACCCATTTCAGCATGGCGGCGTCACACCGTCACCTGGGCCAGCGCGTCTTTGCCCAGGTGCGCAGGCTGGAGCAGGTGCGTGGAGCCTATGTCCCCACCTGTGACGAGTTCTTCCTGGCGCACGCGCTCGACGACTATCGATTGCTGGAAAAACAGGCGTATTTCTTCCAGGCGCGGCCCGCTGCGCAACGCCCGCCCGCGCCATCCGGTTTGACGCACCGCCGCGCTCACAACGACGACATCGAACAGATGACGGTGCTGATCGGCGACTTCTTCGACCGCGTGGAGTGGCGCGTCGCCGACGGACAAATTTACGTGGCGGAACGGGATGGCGAGGCGGTCGGCTTTGGTGTGATCGAGCGCAGCACACTCTACCCCGCCGCTGCCAGCATCGGCATGATCACGGTCGAGACGCAGCGCGGCCAGGGCATCGGCACAGCGATCATCGGTGCGCTATTGGAAGAGTGTGAACGCCAGCAACTTATGGCGATTGCCGGCTGCTGGTATTACAATCACTTCTCCAAGCAGACGCTGGAGAAAGCGGGCATGTACACACAGACCCGCTTGCTCAAAGTGAGTTATTGAGAGACTCTTGGGAGAGACTCTATCAACGCAAAGACGCGGCCAGGGGAAGCAAGAGAACAGGTCAGGCAATGATACAGCGAATGGTGACAACCTACCATTTAGAAATGAATGATCCCAGCCAGCTCAAGCGGGCGCAGCCACCGGCTGACCCCTGCAAAGTGGTGCGCGCCGAAATCTTGACGCCGGAGTTGAGCCGCTTTTTCTACACGGCGGTCGGCGGCAACTGGTACTGGATCATGCGGCTGCCGTGGAGCTACGCCGACTGGCAGGCGCTGCTGAGTCAGCCCGGCTTCGAGACCTGGTATGGCCTCTATCGTGGGACGCCCATCGGTTACTTCGAGCTGCTGCCGCACACCGATGGCTCGGTCGAGATCGACAGCTTTGGCTTGCTGCCGCACTTTATCGGGCGCGGCTTTGGCGGGCAGCTGCTCACTGCCGCCATCGAACGCGCGTGGGCGAAGGGGGCGAACCGCGTCACTGTTCACACCTGTTCGCTGGATGGGCCGCACGCGCTGCGCAACTATCAAGCGCGCGGCTTCCGCCTGGTGCGCGAGGAGCACGACGAACGCACGCTGCCTGATACGCCGCTGGGACCGTGGCCGGGCGCTTTTCCTGTTGCACCCGGCGAGGAAGCATAACCCATGCACCTTCATCCCGCCGACCTGCGCGGTCTGAGCCGGCTGGCAATCACCGCGACGACGCGCATCACCGACCTGGTCGAGACGATGCACGCTACGGTGACCACACCGCCGCAGATTCGCCCCACCGTCACCGAGCGACGCACGCGCGGCATCACCGGTTTTGTCTACGGCAACGTGCGCGGCGTCACCCATCTGGTCGGCGGCGCCATCGACCTGGCGTTGGCGCCGTTTGCTGCGCTGCTCGACGCACCGGCGACGACCGATGAGCGCGAGGCGCTGCTGGCGGTGCTCAACGGCGTGGTGGGCGATCACCTGGCGGCGACGCACAACCCGCTGGCGATCCAGCCGCAACTGCACCGACATGACGCAACGCCAGCGACAGGCAAGGTTGTCGTGCTGGTGCATGGGCTGTGTATGAACGACCGGCAGTGGCGGCGCAAAGGACACGACCACGGCGCGGCGCTGGCGCGTGACCTGGGCTACACGCCGCTCTACGCCCACTACAACAGCGGGCAGCACATTTCGACCAACGGACGCATCCTTGCCGACCTGCTGGAAACGACGCTGGCGGATTGGCCCCAGCCGATCGACGAGCTGGTGATCATCGGGCACAGCATGGGCGGGCTAGTGGCGCGCAGCGCATGTCACTACGCGGCGGAGGCGGGGTGCGCCTGGCCCGGAGTGCTGCGCAAGCTGATCTTTCTGGGCACGCCGCATCACGGTTCGCCGTGGGAGCGCGGGGCAACTGGATCGACATCGGGCTGGGCATGATCTCCTATACCGCGCCCTTTGCACGGCTGGGCAAGCTGCGCAGCGCCGGCATCACCGACCTGCGTCACGGCAGCCTGCTCGACGAGGATTGGCGCGGCCACGACCGCTTCGCCCACAACCACGACGTGCGCCGTCCGTTGCCATTGCCTGCCGGCGTGTGCTGCTATGCCGTGGCCGCCGCGCTGGATGAGAGCGAAGCCGGCTATATCAGCAACCTGATCGGCGATGGGTTAGTGCCGCTCGCCAGCGCGCACGGTCAGCACGCGCAGGAAGAACTGCATCTCGGCATTCCCGAAGCGCAGCGCTGGACGGGGTATGGGATGCATCACCTTGATTTGCTCGACCGTCCCGAAGTGTACGATCAACTGCGTACGTGGCTTACTGTATGAACGAATCTACATCCGTTGGAGAGCAATCATGACTTCACCATCTTTTCCGCCGCTGATTCCTCGTCAGGTGTTCTTTGGTAATCCCGATCACTCCTCTGTGCAAATCAGCGCGGACGGCGTCTGGCTTGCCTATCTGGCGCCACACAACGATGTCCTCAATGTCTGGCTTGCACCGCGTGACGACCTCTCCGCTGCACGCCCATTGACGCACGACACGGGCAGGGGCGTGCGCTTTTTCCTGTGGGCGTACACCAGCCGCCACATCTTGTACATTCAAGACAAAAACGGCGATGAGAACTGGCGTCTCTACTGTGTCGATGTTACGACCGACGAGACGAAAGACTTGACGCCTTTCGAGGGTGTGCAGACGCAGTTCAATCACGCCAGCTATCGTCATCCCGACGAAGTCATCATCCGGCTGAACCACCGCGACCCACAGTGGCACGATCTGTACCGCGTCCATCTGATCACGGGCGAACTGACGTTGCTCGAAGAGAATAATCAATTCATGGACTTCGTGCTCGACGACGACTATCGCCTGCAGTTTGCGCTGCAGATGACGGCGGAAGGTGGGCTGGACATATTCCGTCGCCGTGAAGGTGCATGGCACGTTTGGTCGACGATTCCGCCGGAAGACATGTTGACGACCGGGCCAATCGGATTCGACAAAGAGGGCGTCACCCTCTATCTGAAGGACAGCCGCGGTCGCAACACGTCGGCGCTGGTCGCGCAACATCTGGAAACGGGCGCGATCACGCTGCTCGCTGAAGACGCTCTGGCTGATGCACACGACGTGATCGTCCATCCCACGGAAAAGCACGTGCAGGCAGTGAGTTTTGTCTACGAGCGCAAACGATGGCAGGTGCTGGATTCGCTATTTGCGGCGGATCTGGCGTGGCTACGTGCGGAAGCCGATGGCGAGATCGAGATCGCAAGCCGCACATTGGATGACCGTCTCTGGGTCGTGCTGTACTTGGTCGATGATGGCCCGGCGCGCTACTATCTCTATGATCGCCAAGAGCGCGCCCTGCACTTCCTCTTTACGAATCGCCAGGCGCTTGAAGGGTTGCCGCTGGCGCCGATGCACTCGGTCGTGATCCCCGCTCGCGATGGACTTAACCTGGTCGCCTATTATACGCTGCCAGTGAACAGCGACAGTGACGGCGATGGCATCCCTGACGCGCCCCTGCCGATGGTGTTCATGCCGCATGGCGGTCCCTGGGCGCGTGATAGTTGGGGGTTCAATCCCTGGCATCAGTGGATGGCGAACCGCGGCTATGCCGTGCTCTGCGTCAACTTCCGCTCTTCGACCGGATTTGGCAAGGCATTTACCAACGCTGGCGATCTCGAATGGGGCGGCAAGATCCTTGAAGATCAGATCGACGCCGTACAGTGGGCGATTGCGCAGGGCATCGCCGCGGCGGACAAGGTCGCAATCATGGGCGGAAGCTTCGGCGGCTTTTCCGCGCTGGCCGGGCTGACCTTCTATCCTGAGATGTATGCATGCGGGGTCGATATTGTCGGGCCGTCCAGTCTTGTAACACTGCTCGAATCGGTGCCGCCCTACTGGAAACCGATGATCGAGTTGTTCACAACGCGTGTCGGCGACCATCGCACCGAAGAAGGACGCGCGCTGCTGGTCAGCCATTCACCGTTGACCTACGTCCATCGCATCTGTCGTCCGCTGCTCATCGGTCAGGGCGCCAACGATCCGCGCGTCAAGCAGGCTGAATCGGACCAGATCGTCGAGGCAATGCAGAGGCGGCAAATTCCGGTCACCTATGTTCTCTATCCCGACGAGGGACATGGCTTTGCACGACCGGAAAACTGGCTTTCATTCAACGCCATTGCCGAAGCATTTCTGGCTGAGTTCCTGGGCGGTCGTTTCCAGCCGGTCGGCGAGGACTTCGCCAACTCCAGCCTGCAAGTGTTGACCGGCGCCGACAGGGTGCCTGGTCTGACAGAGGCGCTCAAGCCTGCCGCATGAGGCAGCACGCGCCAGACCACACATACCTCGTGTTTTCAGGGGAGAGGGCGCATGACCCGAAGCGAATTGCTCGATTCTTGGCGTCGCGAAGAGGCACAGCCTTTCAGCGGTTGGGATTTCAGCTATCTCGCCGGACGCATGATCGAGGAGGAACCGCCATGGGACTATATGGCGCGCGCCGCTGAATTGATGCGGCACGCGTCATCCGTCGTCGATCTCGACACCGGCGGCGGCGAGCGTTTTCTGGAACTGCGCCCGCACTGGCCCCCAAAAGTTGTGGCAACCGAGGAGTATCCGCCCAACCTGGCATTGGCGACGGAACGGCTGGCGCCGCTGGGCGTGCAGGTGCTGAACGTGCGCATCACCGACGACGACCCGCTGCCCTTTGCCGACGACGAGTTCGACCTAGTGCTCAACCGGCACAGCGCCTTCAACGCCGCGGAGATCGCGCGCGTGCTGGCGCCAGGCGGCGTCTTTCTCACGCAGCAGGTGCATGGCTTGTGGGCGGACGATCTGCACGCCGCGTTCGGCGTCACACCGCAGTGGCCCGACGCCACGCCAGAGCAGTATGTCCCGCGCCTGCAAGCCGCCGGTCTCACGATCGTCGATCTGCAGAACTGGCAGGACGCGCTGCGCTTCACCGATGTCGGCGCCATCGTCTACTTTCTCAAAGCCGTGCCGTGGACAGTGCCCGGCTTCACGGTGGCGACGCACGCTCGCTATTTGTTCGCGCTGCAGGAGCGCATCGACGCGGGTGAGGAGTTAGTGTTTACTTCGCGCATGTACCTGATCGAGGCGCACAAGGAGTAACCCACATGAATCCTGAACAACCAACCTTTACCACGATTGATGAGTACATTGCTGGCTTCCCTGCCGAGATTCAAGCCATCTTGCAGCAAATTCGGGTGACAATTCGCACTGCGGCGCCGGACGCGCAGGAGACGATCAGCTATCAGATGCCGACCTTCACGCTGCATGGCAACCTGGTGCACTTTGCCGCCTTCAAGACGCATATCGGCTTTTATCCCACACCCAGCGGCACAGAGCACTTTCAGGCGGCGCTGGCGCCGTACAAAGGTGGCACAGGATCCGTGCGCTTCCCACTGGATCAGCCGATCCCCTACGACCTGATCGCCGAGATCGTGCGCTTCCGCGTGGCAGAGAATCTGGCGAAGGCAGCAGCCAGGCGAAAACGCAAGTAACGCGACCGACTACGCCCGCGCCCGCAGGCGCCGTCCAAACTGGTGATTGTCTATGCGCTGTTGCGTTAACAGAAGCACCGCCATCAGCACGACCTCGAAGGCGGAGCCAATGGCGCGGCGCCACGCTTCATCGGGGAGCGACTCGCCGATGAAAGCCAGCACGACGGCCACCGTGATCCACGGCCAGTGATTGGCGCGCCAGAAGCCAATCCCCACGACGCCAGCAAAGCCAATGCTGACGATGCTGACAATGGGCGGACCACTCACACCCTCCGCCACGTAGCGCGTCACGCCGTCCATTACGGCGGGCGCCAGCGTCAAGGTCGTCAGGCGGGTGAAGATTCCGGCCAGCATGACCAGTACACTCAGGAGCATGCCGCCCCAGAATGCTCTGCGCGGCTGCGCCCAACCCTGTCCTGCCAGCCGCGCCAGCTCCACCATCGCCAGGATCAGCCAGGGCAACACGAGTTGGTGCAACACAAAACGTGGCAGGCTCAACGCCCACAACAGGTCGCCCGCGCCCAATGCATTGCCCAGCGCCAGGATCAAGTTGTCGTAGAAGACGCCAAAGGTGACTGCCAGTAACAGCGCCGTGCTGAGACGGGGCGTGATCAACCACAGCCTGACGCCCCACACCAGCAAGAGCAGGTAGAGAAGATCATACAGGGTGTACAACAGATTACTCAAGCAACTGACTCCACGATTACAGTTTTACCTCGATATTTCCCGGCGTCGTTGCGCCCTGCGCCCAGGCAAGAGTTCCATGCACCGCTCGCCAGACAACATTGTAGCCGAAGCAATCATAAACTCCGCAGCGGGCGTCTTTGTTGTATAATGGACGCCCAGCCATCAAGATAAAGCAAAGGAACGCTTGCCATGACGTCCGAAGCCTACATTTACGACGCAATCCGCACCCCGCGTGGACGCGGCAAAGCCGATGGTGCGCTGCATGATGTGGCGCCGATTGACTTACTCGCGACACTGTTTCACGCCCTTGAGCAGCGCACCCAACTGGACACAGCCCAGGTTGACGACGTCGTGCTCGGCTGCGTCACGCCGATCGGCGAGCAAGGAGGCAACATTGCCCGCACGGCGGCGCTCTATGCCGGCTGGCATATAGACACGCCGGGGATGCAGATCAACCGCTTCTGCGCGTCGGGGCTGGAGGCGGTCAACACGGCGGCGATGAAGGTGCGCGCCGGCTGGGAGCATCTGATCGTTGCGGGCGGCGTCGAGTCGATGTCGCGCGTGCCGATGGGAGCGGATGGCGGCGCCATGTACGATGACCCGCGCGTGAGCAGCGCCATCGGCTTCGTACCGCAGGGGATCGGCGCCGACTTGATCGCCACCCTCGAAGGCTTCACGCGCGACGATGTGGATCGCTATGCGCTGGCGTCGCAACAGCGGGCGGCGCGCGCAGTGCAAGAGGGGCGCTTCCACTCGCTCATCCCCGTGCGGAACGCAGCGGGTGAGACGCTCCTGACGCAGGATGAACATATTCGCCCCACTACAACGCTGGAAGCTCTGGCCGCGCTCAAGCCTGCCTTTGCTCGCATCGGCGAGGCGCAATTCGACGCTATCGCACTCGCCAAATATCCTCAGCTCAGTCGGATCGAGCACGTGCACACCGCAGGCAATGCGTCGGGGATTGTCGATGGCGCCGCGCTGGTGTTGGTGGGGTCGGCGGCGGCAGGCGCACAGATGGGGCGGCTGCCGCGTGCACGCATCCGCGCAGCGACGCTGGTCGGGACAGAACCGACCATCATGCTCACCGGGCCAGGCCCGGCGGCGCAGAAGGCGCTCAAGCTGGCCGGCATGAACATCGACGACATCGATCTGATCGAGGTGAACGAAGCATTTGCGGCAGTGGTGTTGCGTTTCCTGCGCGATGTCGGGCTGGAGGACACGACAAAGGTGAATGTCAACGGCGGCGCGATTGCCCTCGGTCATCCGCTCGGAGCGACAGGCGCCATGCTGCTGGGCACAGCGCTCGATGAACTGGAGCGGACAGGGCAGGGCACGGCGCTGATCACACTGTGCGTCGGCGGCGGCATGGGCATCGCCACGATCATCGAGCGGGTGTAGTAGAACGATACCGAAGAGCAGATAACGACAAGGGGGAATCTGCATGAAGCGAACACTCTACACCGATGAGCACCTGCGCTTTCGCGCAGCCTTTCATCGCTTTCTGGAAAAAGAGATTCTGCCCTACCATCCGCAATGGGAACATGACGGCATCGTGCCGCGTGAGGTGTGGCGCAAGGCGGGCGAGCTGGGCTTTCTCTGCTTCGAGGCGCCGGAAACATTGGGCGGGTTCGGCGAGCGCGACTATCGCTACCATGCCGTGATCGCCGAAGAGTTGGGCTATCACGGCGCCACCGGCATCGGCTTTGGCCTGCATAGCAGCATCGTGTTGCCCTACATCCTGCAGTATGGCACGGCGGCGCAACAGCAGCGCTGGATTCCCCGCATGGTGACCGGCGAGTGGATCGGCGCTATCGCCATGACCGAACCGACGGCGGGCAGCGATCTCGCCGGCATCCGCACAACTGCGCTTCGCAACGGCGATCATTATGTCGTCAATGGACAGAAAACCTTCATCACCAACGGCATCAACAGCGATCTGGTAATCACTGTCGTCAAGACCGACCCAACGCAACGTCACAAAGGCGTAAGTTTGTTGGTGATCGAGCGTGACATGGCAGGCTTTACGCGCGGGCGCAATCTGGACAAGATCGGGCTGAAGGCGCAAGACACCGCCGAGCTCTTCTTCGACAACGTGCGCGTGCCAGTCGACAATCTACTGGGTGAAGAAGGTAAAGGCTTCTATTACCTGATGCAACGATTGCCGCAAGAACGCCTCGACATCGCCGTGACTGCGGTCGCCGCCTGTGAAGCCGCGCTAGATATGACGTTGCGTTACTGCAAAGAGCGCACTGCTTTTGGGCAAGCGATCGGCGCTTTCCAGAATTCGCGTTTCAAGCTGGCGGAGATGAAGACCGAAATTCAAGTGGCGCGTGTCTTTGTGGATCGCTGCATTGAAGCGCTCAACGCCGGCGAACTCACAGCCGAGGAGGCGGCCATGGCGAAGTGGTGGACAACTGACCTGCAAAAGCGCGTGATGGATGAATGCCTGCAATTGCACGGCGGCTATGGCTACATGCTCGAGTATCCCATCGCCAAGTTCTATCTTGATGCGCGCGTGCAAGCGATCTACGGCGGCACCAATGAAATCATGAAGGAAGTCATCGGGCGAGGGATGGGGTTGTAATGCGACTCTTAATCATTGGCGGGACGATCTTTCTGGGGCGGCATCTAGTGGAGCAGGCGATCACGCGCGGTCACACGGTGACTTTATTCAATCGCGGGCGCAGTAATCCGGAATTATTCCCAGAAGCTGAACACCTGATCGGCGACCGCAGCCGCGACCTGAGTGCGCTGGCGGGACGCACCTGGGACGCGGTGATCGACACCTGCGGCTATCATCCGCGCGACGTGCGCGCCGCCGTGCAAACATTAACAGATCGGGTTGGGCGCTATCTCTTTGTCTCTACGCTGTCGGTCTACGCCGACGACGCGCCGGCCGGCGTTACAGAAGATTCGCCCGTCGCCAGGTTGGAGGGCGACATCGAGACGGCGGCTGTTTCTAGCGCCAACTACGGGCCGCTCAAGGCGCTGTGCGAGCAGGAAGTGCTGCAGGCAATGGGAGAGCGTGCGCTGATCGTGCGTCCTGGGCTGATCGTCGGCCCCTATGACCGTAGCGATCGCTTCACCTATTGGCCGGTGCGGGTCAGCCAGGGCGGCGAAGTGTTGGCGCCGTGTGAACCGGATGTGCCTGTGCAGTTTATTCATGCCGGCGACCTGGCGGCGTGGATGCTCGACGGCGTGGAGCGCGGGCTGAACGGCATCTTCAATGCCACCGGGCCGGAAAAGCCCCTGACATTAGGCGAAGTGCTCGACGCCTGCCGCGTCTGCGCGCCGAGCGACGCGCACTTCACCTGGGTGCACGAGGATTTCTTGTTAGCGCACAACGTCACGCCCTACATCGAGTTGCCGTTGTGGGTGCCATCGACCTATGTGGGCTTCAACCGCGTCGACTGCTGTAAGGCGGTGGCGCATGGTCTGCGCTTTCGCCCCCTGCTCGACACGATCTCAGATACGCTCGAATGGCACGCCACGCGCCCGACGGATACGCATCTGCGCGCCGGGCTGACGCCTGAGCGCGAAGCTGAATTGTTAGCGGCGTGGCGCAACGCAGGACACCGCTGAGCGATGTTCAACGAGTTGCCCTTCGAGACAGAACTGCGCGAGTTTCTGGCGCAGAGAAACGCGCGCTTCATCGACCAGACGCGGGGCTTCTATGACGCCGACTTTGCCCTGATGCTCTCCGACGGCGCCCGCTTTGCATTGGAAGTCAAGGAAAAGCGCCAGCCCTATACCGTGCAGGCGTGGCCCACCGCCACCCCGGAGCCGCACATGTTCATTCTCGATGATCTGACCGTGCGCAAGTGTTTGGGATTTGCCCCGCGCGCCGGGGTCGCCGTCAAGGATGTGGTGGGCCAGCGCTTTGTCTTTTTCTCGGTGATCGATCTGGCGCTGATGCCGCGCGTGCGCGTCAATCGGCGCATAGAGCGCAACAAGCCCGACCTGAAGGGGAAGTGGATCATCGACCTGCGCAATGGCAAGTCTGCCGCCACCCTCGACGACCTGCTCGGCCATCTCCAGAATTATCTGGGCAACCTGCACAGCATCCTCTACGAAATTCACCCTTGTTATGGAGACTTTTGGGGCGAGAGCGTCGGTGAAGGTGGGATCACGCGGCGTCCAGATCACTGGACGCAGGATGTGCGCAACAGTCGGCGCTAACACCCGAAAAAGCGGTTTGCAGAGACGACTCATTTTGACGCAAAGGCGCAAGGGCGCAAAGGTCGCGTGGCAACATACACTTTGCTCGCTCTGCGGCGCCGCGTCTTTGCGCCAAAATCCTGCGCCCAACCATGTGGTTACAGCTCCACAAGCGTCCCCAGCTCTACAACGCGGTCGGGCGGCAGCGAGAAGAAATTGGCGGCGCTGGTGGCGTTGCGGCTCATGATGACGAAGAGACGCTCGCGCCATGTCGCCATGCCGGGTTTGGCAGTCGCAAAGAGGCGTTCGCTGCCCAGGAAGAAGCTCACTTCATCCAGGTCTAACTCCAGACCATTCTCAGGGGCGAGCGCCAGGTCGCGCATGACATTGCTCGTCTCCATGAAGCCGTAGTAGAGCACAACGCGGAAGAAGCCATGCCCCAGGTCGTAAATCATCATACGATGTGTGACCGGGACGCGCGGCACTTCGACAGTGCTGATGGAGAGCAGGATCACTTTTTCATGCAGCACTTTGTTGTGACGTAAATTTTTGATGAGCGCTGGCGGGGTGCCGTCAGGATCGCTGTACATAAAGACAGCCACGCCAGGCACACGCACCACCTTGTCGAAATCCAGATGCTCGACAAAGTCGCTAAAGCGACGCGTGCCCGCCCGCAACCGCAACGCCAGCAAGGCCCGCCCTTGTCGCCAGGTGGTCATCAACACCAGCACGATCACGCCGATCAATAGTGGGAACCAGCCGCCGGCAGGGATCTTGATCAGATTGGCGCCCCAGAACGCCAGGTCAAAGACCAGGAAGAAAGCGGTCAGCGCCAGGGCGCGCCCCAGCGGCCAGCGCCAGCGTGTGCGCTGCACGCGGAAGAGCAGGATCGTCGTCACAACCATTGTCGTGGTGACCGCCATGCCGTAGGCCGCCGCCAGATCGCTCGACGTACCAAAGGCAATCACCAGCGCCACGCAGGCGATCATCAGTAGCCAGTTGACTGACGCGATGTAGACTTGCCCGATTTCTTCCGCCGAGGTGTGAATGATGGGTAGTCGCGGCAAATAGCCCAGTTGCACGGCTTGCATCGTCAGTGAGAAGGCGCCGGTGATCAGCGCCTGCGAGGCAATGACAGTGGCGGCGGTGGCAATGACCACCAACGGAATCAGCGCCCACTCTGGCGCCATTCCGTAGAAAGGGTTTTCCACTGCCTCCGGGTGTTGCAGCAACAGCGCGCCCTGTCCAAAATAATTGAGCAGGAGCGCTGGCAGCACCACAACATACCACGCCAGCCGGATCGGTGCGCGGCCAAAGTGCCCCATGTCGGCGTAAAGCGCCTCGCCGCCGGTCACCACCAGAAAGACCGAGCCAAGCACGAGAAAACCATTCCAACCGTTGTTGATAAAGAACTCGAAGGCATAATAGGGGTTGATCGCCACCAACACACTGGGTTGACGCACGATCCAGCTGACGCCTAACACTGCCAGCACGATAAACCACAGCAACGTCACCGGACCGAACATCCGCCCCACGCGTTCAGTGCCGCGGCTCTGAATCATAAACAGCGCAACCAGAATTACGATCGTGATCGGGATGATGTACGGCTCAAAAAGCGGGGTGGCGACGCCCAACCCCTCCACCGCCGAAAGCACCGAGATTGCCGGCGTGATCATACCGTCGCCATAAAGCAACGCTGTGCCAAACAGGCCCAACATCACCAGCGTCCAGCGGACCGTGCCGGGAATCATCACGCGGCGCTTGGCGCCGATCAACGCTGTCAACGCCAGGATGCCGCCCTCGCCGTGGTTGTCGGCGCGCATGACGAAGATCGTGTATTTGATCGAGATCACCAAAATCAGTGACCAGAAGATCAGGGAAAGCACCCCCAGGATGTTGTCGGCGATCGGCTGAATGCCGTGACTGGAGTGAAACGATTCCCGGAAGGCATAGAGAGGGCTGGTGCCGATGTCGCCATAGACGACGCCTAGCGCCCCTAAGGCCAGATAGTAGAGATATTTCCCCTTCGGTGGTTCATGAATGGCTGGGGTAAAATCGAACTGCGGATGCTGACTTTCACTTTCGACGCTCGTTGACATCGCGTGCGGCTCCATCGTGTCGCATGGAAAGACATTTCGGCGCGGCGTGATGGTGCGTCCGCAGACGCGCCATCACGCACGCATCGCCACCGCTATTATCCACAAAATGTTGCGATGGGAGAAACACCCTCGGCTGTGTGATGCAAAAGCCACCATCACCGCTACGACTTGCTATGGCTTACCCCTCGTCTTCCAACTGATAGGCCACTGTCGTCACCGCCACGCGCTTGATGTCTTGCAGCGCCAGACTCAAAGCGATGGCTGCATTCTGATGCAGCGCCTGCCCGGTGAGCGTGGGCATAGCCAGATGGCCAACAATGACGTGGATGTAACCCTCATCAAGTTCACTGAGCAAGTCTTCGATGTATTGGTGCACCGGGCCGATCAGTTCGCGATAGGGCGACGCCAACACCTTCAGATACGCCTCATCCCCGATGCGCTCTTGCCACTTCTGTCGCACCCGTGCAGTTTTTGCCGGATCGATCTCCACATGCACAGCAGTCCAGGGCTGTCTCAGGGATTTGACAAAATTGATCGTGCGCACCGTGCCGGCATGGACATCATCGACCAGCACCAATGTTTTGATGGGATAATTGCGCAAGCTCGGCCAGGTGGAGCCGCGCGCAAGAATTGTCGCAACGCGTTGGTAGTGGTGATGAATCCGCAAGAATAGAAACACCAGCGCAGGGATGACAATAATGACGATATAAGCCCCATCGCTAAACTTGGCGATCGCAAAGATGATCATGACGATGAAGGTCATCATTGCGCCGAAGGCGTTGACTGCCTGTTTAATACGCCAGTGCGGATCATAACGCAGAATGGCGCCATGCACCTCGACTTCCTCATTGGGGTGGAGTTTGCCTGCGCGTTGCCACCGCCGCACCATACCCGCCTGCGAGAGCGTGAACGAAAGGAAAACGCCGATCGCATAGAGCGGGATCAGGCGCGTCGTCTCTGCTTGAAAGACAATGACCAGCAGCGACGCCGCCAACGCCAACACCACGATGCCCCATGAAAAGACCAGCCGTCGCCCACGATGCGTCAGCTGGCGTGGCAGGAAGCCATCGGCTGCGATCAACGCCCCCAGGCGTGGGAAGTCAGCGTAGGAGGTATTGGCCGCCATGATCAAGATCACTGTTGTGGCGGCAATCGTGGCGTAATAGAATGGACTGACGCCATAAAGCGTGCGCGCAATCTGTGAGATCACCGTTTCCTGCACGCCCTCGCCTGCCACCACATGCACACGATTCGCCAACACGGTGATGCCGATGAACATGACGCCCAACAGCGTGCTCATCGCGATCAACGTCTGCGCAGCGTTGCGGCTGCGCGGCTCTTTGAAGGCCGTGATCCCGTTGGAGATTGCTTCGACGCCAGTCAGCGCGGTGCAGCCGCTGGCGAACGCCTTGAGCAGCAGAAAGATCGTCAACGGCTGTGCGAGTTCCGCAAAGGTTTCACGGCTGTTCACCACGCCAAGCTGTCCAGTGCTCTGTTGCCAAAAACCAACCATCAGCATCGCCAGTATGCTCACAACAAAAAAATAAGTGGGAATGGCGAACGCCTGTCCCGACTCTTTGACGCCGCGCAGGTTGACGATGGTAATCAACGCAATTAAAAGCAGGGCTATTTCCACGCGCCAGGGGAAGAGTGCGGGAAACGCCGAGGCTATTTGCGCAACGCCAGACGAGATGCTCACGGCCACCGTCAGGATGTAGTCGGTCAACAGCGCCGCCCCGGCGGTAAGCGCTGGGGCGTCACCCAGATTGTCATGTGCGACGATGTAAGCGCCGCCGCCGCCCGGATAGGCGTAGATTGTCTGCCGATAGGAGATCGTTACGATCGCCAACAAGCCTACAATGATCAGTGCGATTGGGATCGAGAGACCCAAAAATGCCGTGCCAGCCACCGACAGGATGATCAAGATCTCCTGGGTGGCATACGCAACCGACGAGAGTGCATCGGAGGCAAAAACGGCCAGCCCAATTGCTTTCCCGATGGTCTGGTGGGGCGCCTCTGTCGTGGCAAGACGGCGACCAAAGAGCGCGTTGCTGAGCGAAAAATGCCTCACGGCTGTGTCAGACATATCATTTCCTTTTCGTGTGCACTGGCTCAAGCACGCGCCAGCAGTTGCGCCAACGCTGCGCGCTCCGTAGCGCGCACCACAACCAACAATTCATCATTGGCTTCCAGCACGGTTGCGCCATGCGGCGCAATGACTTCGCTCTTGCGCAGAATTGCCGCCACCGTGCAATGGGGCGGCCACGCAATCTCACAGATTGCCTTCCCCACCACCGGCGCAGTGACATGTATCTTTTCCTCGACCAGCTCGACGTCACCGCGACGTAGTTTGAGCAGCGTGAACATATCACTCAAAGACATTTCCTCGACGATCAATTTCGCCATCATGTCGGCCTGGTTGATCGCCACGTCCACGCCCATGTCCGGAGTGAAGAGCCACTGATTTCGTGGATCGTTAACACGCGCTACAATGCGCGGGACATGAAACTCGAAGCGGGCCAGACTGGCTGCCACCAGGTTGGTCTCATCGCTGCCAGTGACAGCAGCCAGCACGTCGGCGTGACTAACGCCGGTCTGCTCCAGTCGCGCTGGATCGGTGCCGTCGCCGCTATGGATGACTTCCGCAGGTAATGAGCGATGCAATTTCAACAGCACATCTTCGCGCATGTCGATGACGCGCACGGTGTGCCCTTCTTCCAGGAGCAAAGATGCAAGATGCGAGCCGACCTTGCCGCCCCCAATGATGATGACAAACATGCAGGATGGTTCCTTATTCGTTTGGGTTTAATGCCAGGATTTCAGCAAGACGGCTGTTCGGGATCGACAGATAAAGAAGATCGTCCTTCTGCAAGGTCTCCGTCGGCGCAGGGACAAACGCTTTGCCATTGCGGGCAAGCGCACAGATGACTCCACTGCCATCGAGCACCTCAGCCACACTGCGATTGCACCACGCCGCCGGCGCCTGAATGCGCAACAACCGCACCTCCCCCTGCCCGATCTGCTCCATATCAATCACATGAGGGTGCAGGATGAGTTGTTCCAATCGTCGCGCCCCCCAGGAGGTGGAGGTGACAGTAGCCAGACCCAGCCGCTCATAAACTTCGCGCCGCCCAGGATTGTACACGCGCGCTGCAACCCGCTTAACGCCGTACACATCGCGCGCCACTTTAGCGGCAATGATATTCTCGTTGTCGCTTTGCGTCGTGGCAACAAAAGCATCGGCTGTGGCAATCCCAGCGCGTTCCAATGCGACGCGGTCAATGCTGAAGCCCTGCACGGTGCGTCCAGGAAAATCTAGCCCTAACCGGTCAAAATGCGAAGCGTCGGCGTCGAGCACGGTGACGGCGTGTCCTTGTCTGGCGATCGAGCGCGCCAGTTCCGAGCCTTCTCGGCCACAGCCGACTATCAAAACGTTCATACTTCTACCTTTTCTTTACTATCCAGACAATCAAGAAACACCAACTTGTTCGCCAGCCGCTCTTAACGACGCGACCGCATCCTATCCAGGCTAGCACAATCGCCAGAGGCGATCAACTCAAGATTTCATCAAGATTTTGATGTATTGAAGTGCGCCAGATCAACCACTTCCACCACCAACGCAACATCTGAACAAGAGGCCTTTCTTGCAGATCAACTGGCGTTCGATAGGATACAATGAACAGTATGGAAGCAGATCGCCCTGATCCTGATAGAACATTGACCGAGACGCGCCGTGAAGAAGCGCGTCAGCAGCGCGGCCGGCTCAAAATCTTTTTTGGCATGGCGGCGGGCGTGGGCAAGACCTACGCCATGTTGCAGGCCGCGCAAACACGTCGCACCGAAGGCGTGGATGTCGTTGTCGGCTATGTAGATACGCATGGTCGCGCCGAGACCGAAGCTCTGCTCGCCAATTTGGAGCAGATGCCCAGACGCCAGATAGAATATCGCGGCGCTGTCCTCGCCGAAATGGATCTAGACGCCATCCTGGCGCGTGCACCTCAGCTGGTGTTGGTCGATGAATTAGCGCACACAAATGCACCCGGTTCGCGCCATGTGAAGCGCTATCAAGATGTGCTGGAGTTGCTCGACGCCGGCATCGATGTCTACACCACAGTCAACGTCCAGCATATCGAGAGCCGCGCCGACACCGTCCGCCAGATCACGGGCGTCGTCGTACACGAAAAGGTGCCAGATTCTTTGCTGGACATGGCGGACGAGATCGAGTTGATCGACCTGCCTCCCGACGAACTGCGCAAACGGTTAGCCGAAGGCAAAGTTTATACCCCCGAACGCGTTGAGGCGGCCGCCAATCACTTCTTTCGTATCGGCAACTTGACGGCATTGCGCGAGATGGCGTTACGTTTGACCGCCGAGCACGTCGATCATCAGCTTCAGGATTACATGGAGGCCAAACGCATCGCCGGGCCGTGGAAGTCGGGCGAGCGGCTGATGGTGGCCGTCAGTCCCAGCCCCTACGCCGCCGAGGCGATCCGCTGGACGCGGCGCATGGCCTACAACCTGGAGGCCTCGTGGTTTGCCGCCTTCATCGAGACTTCGGCTGGTTTGTCGGCGGCGCAGCGCGAGACGCTGACACACAATCTGGAACTGGTGCGTCGTCTCGGCGGGGAGGTGGTCACTGCGGCCGGCGAGGATATTGTTGAGGCGCTCCTACGCCTGGCGCAACAGCGTAACGCCACTCAGATCGTAGTTGGCAAGCCGTTGCATCGCCATGTTCTGGAGCGGCTGCGCGGTGGCTCGCTGGTGGATCGGTTGATTCGCGCCAGCGCCGATATTGACGTCTACGTGGTGTCCGGCCGGACTGCGGATCACGAAACAGGCGCACATCCCTCTTTGCCTCTGCCGCAACGGCAGTCCACGCTGCGCGATTATGCCTGGGCTTTCGTAGTGGTCGCCGTGGTGACCATCGGGCTGCTGGCCGCCCACTCGTTCGTACCGTGGGTCTCCTATCAAGCAGTCGGCCTGATCGATCTGCTGGCGGTTTTGTTGATCGCCTTCTACCTGGGGCGCGGGCCGGCTCTACTGGCCGCGCTAGTCAGCGCCGTCTCCTGGAACTTTCTCTTTATCCAACCGCGCTTCACCTTTGCGATTGCCACGCTGGAAGACATCATCCTTTTCCTGCTTTACTTTGTCATCGCCCTGTTTGCCGGGACGCTCACAGCACGCTTGCGCACGCGTGAGCGCCAGGCGCAGTACAACGCCGACCGCATGACTGCGTTGTACACGCTGGCGCACGAGACAGCCACCGCTGTCGATATGGATGATGTGCTGCACACGGCCATCGAACAAATCGGCGCAGTGTTCGACGCAGAGGTGGCGATCTTGCTGACGCAAGATGGACAACTGCTGCGCCGCGTGCATCCGGCCAGCACCCTGGCGTTGACAGAAAACGACCTGGGCGTGGC
This sequence comes from Anaerolineales bacterium UBA3905, assembly GCA_002391565.1. Taxonomy (GTDB): domain Bacteria; phylum Chloroflexota; class Anaerolineae; order Caldilineales; family Caldilineaceae; genus Caldilinea. Next base: position 18,751 of record DGFH01000055.1, read on the forward strand.
GCTATGGGTCTTCGAGAACAACAAACCAGCCGGGCAATTTACGGCGACATTGCCCCAGGCGACCGCTCACTTCCGTCCGCTGTCAACGCCAGGCCGGACTGTCGGCGTCGTCGGTATTCGTTTGCAGCAGGCTGGACGCCTTTCGTTTGACCAGGAGGTGCTGCTCGAAACCTTCATCAGTCAGGTTGCGCTAGTGATCGAACGCGAACTGCTCGACGAGGCGGCCGAACAATCAGTGATGTTGCGCGAATCGGAGCGTCTTTACACCACGCTGCTCAACTCGATCTCGCATGAGTTGCGCACGCCTATCGCCACCATCGCTGGCGCCGCCAGCAGCCTGCTCGACCCCAACACAGTGCTCAACGACCAGGCGCGCACCGCACTCACTGGGGAGATTCAGACCGCTGCGGATCGCTTGAACCGTTTGGTGGAGAATCTGTTGGATATGTCGCGTCTGGATGCGGGGCGTCTGCAACTCAAGCAGGAGTGGTGCGACATCAGCGATGTGATCGGGGTGGCGCTGCGCCGGCTCGCCACCGTGATCGGCGATCGCCCCGTTGCCGTTACAGTAGCGGAAGATGTCCCACTGATCAAAGTGGACTTTGTGCTGCTGGAGCAGGTGTTGGTCAATTTGCTTGATAACGCGTGTGCCTACACGCCGCCAGATACAGCGCTGGCCATCTCGGTGACGGTGGAAGAGGGACAGGTGCGCATCGATCTGGCCGATCATGGCCCCGGCATTGCCCCGGAGGCGCTGGCGCATATCTTCGATAAGTTTTATCGCGTGCCGGGCACAGCCGCCGGTGGCACCGGCCTGGGGCTGTCGATCTGTCGCGGTCTGGTTGAGGCGCATGGCGGGACGCTGACAGCATGGAATCGACCTGAAGGCGGCATGACCTTTTCCATTCGTCTGCCCAAGCCGGTGCAGGCGCCTGTCGTACAGGAGGCCAGCTTATGACCGAAGGTCCACATGTTCTGGTTGTCGATGATGAAATCCAGATTCGGCGTTTTCTGCGCATCAGCCTGGAGGCAAACAACTATCGCGTCTACGAAGCCGAAAATGGCGCCGCCGCACTGACCCAGGCGGCGCTGCACCGCCCCGATGTCATCATTCTGGATATGAACCTGCCGGACATGGCGGGTGTGGAGGTGCTGCGCCGGCTACGCGAGTGGGCCACGACGCCAGTGATCATGCTTTCGGTGCGCGCTGCCGACATGGACAAGGTCGATGCACTGGATGCTGGCGCTGACGATTATCTCACCAAGCCCTTCAGCACCGTTGAGTTGCTGGCGCGGCTGCGCGTGGCGTTGCGTCACAGCCAGCCTGCCCCCACAGAGCCGGTGTTCACCTTTGGCGACGTGCAGATTGACCTGGCGCGCCGTTTGGTCACCCGCAAAGGCGAAGTGGTAAGGTTGACGCCGACCGAATATGCGCTGTTGCGGTTGCTCGTACAGCACGCGGGCAAGGTGCTCACCCATCGCCAGATTCTTAAAGAGGTGTGGGGGCCGCAATATGTCGATGAGACGCACTATCTGCGCGTCTATTTTGGACAGTTGCGCCAGAAGCTGGAGGAGAACCCTGCCATGCCCAGGCTGATCGTCACTGAGCCAGGCGTCGGCTATCGACTGGTGACCGACTGAAAGTGGGTCATTTACAAGCTTTTTCCTGCTCCTGATCGTTGCGTTGCATCCAGGCCTGGAAGCGCCGTTCCGAGCGAATTTCATCCCAGATCAGGATCGCAGTCAGGACACATAGAAAGATCGTAATGACCAGTCCAAGCGGTTCAGCGGTTGTCATTCGTCACCTCCATCAAGGCGTGCATTCCAGTTTTGTCGTCAATCGGTTAGCGCGTCAAACGTTGCGCTGATGACCACTTTAGCTGAAATACACGCAGAGCGTGATCAAATTTCCGGAGCACCACGTCAAGAAAGTGTCAAGCATTGCAAGGCGCCCCAATTGCATCACTTGTGGCGCCACTCCTCCAGCACACGGTCGAGCGCTTCTGGCGAAGTCAGACCGCGTACAACTTCGAGAAAGGTGCGCACATCGGGCGTCAGGCTGCGCAGTTCCTCTAATTTGGGGCCTAAAGGGCTGGTGGCTGCGGCCCCAGTGCCGTAGCTGCCATGAAAGGCAAAGTACGCCTGATTGAGTTTGCGGATGGCGTAACCATTCTCCACAAAGAGCAGGCGGCGGATCTCCATATATTCCTCAGCATCCTCCACCCGCCCCAGGGCGAGAAACTGGTCGACAATTTCGCGCGTATGGCGCATCTCTTTGCGGAAGTCAAAGGCCGGCGGCGGCGTCTCGCCGCTTTCGGCAGCGGCTTCACGCGCGGCGACCTCCTGCGCCACATCCGGGTAATAACGCGCCAGCGCTCGTCGGCCAAGTTCATCGCCCACGATGTCGGCGATGGTTTCGTTCATGATGGTCAAATCCGATGAGGTGCTGTAGTTGATGCCCAGCGGAAAGAGCGTCAGATAGTTGTGCACCCATTCGTGCGCTACAGTAGTAAGCACCCACTCCAGCGGCGCACGGTCGATCACCAGCGTGGGATAGGCGCCCAGCCCGCCAACATTGGTGATATAGGCGCTGAGATTCGTATCCGCCAGGATCGCCTGCTCGATGCGTTCGCGTTCGGCGACGGACACGCCCGGCTGTAGCATCGCATAATACGCCGTCATGATGCGCCCGCGCGGGCTGACGACCAGCTTCATGGGTGGCTCGGTGAAGGTGAACCACACCGGCGGGAGCGCCGTCGTTCCCCACCCCAACCCTTCTTCCAGCAAAACTGAACTGACCTGCGCCTCCAGGATCGCCTCTGCTGCAGGGCGATCCGCCTCTTGAGCTGCGCGCAGCGTTGCAAGCTGTTCCTGTAAGTCGGCTGTTGTGGTCGCCGCTGCATCGCCTTGCTGACTGTACTGCGCCTCAATCTCCGCTTCCAGCCGGCCGATTTCGTGCGCCCGTTCCAGATAGCGTTGAACGTGTGCGGTTTGTTCAGCAGCAGACAACGCTGCCGCCGGCTGCTTGACAGCTTCCCCTAACTTGCGCCCAATGGCGTCGATCTCCCAGCCAATCAAATCCCAATGGCGGCCGTCAACCAGAGCGTCGATGTGGTAGCGCGTTGCGGTGATGCTGTCAAGGCTGGCGCTGCCCAGGAGGACGAATGCCACTAACACCGCAAACATCAGATCGAGCCAGCGACGCACACGTGCGCGCCAACTCATCGATAGTCCAGGCTGGATGCTACTGACGGCAAGCGTCGTGGTTGGTGACGATGACATAATGGCTGTAGTATATCAAAGCAATGCTTGGGGCCAGCTTAGACGCAAGTAAAAAACGAAACAGACGCGATCATCGACCATGAACACATCCCATCCATCTGTCACAGACTTCATCGCCGCCATGCCTAAGGCTGAGTTGCATATCCACCTGGAGGGCACAATTGACCCAACGACCTTGCTCGAACTGGCGACGCGTCACAACCGGCTCGATGCACTGCCCGGCGCTGACCTGGCGACGCTGCAAGCATGGTTCACCTATACTGATTTTCCTCATTTCGTCCGAATCTACATGACCATCTCCGACCTGTTGCGCACGCCGGAAGATTTTGCTTACATCGTCTACCGGTGTGGGCAGGACATGGCGGCGCAGAACATCCGCTACCGCGAGATCACCTTCACGCCTTTCACCCACACTGATTACCAGCGTAAGGGGTTGACGATCGATCACCTCTTTGAGGGGCTGGAGGCAGGGCGCGCCGCCGCGCACGCCGAATTTGGGGTGGAGATGCGGTGGGTCTTCGACATCCCGCGCAATCTGAGCTTCCCGAAAACCGGCGGTTACGATCCCTACCCCGCAGAGCGCACCTTGGAGTATGCATTGCGGGGGCGCGAGCATGGCGTCGTTGGTTTTGGGCTGGGTGGCTTCGAGCCGGGTGCACCGCCCGAACCCTTTGCCCACGCCTTTGACCGCGCTCGTGCCGAAGGGCTATTGTGCGTCCCCCATGCTGGCGAAACGTTGGGGGCAGCGAGCGTGTGGGGCGCCATCGAGTCGCTTCACGCCGACCGCATTGGACACGGCGTGCGCGCCATCGAAGACCCGGCTTTGCTCACCCTGTTGCGCGACCGACAGATTCCGCTGGAGATCAACCCCACCAGCAATGTCTGCCTGCATGTCTATCCGCGCCACGCCGTGCACCCCTTCCCTCATCTCGACCGCATGGGGATCAAAGTCACGGTCAATAGCGACGACCCGCCGCTTTTCAACACCACGTTGAACGCCGAATACGAAGTGCTGGCGCGCGAATTTCGCTACGACATGGCCGGATTGGCGCGCATCGCCCGCAATGCCTTCGAGTCAAGCGGCGCTCCGACGCCACTCAAGTTGCAATTGTTAGCTGAGTTCGACGCCTGGCAAAGTAAAAATAGGAACCTCAATCATGTTTGACAAAGACCTCCGCATCGAGTTCGGCAGTGAACGGCTGCTGCCTGCCATCTGTGCTGGCTTCAACACAGGCTTCGCCGACTACAAATATGGCGTACAGATGGATGAACCACAGATGGTTAAATTTCTGGAGCGTTCCGGGATCGACCTGGAGCATTCCGCCGTGCTGCTGCAAAAAAATGACGCTGGCTGGCATGGCGCCGGCGTTGCACTGGTCGCCATTGTCGATGGTGAAGCTTGGTGTAGCGGGCTGGCTGTAGCGCCGCCATTGCGCGGCGCCGGTCTGGGGCGTCGGTTAATGGAGACGATCCAGGCTCGCGCCCGCGCAGCCGGCGCCCGCTCTATGCGTCTGGAAGTGCTGGTGCACAACACACCAGCGCTCCAGCTCTACACGTCGCTGGGTTACCAGCCGGTGCGCAACCTGCTCTTCTGGCGTGCTGATTCACCGACGCCGCCGCCGGTCGATGTAGTCGACTTGCACGCCGTCAATGTAGACGAGGCGCTCGACGCCGCCTATCAATGGCTATCTGAACCGTCTGCCTGGCAGCGTACGCAACGCGCCGTTGCACTCTACCGTGACGAGTTATGGGCCTACAAGATGCAGGATCGTCAGGGTGTAGCGGGTTGGGTCATCTGCTTGCCTACGGCGCCGCAAGAACCTGGCCGCCCACGCCTGCGCATCATGACGCTGGCTGTTCGCCCTGGCAATAACGAGGCGACGCTGGCCTATCACCTGCTCGCCAGCCTGCGCGCCCATCGCTCCGCCACAGTGTTCAGCATCATCAATGAACCGGAAGCAAGCCTCTTTACACCGGCGTTGCAGGCAACAGGCTTTGTCGAGGCAGATCGCCAGATCGAAATGACGCTCTCCCTGCGTTGACAAATCACATAAGCATTTGCCACAATCTTGCGGTACAATCGAAATACAATCGTTGCGATAGCGTTTCCCGAAACCAATTTTTTCATAACAGAGTCGGAGTCGAAGATCATGCACATCAATCCACCAACCAATCACCTCATCGGCGACATGCCCAAGATCGGCATCCGCCCCACCATCGACGGAAGGCTCGGCGGTGTGCGCGAGTCGCTGGAAGAGCAGACGATGACCATGGCGCGCAACGTTGCCAAATTTCTCAGCGACAACCTGCGCCACTACAACGGTCTGCCGGTCGAGTGCGTCATCGCCGACAGCACCATCGGCGGTGTAGCCGAAGCAGCTGCCTGCGCTGAAAAGTTCCGACGCGAAGGCGTGGGCGTTTCGCTCACTGTCACGCCCTGCTGGTGCTACGGCTCAGAGACGATGGATATGGATCCACACCTGCCCAAAGCAGTGTGGGGCTTTAACGGCACCGAACGTCCCGGTGCAGTCTACCTGGCCGCCGTCTCTGCTGCCCACAATCAGAAAGGGCTGCCCGTCTTCAATATCTACGGTCGCGACGTGCAGGACTCTGGCGACACCGCAATTCCGGCGGATGTCCAGGAAAAATTGCTGCGCTTTGCCAAGGCGGGTTTAGCTGTCGCCTCGATGCGCGGTAAGTCCTACCTGAGCATGGGCGGCGTCAGCATGGGCATCGGCGGCTCGATCGTCAACCACGACTTCCTGGAACGCTGGCTGGGCTTGCGCGTCGAAACCATCGACATGGTGGAGTTCGTGCGGCGCATGGAGGAAGGCATCTACGACAAAGAAGAGTTCGAGCTGGCGTATGCCTGGGTGCGCGCCAACTGTCCCGAAGGCAAGGACTACAATGCGCCAGAAAAGCAGCGCAGTCGCGCGCAGAAAGACGAAGACTGGGCAAAGTCGGTCAAG
>DGFH01000156.1:0-992 GCA_002391565.1 Anaerolineales bacterium UBA3905
TGCGTCTCCGGCGTGCGCGGGATCATGATGCGCCCGACAACGTTGGTGTCCATGCCCGTTCCGCTGAAGTTCTTGCCGATCTCTTTGATCACCAGGATGTCGACTGCGTCGAAGGGAAGCCGCGGCATCAGACTGCGTGCTTTTTCCAGTAATGCGGTCTCCGTTGCTGCACCGATCTCGCTCACGTCGAGCGCGTGCATCTCGGCAGTCTCGCCGAAGGCGTTCTCCAGCAGCGCCAGCCCACCGACCAGGTTTGTGTTTGCTTCATAGATGCGCGCAGCTGGCGCCAGAAAGCGGATGAAGCCGCGCCCACCGTAGAGATGGATCGCCTGCGCGCCGGTGTCTTTGCCCATGCCGATCACCGCCATCTTCGCCAGCCCGCTCTCGATCTGCCCATGAAAATCGGTGTGCGGCTTAATGCGGTTGATTAGGAAGGTCGCATCGGCGGCGGCAGCGTTGGCATCCTGATAAAGCGGCGGGCCGTCGGGCAATTGGCCGATCTGTTTCACCTCCATCGTTGCCAGAATCTCCGCGCCGACGCTCTCCGGCGTCACGCCCAGGCTGGCGAGCATCTCGATCTGCCCTGGTGCAGTGGCGCCGCCGTGGCTGCCCATTGCCGGAAAGACGAAGGGGTGCGCGCCCGCCGCGCGGATTTCCTCGACGACGGTGCGCACAATCACCGGCAGGTTAGTGATGCCACGGCTGCCCGCGCCGACGGCCACGCGCATTCCGGGCCGGATGCGCTGCATCGGTTTGCTGCCTGCCAGCGCCGCCCGCACCGCCGCTGGGATGTCGTCGAGACGCGACGCGGGAAAATCCTGCTCGATTTCGAGCAGCGTCTCCGGCAGGTGCGCCGGAAAGCGGAGGTTGCTGATTTGTTCGAGAAGCCGTGCGTTCATGGTTGGTCAGAATGGTGAATGGATGGTCGTTACGACGTCGCCCCTCGCCCCTCGCCCCTCGCCCCTACCTTCGTCCGCTTCACCCGCTCGACG
>DGFH01000156.1:1156-22173 GCA_002391565.1 Anaerolineales bacterium UBA3905
TCACCCGCTCGACGATGTTGCGGATAATCGGCTCGAAGTCGGGGTCGGCGGGCTTGAATTCCGTGCCGCTGATCACCAGCGGCGCGCCGAAGACCACGATCTCGGCGCCCATTTCCAGCGTCTGGATCGCCTGGTCGATGCTCAGACCACCGACTGCCTGCACGGGAATGGTCACCGCCGCCAGCACGCCGGGCAGGTCGTCGAGCGGGCTGAGACCGGCAATCATGTTGCGTTCGTCGAAGCCGGTGTGGACGATGATGTAGTCGACGCCCAGCTCCTCGGCGCGGCGGGCGCGCCCCGGCTTGTCCGGGCAGAGCATCACGTCACACATGACCTTGCCGCCGTACTTCCGCGCCATCTTCACCTGCTCGATGATGCTGGCGTCGTGCGCCTGTCCCATCACCACGACCATGTTGGCGCCGGCCTGGAACATCATTTCGGCTTCCAGCCCGGCGCCGTCCATCGTTTTGAGATCGGCGACGATGGGCACATCGGGAAATTCGCGGCGCAGCGCACGCACACCGTGCAGCCCCTCCGCCAGAATCAGCGGCGTGCCCGCCTCCAGCCAGTCGACGCCGGCGCGCACCGCGGCGTGGGCGACTGCAAGCGCTTCATCGATGTTGGTCAGGTCTAGTGAGATTTGGATGATCGGTTCCATGGTTTTGTTTGAATTGTGAATCGTGAATCGTCAATTGTGAATTGTGTCGCCCCTCGATAGAACGCGGATGACGCGGATTTGGGCGGATTGAGGCGGATTTCCTCTCTACGCCCCTCGCAACTCGCCCCTCATTCATACACCAACACCGATTTGACGTTTTCGCCAACCTCCATGGCGTGGAAGGCGGTCTCCCACTCGGCGAGCGGGTAAACGCCGCCGATCATCGGGTCAAGGTTGAGCTGGCCCGTCGCCATCAAGTTGAGCACGCGTTCCCAGGTGGCGTAGGTGTGGCTGAAGGAGCCTTGTAGCGTGGCGGCCTTTGCCACGAGCGGGTCGAGGCTGAAGTTGAGCGGCTGCGGCCCCCAACCGATCTTGACGATGCTGCCCAGCGGGCGCACCAGTTCCAACGCCTGTTTCAGCGCCGCGCTGACGCCCGTGCAATCGACCACCACATCGGCGCCAAAGCCGTCGCCCAGCGAATGCAGCAAGCCGGCGGCATCGTCACGCTGCACGTTGACAGTGTAGTGTGCGCCCAGCTCCTGTGCGACCTCCATGCGCTGCGTATCCACATCGGTGCCGAGCATGATGATGGCGCCCGCGCCGCTGATGCGGGCAATCTGCAGCGCCATGATGCCGATCGTGCCCGCACCCTGGATCACCACGGTGTCGCCCGGTTTGATGCGGCTGTTGACGGTGAGCGCCTGCGTCGCTACGCACGCCGGTTCGGTGAGCGCGGCGTGCTCGAAGGAAACGCCGCGCGGGATGCGGTGGAGGATGCCTGGTCGCACGGCCACGTATCGGGTCATGGCGCCGTCGATCAGGTTGCCGTAGCCCTTGCGATGTGGGCACATGTGGTAGGCGCCGGTCAGACAGTAGGTGCATTGGCCGCAGACAAAGGCCGCCGTCTCCACCGCCACGCGCTCGCCCACTGTCCAGCCCGCCACGTTCTCGCCGACCTCGACGATCGTGCCCGCCCATTCATGTCCCAGGATCACCGGACACTGGATCGTCCAGCTCTGGTTTTCGTGCCAGAGATGGATGTCGCTGCCGCATACGCCGACCGCGCCGACCTCCACCAGCACCTGTTCAGGTGTGATGGTCGGTTCGGGCACTTCCTGCACTGCCACGTTGCCGGGCTGGCGCCCGTACTTCACGACTGCACGCATATTGGAACCTCAGTGATTGTGAGATGATGAGATTGAGAGATTGGAGAGGAGAGATTGGGGGCGACGGTGTCCGCGTGCATCCGCCCAATCCGCGTCATCCGCGGTCGATTCCGATCTCCGCTTTCACAAAAAATAGCGCTTGCGCATCCGTTTGAGGAAGTCGATCGACTCCTTCATTTCCTCCATGCCGTTCATGCCATCCTCGATGCTGATCCAGCCCTGGTAGTTGACCGACTTGAGGATCGCAAAGATGCGGTCGTAGTCGTTCAACCCCTTGCCGGTGACGCCGTGCTTGAGCTTGGCGAAGTAGCCGATGGTGCCGTCGGTCTGGCGCAGCTCGTCGAGTGTAGCGCCCGGCTCCAGATAGCGGTCGCTGGCGTGCATGGTGACGACGCGATCTTTGACGCGTTCCAGCAGATCGATGGGATCGTCGCCTGCGACGATGGCGTTGGACGGGTCGTACTGCACGCCGAAGTGGGTGCGGTCGTCGATGGCGTTGACGATCTCCAGGAAGACATCCATCTTCTGCGCAAATTCGGGCCAGCGCCAGTAGCCATCCTTGTAATGGTTTTCCATCGCCAGCACGATGTCATATTCGCGTGCGACTGGCAGCAGCGTGTGGATCGCCTCCACCACCCACGCCACGCCCTGCGCACGCGACACCTCCGGGTAGCGCTGCCCGCTGAGGATGCGACACGCGGCGCGCGGTCCGCCCAGGCGTCGCGTCACGCGGATCATCTCAGCTTCGTGCTCGATTGCACGCTTGCGCGCGTCGGCGTCTGGGTTGGTGAAGTCGGGCGAGCAACAGAGCATCGGCATGGCGCAGCCGGTGGCAGCGATTGCCTCCCCCACGCGGTCAATGTAGGCGTCGTCCAGGCTGGTGAAAAAGCCTTCGTACATCTCCAACCCTTCGGCGCCCAGAGCACGCGACATCTCGATCCAGTCGAAGACAGTCATCGTGCGGTGCAGGGAGATGTCATCGAGGTAACATTTGGGAAAGGCGGCGATCTGCATAGCGCGCTCCTGGATGCAGCCACTGTGCCGTGTTGGCTGCCATGCCCAATACGCCAGGCGGAAGTGAGAAACCTTTTCAGAACTGATATTGTGAGTCTACCGCGTGGAATCAAAGGTGTCAAACAAATGTCGGAAAGAAAAACAGCGCCGTCGATAGACGATATGCACATGATGCAAGTCGCAGCGCTCACCATCTACAGGCGCCAACAGATGTCATGGTATAATCCTGGCACTCTGTACGCGGCGACGTTATGTGCTGCGTGATTTGATAACCTGACTCTGTGAGGAGAAACGATCCATGCTGTTAGCAGGCGACATCGGCGGCACGAAAACACATCTTGCGATTTTTTCGCTGGCGGAAGGACCGCGCCGCCCTGTGGCGGAGGCCGTATTTCCCAGCGCACACTACGCTGATCTGGCGGATATGGTGCAGGAATTTGTAGACCAAACCCACCTTCCCATCGAATATGCCTGCTTTGACGTGGCGGGGCCGGTCGTTGGCAACCGGGCGCAGTTGACCAATCTGCCTTGGGTGGTGGATGGAGCTGCACTGAGCGACCAATTGAAATTGCGTCGCGTCTGGCTGCTCAACGACCTGCAAGCTACAGCCTACGCCGTGCCACAATTGACGCCTTCTGACCTGGAGACGCTCAACAAGGGTGAGCCGGCCGAGTACGGCGCAATCGGCGTCATTGCACCGGGGACAGGTCTGGGGGAAGCGTTTCTGGTGTGGACAGGCGCCGCTTACATGGCCTACGCCTCAGAGGGTGGGCATACCGATTTCGGCCCCAACAATGACACCGAGATGGAGCTGGCGCGCTTCCTGCTCGACCGCTTTGGTCATGCCGGTTACGAGCGCATCTGTTCCGGTATTGGTATCCCCAACATCTACGACTTCTTCCGCGAACGCGTGGGCATCCCAGAGTCGCCAGAGCTGGCGCTGCGCCTGGCTGAAGCTGGCGACCGCACGCCGCTGATCGTGCAGGCTGCGCTGGATGCATCGAATCCTGATCCGCTGTGCCTGGCAACGATGGAAATGTTTGTCTCCGTACTGGGCGCCGAGGCCGGCAACCTGGCGCTGAAAGTGCTGGCGACAGGCGGCATCTACCTGGGCGGCGGCATCCCGCCGCGCATCTTACCGCTACTGCGCACGGGGCGCTTCATGGAAGCGTTCACCAACAAAGGGCGCTTTTCTGAGATGATCGGTCGGATTCCCGTCCACATCGTGCTGACCCAGGCCGCCTTGATCGGCGTCGCACGCTATGGCCTGGAACGGATGTCGTCACACTAAACTGCTGCACTTACACCACTGGAGGAGCATTACGCCATGTCTGGTCTCGCGATTGCAGCCGATCCCTATGTCCACTTCAAGCGCGAAGCAGGCGAATACGCCGTGCGTTTCGTCGAGTCCGGCATGGTGGTTGGATTGGGCACCGGCAGCACCGCCATTCATGCCGTGCGACGGCTTGCCAGCCTGCTGAGCGAAGGGGCGCTGCGCGACGTTGTAGGCTTTGCCACCTCGACGGCCACCCTGCACGAAGCCGAGGCGCTGGGCATCCCCTTACTCACGGAGGATTTGCCCCGTGAGATCGACATCACCATTGACGGCGCCGACGAGGTCGATCCGGCCTTCAACGTGATCAAAGGCGGCGGCGGCGCGCTGCTGCGCGAAAAGATCGTGGCGCAGGCCAGCCGTCGCCTTGTCATTGTCGTTGATGAACGCAAACTTTCACCACAGCTGGGCGTGGCCTGGCCGGTGCCGATCGAGATCATGCGCTACGGCTATGCGTCGCAGGTGCGCTTTCTTGAAGCTCTCGGCGGACAGGTCGATCTGCGTCTGACCGCAGACGGACAGCCTTTTGTCACCGACAATGGCAACTGGATCGTCGATGTGCACTTTGGCCCAATCCACGATCTCGATGATCTGGCGCGCCAGCTGGAAGGACGCGCCGGCATCGTCGAACATGGGCTGTTTCTGCACCTTGCCACCGATCTGGTCGTCGCTGGCGTGGACGGCATTCGCTACACACCGCGCCCGTAGCGGCGATCCTCTGCTGCGCGCCGGAATTACCGATAAACGCTGCTCGCTTTTTGCGTCAATTGTCAGACTAATTCCGATCCATCCTCAGTGTATAAAGTGGGTGTTTCCATTGTCATTGCATCTCCCTCGAAAGGAGCCGCCCATGCTTGCGCAAGTGCATAGCTGCGCCGTCGTCGGCCTGGATGCACAGGCTGTTCACGTTGAGGTGGACATCGCCAGCGGGCTAGAGAAAGTGACGCTGGTGGGGCTGCCCGACACGGCGGTGCGCGAAAGCAGCGAACGCGTGCGCGCTGCCATCACCAACAGCGGTTTTTTCTACCCACAACATCGCCTCACCGTCAACCTGGCGCCTGCCGACCTGCGCAAGGAAGGCCCCGCCTACGATCTGCCCATTGCGGTGGGCATTCTCGCAGCTACACGTCAGATTCCAGCTGACATGGATGACGCCCTGGTGTTGGGAGAGTTGAGTCTTGACGGCAGTGTGCGTCACGTCAACGGCGTCTTACCCATGGCGGGCATGGCGCAGAAGTTGGGCTTTCGACGCCTCTTCGTGCCTGCCAGCGACGCCGCCGAGGCCGCCCTGGTCGAAGGCGTTGAAGTGTACCCGGTCGGCGGGTTAAGCGACATCGTCAACCACCTGGTTGGGAAGCAATTGATCACCCGTCGTGAGCACATCTTGAAGTTTGACAACGGCGACGCGCCCCATTATCCGGTCGATTTTCGTGAAGTGAAAGGCCAGGAACATGCGAAACGCGCGCTGGAGGTAGCCTGTGCTGGTGGTCACAACGTCCTGATGAAAGGGCCGCCAGGAGCTGGCAAGACCTTATTGGCGCGGGCGTTGCCATCGATCCTGCCGCGTCTAACGCTGCGCGAGGCATTGGAGATTACGCGCATCTATTCTGTGGCGGACGCACTGCCGGCGGGTGAACCTCTGATCCGCATGCGCCCCTTTCGCGCGCCTCATCACACCATCAGCCATGCCGGTCTCGTGGGTGGGGGGCGCTGGCCCAAGCCGGGCGAGATCAGCCTGGCGCATCGGGGCATTCTGTTCCTTGATGAGCTGCCGGAATTCGGCAGCCGCAACTTGGAGACGTTGCGCCAGCCGATCGAGGATAAAGTTGTCACGATCAGTCGCGCCAGTGGTTCATTGAGCTTTCCCGCAGCGTTCCAGTTGATTGGGGCAATGAATCCCTGTCCCTGCGGCTACTACGGCGACGAACGCCAGCAGTGCACCTGCTCGCTCTCGGCGGTGCAGCGCTATCAGCAACGCATTTCTGGCCCGCTGCTCGATCGTATCGACATTCACCTCGACATGGCGCGCGTGCCCTTTCAAAAGCTGGCGTCACTCGAAGCTGGCGAGGATTCGGCTACGATTCGGGCGCGGGTGGAGGCTGCGCGCAAGGTGCAGGAAGAGCGCTTCCGGCAATGGGGCAAACCACACGTTATCGTCAACGGTGACATGGGACCCGCCGAGGTGCAGGCATTCTGTGAGATCGACGAGGCTGGACGCAACCTGATGCGCGCCGCCATGCAGCAAATGAATCTGAGCGCGCGCGCCTATCACCGCATCCTCAAGCTGGGGCGCACCATTGCCGACCTGGCCGGTGAGCCGAAAATCCAGGTGCACCATCTGGCTGAAGCGTTGCAATACCGACCGCGATTGGTGACATAAGGAACATGAAACGATGTACATCCTGACCTGTGACGCCCTGCTCTTTGATCTGGATGGCGTCTTGATTGACTCTTCCCCGGCGATTGTAAGAAACTGGCGGAAATGGGCTGACCGCCATAGCATCGACCTGGCCGCGATCATGCAGGTGGCGCACGGCGTCCGCTCGGTCGAGACGATCCGGCAGGTGGCGCCTCATCTGGACGCAGAGATGGAGGCGGCCTGGTTGACAGCCGTGGAAATTGCCGACACCGAGGGCGTGACAGCCATGCCGGGAGCGCGCCAGTTGCTGGAAACACTCCCGACCGAAGCCTGGACAATCGTCACGTCGGGCAACTGTGACCTGGCGCAGGCGCGGCTGCGGGCAGCCAGGCTGCCGATCCCGGCGCAGATGGTCACGGCAGATGATGTAACGCAGGGCAAGCCGGCGCCCGAACCCTATTTGCTGGGTGCAGCGCGTCTAGGCGTGACGCCACCGCGCTGTCTGGTAGTGGAGGATGCGCCAGCCGGCATTCAGGCTGGTCGCCACGCAGGTATGCAGGTTCTAAGCATTGCTGCAACGCACGCGCCGGATGAATTGCTCGCTGCCGGCGCTACGGCGGTGGTCGGACGGCTTGCTGATCTGCGCGTGACCCGCAGCGATGGTGAGTATCGGCTGGTCGTGCAATGGTGACGCCCACTTAGCCTTTTTTGCAGCAGGCGGTAATGGAAAAATTTCTGCTTTGGCTCTTTCTAAGCATTGCACTGTTGATGTTGACCGTTGGCGTTATCACTGGCATTCAGGCGCAGCACACGCTCAACCGCGAAATTCGCATCAACGGTTTCGTGACAGACCTGACGACGCGCACCGACGCCGAAGGCAACACGTTTTTTTACCCGATCGTTTCCTTCACACTGCCCGATGGCAGCCGCAAACGCCTGCCCACCACCGAGGGTAGTTGGCCGGCAGCCTACACAGTCGATGAAGCCGTCACTGTGGTCTATGATCCTACACAGCCCACCTATGTCCGTATCGACTCACCCGCCAGTCTCTGGGCGCACTGGACCTGGACGCTGGCGTCTGGTGTGCTTGGTGTAGCCTTTCTCCTCGCAGCACTCCTGGCCTATCAACTGGATACACGCGCCTCACCCCGGTGACGCCCAAATCATGCCTCAAGCATGTCGTACACGCTCACGGCGCCCCATACTCTCTCAGGTGCACCGCAAGCGTGTGCTATACTCCCCATCATGCGATCACTCTACTTGCTTGTCTTTACGGCAGGATTGGTCACGCTGGGCATGGAGTTGAGCGCGTCGCGCCTGCTGGAACCAGCTTTCGGCAATAGTCAGATCGTGTGGGCGGCGTTGATCGGGCTGATCTTGCTGAGTCTGGCGGTCGGCGCCTGGCTGGGTGGTTGGCTGGCCGACCGCTTCCCGCGTCGGCGCGAACTGGACCTGATCTTGAGCGTCGGCGCGCTGGGTGTGGCATTGGCGCCACTGATGAGCACGCCGGTGCTGCAGTTGGCCGCGCAGGGATTGGCAACGTTCACGCCGGACTTGCTGCTCGGCGCCTTACTGGCCGTCGGCCTGCTTTTCGGCATCCCCGCCATCCTGCTGGGCACAGCAACGCCCTGGGCAGTGCGGTTGGCATTGGAAGAAAAAAGAGCAGATTGGGAGATTGAGAGATCAGGCGGGGAAACCCAAGCGGACGATAGAGAACCGGTGGCAGAGACAGCCTCAAGAACGCATTCACCCCATCTCCCATCCGTTCAATCTCCCAATCTCCAATCTCCCAATCTCCAATCTCCCAATCTCCAATCTCCAATCTCCCTCTCTCCTCATCTCTCTCTCGCTCATCTCGGCCAAACCGCGGGTCGCCTCTCCGCCGTCGCCACTGCGGGCAGCCTGTTCGGGGCGTTCTTGCCGGTGCTGTGGCTGATCCCGACGTTTGGCACACGTTGGACGTTCTATCTGCTGGCATCGACGCTGCTTGTCGCCGTAAGCATCAGCGCCTGGCGGCAGCCGCACCGCTGGGCGCCGGTGACGGCGCTGGCAGTGGTGCTGATGATGGCTTTGCTGTGGCAGCCGCCGGGCGTGCGCGCTGCCTGGGACGATGGCAAGACGGGCGCCATTATTTACGAGGACGAGAGCGCATTCAACTATATCGCCGTGCGTCAGTGGGGCAGCGAACGCCACCTTAAGCTCAACGACGGCATTGGCATCCACAGCGTTTACCATCCCGACGCCCTGCTCAGCCAGGGCATCTGGGATTACTTCTTGCTGGCGCCGTTATTTAGAGATTGGAGATTGGAGAGGAGAACATTCTCCGATTCTGGCGCCACGTCCGCATCGAGCAACGCTCCAATCTCCACTCTCCAATCTCCAATTTCCAATCTACTCCTCATCGGCGCGGCCGCCGGCACAGTGCCAGGACTCTACACTGAAATTTACGGCAGCATCCCCATCACCGGCGTGGAGCTAGACCCACAGATTATCGCCGTTGGACAGGAACTGTTCGATGCCAACTGGCCGAACTACACCGCAGTGGCAGCGGATGGGCGGCGCTGGCTGGCGCAACAACCCGCCGACGCCCGCTTCGACGTGATCGCCATTGACGCCTACCGCCCACCCTACATCCCTTTTCACCTGACGACAGTGGAGTTCTTCCGGCTTGTGCAAGCACACTTGCGCGAAGATGGCGTCGTTGCCATCAATGTGGGACGCACCGATGCCAACGCTGCGTTGGTCGAAGCAATGGCCGCCACACTGCAACAAGTCTTCCCCAGCGTCTTCGTCATCGACGAGCCGGGGCCGCCGGGGACGCTGGCAAATTCGCTGGTGGTGGCGACGCAGCGTCCCACAACGCTGACGACTTTTCAGGAAAATGTCGCCAACCTGCCCGACGCGCTTCCTTCTGAATTCAGGGAGTTTGCGCAAGCGGCTGTTCGCTTTGCACATCCAGCCGCACCACCCGCCACTGCCCCCATCTTCACCGACGATCATGCGCAGGTCGAGCAAGTTGTCCATGCATTGATCTGGGATTTCATGTTTGGGAAGTCTGAATCGCCGAAGAGTTGAAGGCGGAAAACACTTACGCGGGGCATCGCCTCGGACGCGACAATGGTTGTCGCCTTTTCACGCGCCAGGCAAGCTACAGTTGCGCCAGCACCGCATCGACGAATGCCGCCATCTGCGTAAAATGCGACCCTTGCCAGTAAACCTGTCCACACGCTGCACATTGCTGAAACTCGTCGTAATACCGTTTTGTCTTCGGTTGCAGACGATCGAGCACGGTCGCTTTATCCACGGCGCGCAACAGGCCATTGCAATGCGTGCAGCGTCGCCAGGGTTGGATGCACCCCCTGAGCCGATAGCGCCGCAACACGGAGACAATCTGTGCGCGGGGATCGACCTCGCGCACACAGTAGCCATGCACCACGATACGCCGTTTGAGCAGCCCCCGATCGCGCGTTAACAGCACGCGTGGCTCCATGGCCGCAATCTCGGCAAGCTGTGCATCGTCGTAGTCGTTGCGATACAGCGTGTCAAAGCCTAACAGCCGTAAGTATGCAGCCAGCTGCCCCAGATGTGTATCCGCCACGAAGCAAATCGGCATCGGCGTGGGTGGGCGCAATGGCAGATAACGCGGCAGCAGATGCACAACTTCCTGCGGGTAGACTTCGACGCGGTCGCCATCTTGCAGGCGATAGGCGAAATCAACCGGCTGCCGATTGACCAGAATGGCGGCAACCTCCGGGTGAGGGACGCCCAACGCCTCGATGGGATGTTTGACTGCGGCGTGCTCCGCCAACTGCAAGGAGATGAACGCGTGACGCCGTCGCTCTGCCAGAAAATCGTTGAGGTTGCCGTAAAAAGTGAAGGTGGCGCGCAGCATGATTATTCGTCCAGCAGCATGACCGGTTCTTCGTAGTAACGCACTCCGCGATTGGCGAGTTTCTCCTCAACGATGCGGTCAAGCCAATCCGCCTTGGCGCTGAGGGTGACGCCAGCGGCCAACATGTCCAACGGCGCATTGAGACGCAGAATGCGTCCGGGAATCAGGAACCGCGTGATGCCGGCCGGCAGCAGGCGACCGCGTTCGGCCACCTGGATTACGATCTCTGGCGCAAACTGCGGGTACACGAACAGTCCGGCCAGATCAGGATACTGCGCCTGCAGCGCATCGAGGTCGGTGTCGAGTGTACGCCCCACATCGCCCCACGCGCCGTAGGCGTCAACCAATTCCACCAGCACGTCGATCCAGTCGCCGTTGCTGCGATCGGTCAGCTCAAGCAGATAACCGCTGCGCTCGGCGGTGATCAGATAGCCAAGCGCGCTGCGTTCCCACAGCGCATGGGGCAGCGTCTCGACCGGCAATGGCGTCAACTGCAGACCTGCCACGCGCCCGACCACCTGCACCAGGCTCTCAGCGCGCCCGCCGTGAACGACGTGAAACCAGGTGTTCATCTTGACGTTATTGCGCTGGAAATCGACCACCTGCACGATGATGTGCGGGATGTTGAGCTGCTGAAAAGAAGTCACGCGCGTAGCGCCGTCCAGCACTACGTAGCGCTTACCGCTCATTTCGGCTACGATCGGTGGGTTGACCAGCCGCCCCTCCTGCATCAGCCGCTTCTTCAACCGTTCGACGCGCGCCGGATGAAAGCGTTCGTGTGGGAAGACCTGATCAGTGGGCACCAGCCGCAGCCCCAGCGTCTCGGCGCGGCGCGGTCGCCCCAAGACGGCCAGCACGCGTTCGGCCGCCGTGAGCGCGGCGCTGCGCCGCGCGTCTTCGGTGGCGCCGGCGATGTGGGGCGTCGCCAACACGCGCGGATGGCGCACCAACGCAGGCTTGGGCTGTGGTTCGTTGACAAAGACATCGAGCGCAGCGCCGGCGATCTGTCCGGCCTCCAGCGCCGCCAGCAGCGCGTCCTCATCGACCAGTTCGCCGCGCGCCGTATTGATCAGATAGGCAGTCGGCTTCATCAGCGCCAGTTCCGCCGCGCCGATCAGGTTGCGGTTGGCTGGGCGCAGCGGCACATGCAGCGAAACGAAGTCGGCGCGCTGCAGCAAGTCGCGCAGGTTGACCTGTTCCACGCGCCATTCCTCGGCCAGCTCGCTGGTGGCGCGCGTCTGGTTAACGATCACGCGCAGCCCAAGCGCCAGCGCCCGTCGCGCCACCTCACGGCCAACGCGCCCCAATCCAACGATCCCCAACGTCTTGCCCGTCAGCCCCATGCCAATGAAGGCGCCCGGTTCCCACTGTCCGGCGCTGACGCTTTGGGTGGCGCAGGCCAGTTGACGCGCAACCGCAAAGATCAGCGCCAGCGTCATCTCGGCGGCGGCAACGGCGGCGGCGTCCGGCGGCGGCGTCACCTCGATCCCGCGCGCTTCGGCGGCAGCGACATCAACATTATCGGCGCCCATGCCAGCGCGGGCGATGATGCGTAAGTTGGGGGCCGCTGTTATCACCTGCGCCGTGATTGATGTCCGGCCGCGTGTGATGACAGCCTGATAGGGCGCAATGAGATTGCAGAGCGCGGCTTCGTCCAGCGGCGGGCCGCTGTGAATGTGAACTTCGGCGCTGCTTTGCAGCAATTGTACGCCATCCGGATGAATCGGATCGAGGATCAACACGCGCGGGCGCGTTTCAGCAGATGGAGTGGAACGCATGGCTCATGCCGTCGATGGTGAGAGCGCATCGGTGCGCCAGATTGCCAAACGGCGCTGATGCGAAAATTCAGGTTAAGCGATTGTGGGCACTATACATCAGATGGGAAACAGGCGACAAGCGCAGGATCGGCGTTGGGAGTCATTCGGCTGACGCCACCCCAATGGCCTCTTGAGCGGCGTACGGACGGCGCCTGGCCAGAGCTTGGCGACCGATTGATCGTGATGTATGCTGAAAAGTCCAAATGCCTGGCATCCACCAAACACACCTGGGAGCATTATATGACCATGCCTGAATCCACATCGATTGACCTGAGCTTGCAGATCGAGCATTTGCGCGAGACGCTGGGCATCGGCGCTGCACGCCCACGCCTTTCGTGGCGCGTCACGACCGAGGCACGCAACTGGCGGCAGGCGGCCTACGAGATTATCTGTCGTCACGCTGGCGGCCAGGTGCGCGGGGAGACCGGACGCATCGCCTCCGGGCAATCCGTGTTGATTGCCTGGCCGTTTACACCGCTGCAGGCGCGCGAACAAGTCACCGTGCAGGTGCGCGTTTGGGGCGAAGATGGCAGCATCTCTCCCTGGAGCGCGCCTGTTACGGTGGAAGCCGGCCTGCTGAAGGCTAGCGACTGGCGCGCCCGGTTCATCACGCCGGACTGGGACGAAGACACAAGCCGCGCCAATCCTGCGCCTTATCTGCGCCATGAGTTTGCGGTGCGCGCCCCTGTCAAAGCGGCCAGGCTCTACATCACTGCGCTCGGCGTGTACGAGGCGCAGATCAACGGCGTGGTGGTGGGCGATCATGTCCTGGCGCCGGGCTGGACGGTGTACGATCACCGCCTGCGCTACCAAACCTTCGATGTAACTGCGCTGCTCCAGGCAGGGACGAACGCCATCGGTGCGCTACTGGGTGATGGCTGGTTTCGGGGGCGCATCGGCTTTGGCGGTGGGCAGCGCAACATCTGGGGCGACCGTCTGGCGCTGCTGGCGCAGCTGGAAATCGAGTATGCCGACGGCAGCCACGATGTCATTGTGACCGATGAACAGTGGCGCGCGACAACAGGCGCCATTCTGATGAACAGCATCTATGATGGTGAAAGCTACGATGCCCGACTGGAGCCGGTGGGCTGGTCGGCGCCGGGGTTCGATGCATCGGGCTGGCGCGGCGTGCGTCTGCTGGACTGGGACCTGACGACGCTGGTGGCGCCATCGGGGCCGCCCGTGCGCCGAATCGAGCGCATTCATCCTGTCGCCATCACCCGGTCCCCGTCGGGGCGGACATTGCTCGATTTCGGCCAGAATCTGGTGGGGCGGCTGGCGATCACCGTGCAGGGCCCGGCCGGGCAGACCGTGACTCTGCGCCATGCTGAGGTGCTGGAAAACGGCGATCTGGGCGTGCGCCCCTTGCGACAGGCTGAAGCCACCGATCGCTACACTCTGCGCGGCGGCGGACCGGAAAGTTGGGAGCCGCGTTTCACCTTTCACGGGTTTCGTTACGCCGAAGTGAGCGGTTGGCCCGGTGAGCTGCGCCCGGAAGATGTCGCAGCGGTCGTGCTGCATTCGGATATGGAGCGCACCGGCTGGTTCGAGTGTTCCGATCCATTGCTTAACCGCCTGCACGAAAACGTCGTCTGGAGTATGCGCGGCAATTTCCTGGACGTGCCCACCGATTGCCCGCAGCGCGACGAACGCCTGGGATGGACGGGGGATCTGCAGGTCTTCTCACCGACGGCGTCGTTCTTGTATGACGTCAGCGGCCTTCTGCAATCGTGGCTGGCGGATTTAGCCATTGAGCAGCGCAAATCTGGCGGCGCAGTGCCACATGTGATCCCCAATGTGTTGGGCGCGACCTCCGCTGGCGCAGCGGCCTGGGCCGACGCAGCCACGGTGACGCCCTGGGTGCTCTATCAGCGTTACGGCGACAGCGACATCCTGACGGCGCAATTCGAAAGCATGCGCGCCTGGGTTGACTACGTGGCCGCCAAAGTCGGCGATCGGCTGCTTTGGGACACCGGCTTTCAATTTGGCGACTGGCTCGACCCCACCGCACCGCCCGACAAGCCCTGGCAAGCGCGCACCGACAAAGCGATCGTTGCCAGCGCTTACTTTACCCACTCTGCTGACCTGGTGGCTCGCGCTGCGCAGGTGCTCGGACGTACAGCGGATCAGGCGCACTATGCCGACCTGGCCGAGAGAGCGCGCACCGCCTTTGCCCGAGAGTACATCACCCCGGCCGGTCGGCTGATGAACGACGCTGAAACCGCCTATGCCCTGGCGTTAGCATTCGACTTGCTTCCCACCGCCGCACAGCGTCAGCGCGCCGGCGATCGCCTGGCCGAACTGGTGCAGGCCGGCGATCACCACATTCGCACCGGCTTCGTGGGCACGCCGCTGATCTGTGATGCGCTGTGCAGCACCGGCCATCACCGCACGGCCTACCGCCTGTTGATGCAGCGCGATTGCCCCTCATGGCTCTATCCGGTGACGATGGGCGCCACCACCATTTGGGAACGCTGGGATTCGATGCTGCCGGACGGTTCCATCAACCCCGGCGAGATGACCTCTTTCAACCACTATGCGCTAGGCGCAGTGGCAGACTGGATGCAGCGGACGATCGGTGGCCTGGCGCCGGCGGAACCCGGCTACCGCCGCCTGGAGATTCGTCCGCGTCCGGGTGGCGGCCTGACCCATGCCCATGCCCGCCATCTCACCCCGTATGGGCCGGCGGAGTGCGCCTGGAGCATCGAAGCTGGACGGATCGAGCTGAAGGTAGTCATCCCGCCGAACACGACGGCGCAGGTCTTCTTCCCCGGCAGCGACACGCCGCCCACCGAAGTCGGCGCTGGCGTCTGGCAATGGTCGCTCCCCTATCAAGACCCGGACGCGCGTGGGCCGTATACGGTGGATGATCTGATCGGCGAAATCGTCAGCGACAGCGCCGCGCGCACGGCCATGCTGAATGTGCTGGAGCAGCTCGGCGCGCCCATCTTCCTGAAAGCGATCCTGTTCAATGAGCACAATATGCCGCTGCGCCAGGCTTTACAATTGCTACCCAAGCCCGATGAAGCGATGGATTTAATGAACGCGGCGCTGGCTGCACTGGGATGAGGTCGGTCTATATTGACGACACAAGAGGATGAAAGAGCATGAACGAGTACACCTTCCCACAAGGGTTTTTGTGGGGCGCGGCCACTGCCGCCCATCAAGTGGAAGGGAACAACATCAACAGCGAAAGCTGGGTGTTGGAGCATCTGCCGAACACGATCTACGCCGAACCGTCCGGCGACGCCTGCGACCACTATCATCGATATCCGGCCGACATTGCGCTGCTGGCAGAGCTGGGCTTCAACGCCTATCGCTTCTCCATCGAGTGGGCGCGCATCGAGCCGGAGGAAGGCGAGTTCTCCTACGCCGCGCTCGAACATTACCGACGCATGTTGGCGACCTGTCACGAACACGGCCTCCAGCCGGTGGTCACCTTTCACCACTTCACGTCACCCCGCTGGTTGATCCGCGCTGGCGGCTGGCTGGATGCGAAGACGCCCGACCGCTTCGCCCGCTACTGTGAACGCGCCGCCCGCCATCTGGGCGACCTGATCGGCGCGGCGTGCACCTTCAACGAGCCGAACCTGCCGATGATTCTGGCGAAAATTCTGCCTTTCTCTCCCCAAGAAGGCCCTTTCTGGCAAAGTGCGGCGGAAGCGTTCGGTGTTGCGCCAGAGCGACTAGGCTTGTTCCAGTTCGTGACGCAACCGCAGATGCGCGAACTCATCTTCGCCGCCCACCGCCGCGCCTACGACGCGCTGCACGCCGGGCCGGGCAATTTCCCGGTTGGCCTGACGCTGGCGCTGATCGATATCCAGACGGGGCCGGACGGCGAGCACAAGGCTGCGGAGTTCCGCCGCGACATGGCGGAGGTTTATCTGGAGCAGTTACGCAGCGATGACTTTGTAGGTGTGCAGACCTACGCGCGCATGGTGGTCGGGCCGGAAGGCGTCATCCCGCCGGGCGCCGAGGTGGAAAAGAATCAGATGGGCGAGGAGTACTATCCCGAAGCGCTCGGCGGCACGCTTCGCCACGCCGCCGCCGTCGCCGGGATTCCGATCATCGTCACCGAAAATGGGCTTGCCTCCACCGATGACACGCGGCGGGTGGAATACTTCCGACGGGCGCTGCGCTACGTGGCGAATGCACTTGCAGACGGCATCGACGTGCGCGGTTACTTTGCCTGGTCGGCGCTGGACAACTTCGAGTGGGTCAGCGGCTACACCCCAAAGTTTGGCATCATCGCCGTAGATCGCGCCACGCAGGCGCGCACGCCCAAACCGAGCGCCCACTGGCTAGGCGCCGTGGCGCGCGCCAATCACTGCCGATTTGAATGAATTAGAGGCGATGGCAGCTCTACAGAGAATGATGGAACTCCACCAGATCTGACGCCAAGGCGCGAGGACGCAGAGCTGCGCAGAGAGAAAATTGCACGGAGTGCAGCCATCTCTCTGTGCATTCTCTGCGCCCTTGCGTCTCTGCGTCAAAGAGGTTAAATCCACCAACGACGCCTCAGGATGCGTGAGTAGGCGTACTCAACAATGTACGCGCATACGCCAACAGCTCGACGGCGACGGTGGGCGCAACGCCGCCGCCCTGGGCGTATTCTGGCCGGCCGCCGCCGCGCCCGCCGAAGGCCGCCAGCGCGTCGCGCAGCAGGTTGCCAACATGCAGCGTCAGGTCATCGCTGCGGCAGAAGATCACCGTGAGCTTGTCGCCAGCTGTCGAGGCCAACAGGCCGATAGTTTGAGGCTGGGCGCGCAGCAGCGCCGCCATCTGCTTAAGCGCATCGGCTGTACGGTCGGCGGAGAGATATTCGACAAGCGCAGCGCCCTGCACGCGCGGCGCAGCAGCACGCAGCGCCGCGATTTCGTAGCCGAGCACCTGTTCCTGGAGGAAAGCATTTGCCCGCTGTAGCTCGCGCACCTGCGCGTGCAAACGCTGCGTCAGCGCTGGCACACTGGCAGGATCGGCGTTGAAGAACGCCGCGCTTTCCAGCAGCAGGCGATGTTTGGTGCGGTAATCTTGTAGTGCGCGCAGCCCGCACAGAAAGGTGAGCCGCGTCTGGTTGCGACGGCGCTCCTGGCGCAACAGCTTGATCGGCGCAATCTCAGCGGTGGTGTGGACGTGAGTCCCGCCACACGCCGAGTAGTCGAAGCCGTCGATCTCCACGATGCGAATTTGACCGGTGACGGCGGGGGGACGGCGCAGGGGCAGCCCGGTCACGGTGCGATCGTCGACGAAGTAAGCACGAATCTCCAGCGCATAATAGGCAAGTTCATTGGCGGCCTGTTCGATCTCCTCCAGATGCATCGGATCGATTCCAGCCACATCCAGATCAAGCGTCGATTCTTCGCGGCCAAAATGCACGGAGACGGTCTCGTAGCCACACTGCTGATAGAAAAGTTGCGAAAGCAAATGCTGGCCGGAATGTTGCTGCATGTGGTCATAGCGCCGCGCCCAGTCGATGACGCCCTCGACAACATCGCCAACGCCAAAAGATGGCGCCGCTGCCAGAAGGTGCAGGACTTCGCGGCCCTCAACCACAACATCCACAACGCTGACCCCACCGAGCAGACCGGCGTCGTGCAACTGCCCCCCAGAAGTCGGATAGAAACATGTCCGGTCAAGGATGACGGCGGGCTGACCGCGCCAGCTCTGAAGCGCGCACACCTGCGCCGTGAAGTGGGTTTGATAGGCATCCAGATAATCCAGGCGTTCTGTCATGACGCCACATCCTTGTTGAACAATGGGAAGTCACGCTGTCTACTGTACAATAGAAAGTCGTATGAACACTATTCAGAAGGAGACTCTATGCACCTGTATCTGATCCGCCACGGCCAAAGTTACGTCAATCTCCCGGACTGGTCGGGCACGAACTGGGATCAACCGCTGACGCCGCTAGGACAGCAGCAGGCGGCGGCGTTGGCCGCCTGGCTGCCCGACCATCTCGCCAATGTCGCCGCCATTTACGCCAGCACGATGTTGCGCGCCCGTGAGACGGCGGCGCCCCTGGCAGCGCGTTATGCTCAGGCGATCCGCTTCGACGATCGCGTGCGCGAGATCGGCAACAATCGTTTCGACCACACGCCCTGGGGCGAAGCCGACCATCATGGCGAGTTTGCCGGCTTTTGGGCCAGCGAACGCCCCTTTGCGCCAGTGATGAAAGAACCGGCCAGCGAAACGTTGATGCATTTTCGGGCGCGCGTGGGCGTCTTCATCGAAGAGCTGGTCGAGAAGCACCAGGGCGAACAGGTGTTGGTTGTCTGCCATGGCGGTGTGATCGAGTTTGCTTTTGATCATATTTTCAACATCGGCCCCTGGCGTCGCTGCGAGGTGTGGACGCACAACACCGGCGTCACGCACTTCGAGTATGTCGAACATCCGGGGCGCGAGGTCTGGCGGCTGCGCAGTCATGACCGCATCGACCACCTCCCGCCGGAACTACAATCTTAATTCGAGTGTATCCGTAGACAATAAAAGGAAAGCAGGGTGCGCTTAACTCAAACCCACCGACCAGGAAAGGGTGAGTCAAGGGATAAAGTCGATCTCAGACGCCGGGCTGCTCGCGCTCAGAGAGCAGACGCTCGCGATCGGCGCCTGCACCATTGCTATTGGCTGGCAATGGTGAATTAGATTCCTGTCCCATGCTGGCGGCAAGTTGCCCGGAGGATGGGTTGGCCATCTCTGTCGTCCTTGTGGCGCCAGACATCTTCTCTTTGCTGCGTAATGCCTCGAGCTCGCGGCCAGATACTTTACGCCGATAGGTGCGCGGCGGCCCTTTGCTGAGCGGGCGCCCCTCAAATGGGGGATAGTCAAGCAACTTGGCGTGGACATAACTGCCCACCACGCGAAAACTGGCTGCCACCGGTGGCGCCAGCAATGCGCCCAAGATGCCCGCTGTCGTCAACCCGACTGCTACGGCACAGATGACGATGATCGGATGCAGGTTGACGCTATCACCAATGATGCGGGGCACCAGGATGTTGTTTTCTAACTGCTGGATCAAAAAGTAGATGCCGATCGTGATGGCGGCAAAGCCCAGGTTGTTGATGCCCAGCTCGCGCATGACATCGCTGCCTTGAATCAGCGCCACGATCACGGCGGGAATCATCGCCAGCACCGGGCCGAGGTTGGGCACCACCTCCAGCACCCCGGCCAGAATCGCAAAGATCAGTGCTCCGGGCATACCCACCAGAACCAACGCCAGGTAGGTCGCTGCCCCCACCACGATGCTCAGGATCAACTGCCCGCGCAGAAACGCCTGCCAGACGCGCCCAATACGTCGCAGCAGATCGGCCAGCTCCGAGCGATAAGAGGGCGGAAAGAGGCTGTGTACGTAAGCCTGGATGCGCGGCGCATCGATGGTCATGTAAAGGCTCACAAAGAAAGTGACCAGCACGGTCAGAAAAACGGAGAAGATGCCCCCCACAACACTGACGCCGATGTTGAAGGTGCTGCCGACCACCGTCGTGGTGGTGCTCAGAAAATTCTGGATATAGTTCAGAATGTCATTGACCGACGGGATAAACTGGATCTGCTGCGAATTGGTCTGAATTTGGTTAATATATTCACCCAACGGCACCGAGAAGCCTAATACCACGATCTCGGTCGGCAGGCTCTGCACTGTTTCATTCATCCATATCAGCACCGCATGCGCTGTGCTGGATGCGTTGAAGTTGCCCAGGGCGCGCAACTGGTCAACCAGCGCCGGCACGAAGATGATCGGTAAGAGCACCAACGCCACGACAACCAGCAAATAGATTGCCAACGTACTCACAGCGCGTGGGATCTTGAGGCGTTCCGCCAGCCCGACAATGGGGCTGAGTAGATAGGAGAGAATAGCGGCGATCAACACCATCGGCAAGATCCCGCGGCTGATGTAGATCACATAGATGGCGCCCACCAGCATGATCACCAAAACCGTGCGTTTGGTCGCCAGATCCCAGCTTGAATCGGCGCTGGGGCGAGTGACGCGTTCAATGGCGGCCACCAACGAATCGTCGGCGGCGTCCGCACCACTGACAACGGCGTCGTTCGCTGGACTCGATTGGAGTTGCTCGTGTTCGTTCGGTATGGTCATGGTTGTACTTTCGCAGGCGACGCCCGGTCACACCCACAGCCGTCGCCGTTTTCGTTCTTAACCAATAACCCGACACATTTGCTCAGGTCGCGTTGCGCAGCTTTGGCGCTCCACCTTACCCCATGACGATGCGCATCACGCGGAAGAGATTTTCGCCCAGAATCTGGCGGATGACCTTTGGCGTATGACCGCGTTCGACCAGCTTCTGCGTAATCAGCGGATAACAACTGGCGTCCTTGATCTCCTGCGCCATCGTCCAGCCGTCGAAGTCGCTGCCCAGCGCCACGTGATCCGGCCCGACGACGCCGAGCATATATTCGATGTTGGCAACGATGTCGTCAAGCGAGGCCTCTTGCGGATTGGCGCGGTTAAGAAAAGAATCGACAAAGGTGACGCCGATGACGCCGCCCTGCGCCGCAATCGCCTCCATTTGCGCATCGGTGAGATTGCGCGGATGGTCGCAAAGCGCCCGCGCGTTGCTGTGGCTGGCGATAATTGGCCGCTGACTCACTGCGAGTACGTCCGCCACGCCAGCGGGCGAGAGATGGCTCACGTCGAGGATGATGCCCAACTGGTTGCATTCCTCAACGACCTTGACGCCGAACTCGGTGAGACCGCCGTTCGTGCGGCTTTCGGCGACGCCGTCGCAAGCAGCGTTGCGATGGTTCCACGCCAGCCCCAGGTTGCGC
>DGFH01000156.1:22322-34654 GCA_002391565.1 Anaerolineales bacterium UBA3905
CAGCGTTGCGATGGTTCCACGCCAGCCCCAGGTTGCGCAACCCCAGCCGATAAAATTGCCGCAGCACGCCGATGCTGGCGTCGAGCGCCTCGGCGCCCTCCAGCCCGGCAAGGCCGGCCACCTTGCCCGCCGCCTTGGCGCGCAGGATGTCATCGGTGTTGCGCGCCAACACGAACTGATCGGGCAGACGCTCGGCCAGCAGATGAAGCTGGTCAAGCCGCTCCAGGGCATGAGTTGTAGCGCCATGACGCTGGTAGGGCGTCGGCACGTAACAGGCGAAGAACTGGACATCGATCCCGCCCTCGCGCAGGCGCGGCAGATCGACGTGGCCTTCCTGGGAACGGTCGCCCAGCCAGCGTTTGCGTTCAAGCTGGTCGCCGATGCTGTCGCAGTGGCCGTCGATAACGAGGGCGTCAAAGTGTAGGGAGAGGAATGCGTTGGTCATAGAATGATTGACTTTCCATCGATTGAGTCGAATACTTTAGCAGGGGATGAGGGTGTAGCGGACACAACATACTCATGTCTTGCCAGAGGTTTCACCGGGCTGCAAGCTAGAAATTGACAGATGAGCTAATTGCTCAAGTACTTCGTCAAGCGCCTGTGAGAGTGTCTCTACGCGCTGACGCAAACGTGTTTGCTCTTCCTGAGCAAGCTTTAGCCCATTGCGCATGAGTGCAACCTCCCGGCGCGTGCGGCGAAGAGTGATCAAAGGAGGCCGATTCAGTTGCAGGCGTTCTATATAAAAGGCGCTCGTCTCCGTCAGCGCAATCAACCGCCCATCGAGATGTTCAAAAAAATGTTCGTCCAGATGATCGCGATGAGGATGCCATAGCCGCTGAGTCGTGACCTGTTCTGCAACAGGCCAGAAGTCTCCTTTTCGTCGGTTACATGTTGGACAGCAATATACCAGGTTCTCTAGCTCACTATCGCCCCCTGCTGAACGTGGACGAAAATGGTCGATTTTTAGTAGAGTGCCGGCTTCGTCTTCATGGACGCCACAGTAACCACAACGATATTGGTAGGCGCGTCGCACACTGTTCCGTATTGCTTGCTCGATCATGGATTGAATTGGGTGACATCGGGGAGCAAGCACTACCCAGTGATCCGAGCATACGCATCCTGGATCGCTTTGTGTTCTTCCAACAGCCCATTCAACACGGTCTTGGTGCGTTGCAGCAGATATTCCTGACGTTCCACAATCGCAGCAAGTAGTGCGTTGTCAGCGTTGATCTGACCATATGTTTTTTGGAGTTGATACTGTTCCTCGCGCAGTCGGCTCAACGTTGGGCGCAGAGCAGCCCACTCTTCCTGCTCCAGTTTAGAGAGAAGATAGGTGAGTAGTTGCTCTTCTTCCGAGTTTAGCGCAGATATTTCCTTGCGGTGTTGTAGTTCGTTCAGTTGGTGTTGTTTCGTTGCGTCCCACATTTGGCGTCCCTCTCACTGTCCAGACATTACACCAATCTGCGTCTCTATTGTGCATGATTATAGCACAGGCCATTGGTCGCCCACTTCTCATCGTCGCGCCTGCTTGCTCAACTGCTTGCGGCTGACATGAAAGGGCATTCCCTGTTGTTCGGCGAACTGCTGAAACAGGGCGTAGAAGTGCTCCCGGTCGGCCTGCTGGAGCACGGCGACGGCGTCGGCGGTCTCAATGGCGTAGGGATAGCCGCCCGCGCCGATCACACATTCAGCGCGCACGCGGTCAACGATGGCGGCCGCTTCGCCGCTCTCCACCAGCCAGCGCGGCGCTTCGATGCGCGCCGGCGGGCGCTCTGCGGCCAGCCGGATGTAGCAGAACGCCACATCCTGGTAGAAATCGGCCTGCCCTTGCTGACTGAGCGGATCGTTACGCGCACAGATAAAGAAAGGCGTGCGGTCACCCCAATTGGGCAGGAGTGGCGCAAAGAGTGCGCCGTCGGTCAAGCTCATGTGGGGCGGGCCGGCGACTGTGTTGACCAGCATAACGACATCGCGGCTGCCCGAACTATCGACGAAGCCAACCAGCGGCATCGTCAGCGTCTGGGCGCGTTCCAGCAGCATTCGCACCGCCCGGAGATAAGGTTCGGCGCGCGCCGGGCGAATCTGCCCGGCAAAACTGATGATAAACGAACCATCGAAGAAACAAAGTGGACGCTCACCGGCGGCGGCAAAGCGCGCCATCAGCGCAGCCAGCTGCGTGCATTCACCCACGAAACGCTGTTGATTCACGCGCCAATCCGGGAACTCGCCGCCCTCCTCCTCGCCCAATTCATCCGGCGCCAGCACCGTGAAGGCGACGTCTTTCTCGTAGCGCCCACCGGCGGCATGGTAGTTGATGTACCAGCCGATCTGCACGGCGCCCACCGGCGCCGAAATTTCCTTGCTCGGCGGAATCTGGCTGCCATCAACTGCAGCCACCGGCTTTCCTGCCAGGGTCTTGAGCGCCCACGCCCGCGCTTCCTGGTGATTTTGCCAACGCTGGTCAAAGGGCAGGCAGAGATTTTCGGCCTGGTCGAGTTCGGGTGTAGGCAGTGCACCGGGCCACTCCTGCCCACGCTCCACAATGCGCGCCGCCACCTCCGCCGCTGTCATCTGAAGAAAGCGGTCGAGTAATTGGCGGCGCAGATCGAACTCACTGCGTTGACCGGCCTGATAAGCCTCGAAGTTGGTGCGCTTGGCCTGTAGCGCATCAATCACTTTGTTACGACTCAGCATACCCGTGTATCATAGCCGCGTGTTGGGGAATTGCCAATGAAAAGGATGTGCAGAAAATGTGTGCTATTGAAGCAGTGACAATCCCGGCGGCCGTGTTAGAAGCCATTGTCGCCCACGCCCGCGAAGGCAAGCCAGAAGAGGTTTGCGGCATTGTGCGCGGGCGGGCGTTGACCGCCATCGAAGCGGTGCGCGGACGCAACATTGCCAGCGAACGCATCGAGAACTACGAGGTCGATCCAGAGACGCTGTTGCTCCAATTTGCTTTCGAGGATCAGGGCGACGAGATGATGGCGATCTACCATTCACACCCGGTCTCGGTCGCTTATCCTTCCGCCACCGATGCCTGGAACGCCCACTACCCGGAGAGCATCTATCTGATCTGTTCGCTGGAGTTCGACGACGCACCGGTGATGCGTGCGTTCCGCATGACGCCCCACTGGATCGAGCTGGAGATGGGGCGGCTGCGGCGTGAATTGCCCTTTCGTGAAGTGCGTCCCAATCTATTTGCCTACTATCAGGCTGCGGAAACGCCTTTGCCGCCCCTGCTGGCGCCGCTTGCCGACAATGTGCCGACGCCCTTCTACATCGATTTTTACACTGACGCACGCGGCGCCATTGTCGACAGCCGCATCGTCTCGCTGGTTGAACATCCGATCCATATAGTGGAAAGAGTTGAGTTGCCATGACCGCAGCACCATCTTCTGGCAAGGTGCATGAGGTCGCCATCATCGGCGCCGGCCCGATCGGCATCGAGCTGGCGGTCTGTCTGAAGCGTGCGGGCGTGGAGACGCTTCACCTTGACGCCGGTCAGATCGGCCACACGCTGACCTGGTGGCCGCGCAACACGAGCTTCTTCAGCACGACCGAGCGGCTGGCAATCGCTGGCGTCCCGATCCAAAACAACCACCAACAACGCATCACCGGCGAGGAATACCTGGCCTATCTGCGCAGCGTCGTCGAGCAGTTCGACCTGCATATCCAGACCTACGAGCCGGTCACGGCGTTGATGCACCAGGGTGAGACCTTTCAGATCACGACGCAGCCGCAAACAGGCCCACGCACCTACCGGGCGCAGCGCGTTGTGCTGGCAATCGGCGATATGCACTTTCCGCAGCGGCTCAATATTCCCGGCGAGGAATTGCCGCACGTCTCGCACTACTTCCGCGACCCGCACGACTACTTTCGCAAGCGGCTGCTGATTGTCGGCGGCAAGAACTCGGCGGTTGAGGCGGCGCTGCGTTGCTGGCGCGTCGGCGCCCAGGTGACGATCAGCTATCGTCGGCCCTGGTTCGATGAGCAACGCGTCAAGCACTGGCTCCTGCCCGATTTGCAGGCGCAGATCGAGGCGGGCGCGATCCGCTTTCTGCCCGCCACAACGCCGGTGGCAATTACGCCGTCGCACGTCGTGTTGGCGCCCACGCGCGACGGTCAGCCGGTTGACGGTGAAGCCATCATCCATGCGACCGATTTCGTGTTGCTGGCGACCGGCTTTCGCGGGGATCAGTCCTTGTTGGAGATGGCGGGAGTGCAGTTGCAAGGGGAAAATCGTGCTCCGTTGCACAACCCGGCGACGATGGAGACCAATGTGCCGGGGCTATATGTGGCGGGTACAGTGGCGGCGGGCATCCAGCAACGTTACGTGCTCTTCATCGAAAACAGCCACGAACACGCCGGCAAGATCACGCAGGCGATCACAGGACGCTGGCCGACGGCGCTAGGCGATGTGCGCGGACGCATCTATACGCCTGATCTGGAGGAAATACAGGCAAATTGATAAAGATCACTCATACTCCTCGAACCATGTCTCGATCTGCGCATCCTGCAACTCAGCGGCCAGGCGACGCCCTTGCTGTGCTGTCGCTTGCAGATTCTCTTGATCGCCCAGCGCCCGATAAATCCGACACAACAGCAGATGGATCACCGCGGCGGCTTTGCGGTCGCCCATCGCCGTGTAGCCGGCGAGACTCTGGCGCGCGCTGGTGAGCGCCTCCTGCTCGTTGCCAAAGTAATGCGCCAGCTTGGCCTGCGCAAAGAGGATGGCGGCATACTCGGTCTGATCGTTGATAGCAGCGTTGACGACCTGCGCCTGTGTGGTGTATTGCTGCGCCAGTGCATATTGCTTCTCGCGTGCGGCAATGTCGGCGAGCAGACGCAGGGTGCGCGAACGCACCACCTCGCCGCCTTCAGCCGGCAACAATTGCAGCGCATCTTTACACAAACGCGTTGCGGCAACAAAGTCATTGCGGTCATACGCAATCGACGCCTCGCGGCAACGCACAGCCGCAAGGCCAATAGGCTGCTCCAACGCGCCATAGATCGCCTCTGCACGCTGAAGATTGTGCTCGGCATGAACGTAGGCGCCCAGCTCCATCTCGACGTCAGCCAGATCCACGAGCGCTTCCGCCATACGCGAGTGATTGCCAGCGGCGGCATAGCCGGCGATGGCTGTGGTAAGCAGTTCGCGCGCAGCGGCGTAATCATCCTGGCGCAGAGCAATCCGTCCCAGGAAAAAGGCAAAGCGGGTGATGTGCGCCTCATCCCCCAACGTCCGCGCCGCGTCAAGGCCGGCCTGCAGCCCCTGCCGCGCCTGGTGAAAACGTGCGCGCACAAACCAGGGCGCAGCCGCCGCATCCACCAACGCCAGCACCTCACCACAGGCCTGCTGCACATGGGCGATCTGAATTGCGTGCAGCAGGTGATCCCACTCCTGCTCCAACTGTACGAAGTCGCTGGCAGCGCGCTGGGTGACGCTGCGGTAGTAGGCAATGAAGCGCTCTTCCACCTGGGAGCGGTCGGGCAGCGCCGCCAGCTTTTCGAGGGCAAAATCGGCCAGCAGGCGGTGCTGTACGTAGCGGTCACCCTCGGCCAACTTGAGCATCGAAAGCGTTGCCAACCAGTCAAGCCGATCGAGCGCAGTGTCTGGCTCCAGGCCAGCGCAGGCAGCCAGCGCAGCAACGGAGAAAGGGCGCCCGTCGAACAGGCCCATCACGGCGAAGGTGCGGCGCAGCGGCGCGTCCAGGCTCTCCCAGCTCACCTCGAAGCTGGTGCGCACCGAGCGATTGCTGATCCCATGGGTCAGCCGCGCTGAGGCCGAACGCAGGCTGCGCACCATGCGCGCCAGGTCGCGACGCGGCGACGCCAGGACGCGCTGTGCGGCAATCTCCACCGCCAACGGCAGCCCATCCAGCAACTGGCATAGCTCCTCGGCGGCGGCGCGTTCAGCCGCAATCACGGCTTCGCCCAACAGATGCGTCAACATCTCCAACCCGGCGGCGGTGGACAATTCATTCAGCTCCACGATCTCGCTGGTGTAACGCGCCACCTCGGCGCGGTCGCGCGTGGTGATCAGCACGGCGCACGGTGACGCGCCTGGCAGCAGCAGATCGATGGGTTTGCCGGCGACAACATCATCGAGCACAATCAGCGCTCGTCTGTCTGAAAGGATGTCGCGCATTGCCGCTGCGCGTGCTTCGTAGCCGGAAATCTTGCTCAGGTCGCGGTCGAAGGCGAGCGCCCAGCTCTGCAGGATGTCAGGGGGCGCGTCGGTAGCGACGCGCCCCCATAACACGCCGTCGGGAAAGTCGTTGCGGAGCCGGTCGGCCAGTTCCGCCGCCAGCGCCGTCTTGCCGACGCCTCCCATTCCCACCACAGCGACGACGGCTCCGCGCCCCGGTCGCGTGAGCGCCGCTGCGATTTGCGCCAGTTCCTGGGCGCGCCCAGCCAGGTGCACAGGCGGGGCGATGGCCTGGAAGGGGGCGCGGGGCGGTGCAGCTTCGGTGGCGCTGACATCGACCGGTTGTGCGTGGCGATCAAATTCACCGGCCAGGATACGGTCGTACAGGGCATTGGTTTCGGCGGAAGGGAGCACGCCGATCTCGTCCATCAAGGCTGAGGCGCACGCATCATATTGTTTCAATGCGGCGCCGCGTTGTCCATCCAGCGCCAGCAGGCGCATCTTGAGCCGATGCACCTCCTCGCGTTCGGGCATACGGTCGAGCAGTTCGGTGCAGGCGTCGATGCCGATGTTCAAGATGCGGCCTTCGTCGGCGCAGGCGCAGGCCAGGCGGTAGAGAAGCTGGTCAAGTTGACGGGCGATCTGGTCGCGCTGAGACATCAACCACTCGACAAAGAGCGGCGAGCTTTCCTCCAGCTGCGAATCCACCCCATCCAAAAAAGGGCCGGTGACAAGACGGCTGGCGACGTGTAGTTCATCGAGCGTTGCCGTTGACGCGGCAAGGACGCGCTGAACCTCGCGCACATCGACGCGACATCGCTCCAGGTTTAATCCCAGCCGGCCATCGGCGTCGAGTAGATATACATCCTTCAGGTCACTCAGCAAGTGCACTTCGCCGCGCAGATAGGCGCGCGCTTTCGCTTCCGGCCAGTCGGACCAAAAGAGACCGGCCAACCGTTCGCGTGGCTCCAGCGTTCCGACCGTCGCCAGGTAGTAGAGCAGCGCGCGCGCTTTGATGCTGTTACGACGCAAGGTGAAGGGTGCGTCGTGCAAGGTGATCTGTGGTGCGCCCAGCAATTTCAGATTGAGCATTGCAGTGGCCGGTGCTTCAGGATCAAAGTGATTGGCATCCAGTATACGGTCAACAAGGCGTGCTGTCCAACGTGAATGCCTTCAGCCTGCTTCTTGCAGCGAAGGCGCTGCGCCCGAAGCGGATCAACGCCCGATCAACGCGGTGACGACTATGCTATGAACAGCAATCAACCGGTCAATCAGCCGCTCGGCGCTGCGTCTGCAGGGGGCGTTGCTGTCGAACTCAACATACGAGGTGCCACATGCTTGCAACTTATCACTTTTATAGCGCCGCCGAAACGCCGCAGCATCGCCGCCCGGTCAACGTAGCCAAAAAGTCGATGGACGCCGAGACCGAAATGCGCGTCTATCGCCTGGTGGTCATGACGATGCCACACGCTGGCAATGATGCCGAACGCCCATTTCTGGCGCTGCAGCGCAATCTTCCAATCCTGGATTACCTGGCGCAGCGCTTGAGCGAAGCGGAACGCCCGGTGCGCGCGGGCGCTGAGCTAGATGTGGATGCCCAGCGGTTGGCGCAACGTTACGGACTTGGCGTCGATTATGTACGGCGGATGCTGCCAAAGGATATCCGCCAGCCCAACCCATTGCTGCGTCCTTTCGTACTGCGCGCTGTGCGCGGCGAACAACTTGAGATTCATGTGACCAACCGCACGCAATGTCGGATGCAATTGGCGCTGCTGGACGATGACTTTGGCATCCAGCCTCATGCCGAGCCAGCGTTGGCGCCCGGAGAAAGCAGCGTTTTTCGCTGGCAGTGCAAGCAGCCCGGCATCTACCCTATTTTCAACGCAGCGTGTACAGCGACCGAACAACCCCATTGCCTCTTGGGCGTGCTGATGATCGAACCCTGACCCATTTTGTCATCCACGCTTCCTCTTTTTTCCCTCTCCATAGCCGCCTCAGCCCTGGGGCGGCTTCTTCTTTTTGACCACAGGCGCACTTTTGCAGCAGGGTAAGCCGTGATAGACTGGCGCGGTTGAGCATATCGGTGCTGAAGATAGAGGAGTATATAGAGGGAGTCGCCCATGTCTGCATTGTCGCGTCTCATTGTGCCTGCAATGCTATTCTTCATCCTTGCTGCATGCGGCGGCGCGCCCACGCCGACCGCGACGCCCGTCCCACCAACGGCCACGCCGGCGCCAACGGCGGAACCGACGGCCATTCTCCCTACAGAGGCGCCCACCGCTACGGCTGTCCCGCAAGTCGCCGTCATCACTGTTGGCATCGATCCAGGGTTCGAGCCCTTCGTCTTTACGCGGGAGGGCAAGCTGGCCGGCTTCGATGTTGACCTGCTCAACGCCATGGCGGCGGAGGGCGATTTCGAGGTCGCCTATATCGTCGCTCCCTTCGACGAGATCTTCAATGGTCTGCAAAATGGCAAATACGACGCCGCCATCAGCGCCATCACGGTGACCGAGGAACGCAAGACGCTGGTCGATTTCACGGCGCCATACTTCGAGAGCGGCAAGGCGCCGGTCTCCTTCTACAATCCGGGGCAAGGCATCGCCATTCGCACGGACAACACCGCCATCACCGGGCCGGAGAGTCTGGTGGCGGGTGTGCGCGTCGGCGTTAAGAAAGGCACCACTGGCGCCGCCTTTGCCGCCCAACAAACTACAGCCGAGATCATTGAGTTTGCTGACTCGCCAGACGCCATCCAGTCGCTGGTTGCCGGTGAAGTGGATGCTGTGATCGTGGACATTCCGGTGATCGTCGACTACATCAAGCGCAATCCGACCGCTGGCATTCGCGTCACAGGCGGCCCGGTGACGGAAGAAGTTTACGCCATCGCCGTGAGCAAAGCGAAGCCGGCAGTGTTGGAAGTGCTCGACGCCGCCCTGGTCAAGGTAAAAGCAAGCGGTGCGTATGATCAGATCTATAATCGCTGGTTTGGCGCGCCGTAATGCACCGTCATAAGGTCAACCTCCTCTTTTCAGCCTCAATGGTGATAGAAGGGAATCCACGATGGCTGTTCGTATCGAAGTTCGCAGCAATCACCCCGCCGCCGGACAAAGTGTGTTGCGCGGCGCAGCCAATCTTGGCGTCGCCGGCGTCACCGCCTGCCAGGTTGTCCGGCTCTACTTTCTTGAACATGACCCCGGCGACGCATCCCTGGCGCGCCTCTGTTCCCTGCTCCTGGCCGACCCGGTGACGGAAAGCTGGCAAGTTGTGAGGGGCGAGGCGCGAGGGGCGCTCACGTCCGAATCATTGTCAGGCGCTCAATCACCTGCGCACGCAGTCGCCGGGCGACACGATGCCCCGCCCCCTGCGCTGCGCTCCTCGCCCCACATTGTCGAAGTCGCCTTTCGTCCCGGTGTGACGGACGTGCCAGCGCGTGAGGCGCAGCGCGGGATGGTCGAGATCGGCCTGCCAGCGTGCGAGATTGCCACCGGTTTGCGTTACGAACTCGACGGCGATCTCACCGACGATGACCTGCGCAGGCTGGCGCGGCAACTGCTGTGCAACACGACCGTCCAACATTACGCCATCGGTGAAATCGCCGTGCACTTTGGGCAGGAGGCCACCGCCGGCGATCGGGTGGAGACCGTCGCCGTGCGCGGGCTGGACGACGCCGCTTTGCTGGCGCTCAGCAAGGCGCGGTTGCTCTCGCTCGACCTGGCTGAGATGCGCACGATCCAGCGCCATTACGCCGACCTGGGGCGCGACCCAACTGACGTCGAGCTGGAAACGCTGGCACAGACATGGTCGGAGCATTGCGTTCACAAGACCTTCAAAGCGCAGATCGACTTCACCCATCGCAACGCCGACGGCACGGTGCGCCGCCAGGAGACGATCGATGGGCTGATTCACCAATATTTGCGCGCCGCCACCGATGCCGTTCGGCCAGAGTGGCTGCATTCGGCCTTTGTGGACAACGCTGGCATCATCGCCTTCGATGATCAATACGACCTGGCTTTCAAGGTCGAGACGCACAATCACCCCTCTGCGCTGGAGCCATTTGGCGGCGCCAACACCGGCGTCGGCGGCGTGGTGCGCGATGTCATCGGCGTCTCAGCGCGCCCCATTGCCACCACCGATGTGCTCTGCTTTGGCCCACAGGATTTTCCCTACGACCAGGTGCCGGAAGGGATGCTCCACCCGGCGCGCATCGCTGAAGGCGTCGTTGCTGGTGTGGGCGACTATGGCAACAAGCTCGGCCTGCCGACGGTCAACGGCGCTGTGATCTATGATGAGGGCTATCTGGGTAATCCGCTCGTTTTCTGTGGCTGCGCCGGCCTGCTCCCGCACGGCAAACATCCCACCGGCGCACAACCAGGCGATCTGGTGGTGGCGTTGGGTGGACGCACAGGCCGCGATGGCATTCACGGCGCCACCTTCTCCTCCGCCGAGCTGACGCACGAGACCAGCGAGCTGGCGGGCAGCGCTGTGCAGATCGGCGATCCGATCACCGAAAAGGGGCTGATCGAACTGATTGAGGCGGCACGCGACCAGGGACTCTACACCGCCATCACCGACTGTGGCGCCGGCGGCTTCTCGTCCGCCATCGGCGAGATGGGTGAAGCGTTGGGCGTCGATGTCGATCTGGCGCGCGCCCCGCTCAAGTATCCTGGTCTGGCGCCCTGGGAGATCTGGATTTCCGAGGCGCAGGAGCGCATGGTGCTGGCCGTGCCGTCGGCAAAACTGGATGCACTACAACAGCTGGCGGATTTGTGGGATGTCGAACTGAGTGTGTTGGGGACGTTCACCGGCGATGGTCGTCTGGTGGTGCGCTTTGCCGGGAGTGTCGTGGGCGAACTTGCCATGGAGTTTCTCCATCACGGTTTGCCGCGTCGACGCATGCAGGCGGAATATCGCGACCCTGCCACAACATCTGCTGTCACTTTTGCCGAGTCATCAATGCCGGGTATGGATATCAACGATGTGCTGCTGGCGATGCTGGCGCACCCGTCGGTGGCGAGCAAGGAAGCGATCGTGCGCACCTACGACCACGAAGTGCGCGGGGGCACGATCGTGCGTCCCTTTGTCGGCCCGGCGCTGGATGGCCCGGCTGACGCCGCTGTGCTCAAACCACTGGGCGCCGAACACCACAACCGGGCCTTTGCGCTCAGCAATGGCGTCAATCCACTGCTTGGTCGCTGCGACCCCTACGCCATGGCCGTCAGCGCGGTGGACGAAGCGGTGCGCAATGCGGTGGCTGTAGGCGCCGATCCTGACCGTCTTGCGATCCTGGACAATTTCTGTTGGGGCAACCCAACCTATCCCGACCGCCTGGGATCATTGGTGCGGGCGTGCCAGGGCTGCTACGATGCGGCGCTTGCCTATCGCACTCCCTTCATCTCCGGCAAGGACAGCCTCTACAACGAGTTCAACGGCCAGCCGATTCCAGGCACCCTGCTGATCTCCGCCATTGGCATTGTGCCCGACATGCACGCCTGTGTGACTTCGGCGTTCAAGCAACCGGGCAATCATCTCTACCTGGTGGGCGAGACGCGCGGCGAGTTGGGCGGCTCGCTCTTCAACGCCGTCATGGGCGAGCAAGGAGGGGTGGCGCCGGCCATGCCCAACGCCCCGCTCGCCCGCTATCGGGCGCTGCACCGGGCAATCGGCGCCGGCCTGGTGCGCGCCGCCCACGATCTGAGCGAGGGAGGGCTGGCAGTGGCGCTGGCGGAAATGTGCATTGCCGGACGGCTGGGTGCAAATGTGGCGTTGGATGCACTGATGGCCCCGGCGGCGGTAGGAACAGCAGTGGTGCCGCTCCTGTTCAGTGAAAGCAATGGCCGCCTGCTGATCGAGGTGGCGCCGACAGATGCCGCCGCATTCGAGTCGTATTTTGACGGCGTAACCCTCATCCCTATCGGCGCAGTTAGCGCGCAGCCCTCGCTCACTGTCACGGTAGGCGGCGCTCATGTCGTTGAGTTGCCGGTCGATCAATTGGTGCGCGTCTGGAAAGGAGAATAGAGATGCGACCGTCGATTCTGATCCTGCACGCATCGGGCGCCAATCGCGACGCAGAGGCAGCGCGCGCCTGCGAAGCTGCCGGCGGTGCGCCGGAGATCGTCCACATCAATCAGCTTCGTCGCAGTGAGCGCACACTGGCCGACTACCAGATGCTGTTGTTGCCGGGCGG
>DGFH01000156.1:34780-35210 GCA_002391565.1 Anaerolineales bacterium UBA3905
GAGCGCACACTGGCCGACTACCAGATGCTGTTGTTGCCGGGC
Organism: Anaerolineales bacterium UBA3905; assembly: GCA_002391565.1. Classification (GTDB taxonomy): domain Bacteria; phylum Chloroflexota; class Anaerolineae; order Caldilineales; family Caldilineaceae; genus Caldilinea. The sequence goes on from DGFH01000156.1 coordinate 34,823, forward strand.
GGTTTCTCCTACGGCGATGCACTGGGCGCCGGTGCGCGACTGGCGCTTGATCTGCAAGTCTACTTTCACGACCAATTGCACGCCTTCATTGATCGCGGCGCGCTCGTGCTCGGCATCTGCAACGGCTTCCAGACGCTGGTCAAGGCGGGGGTGTTGCCAGGGGCGAGGAAAGTCGAGATTGGGCGATTGGGCGATTTAGAGATTGAGCGACCAGGGGAGATTGCGGCCAAGTCTTCAATCTCGAATCTCCAATCTCACAATCTCACAAACTCAAAAACTCACAATCTCAAACGGAAAAAAAAAAAACTGAACCATAAACACTCTCTCTCTTATACACATCTCCCACACCCCCACACCGCCCCAGACCTCACCTCCCGACTCCTTCCTC
>DGFH01000187.1:0-12201 GCA_002391565.1 Anaerolineales bacterium UBA3905
AAAAGGCCGGTCAGGACGTCCTGACCGGCCTTTTTTGTGGATGTATCGTGACGCCGTTAGCGCGTCGGATGCATCGGCATGACAACGTGCAGGAACTCTTTGTCCCCCATGCCGACAGGGCGGATCGTGCCGGGGCGCGTAGGCTGGGTCGTCTCGATGACGACCTGCGGTTCGTCGATCTGGCTGAGCACATCGATCAGGTATTTGGCGTTGAAGGAAATCTCCAGGTCATCCCCTTCGACCATCGCTTCAAGCTCGTTGACACTGTCGCCCATTTCGCTGCTGGCGGCGGCCAGGCTGATGTGACCGCTCGTGACGCCATTGGCTGGTTGAATTTTGAGGCGGACGATATTAGCGTTGTCGCGGGCAAAAAGGAAGGCGACGCGCACTGCCTTGAGCAGCGCCGCCGTGTCCACGATGGTGCGGGTATTATGCGTCTTAGGGATGATGGCGCGGTAGTCAGGGAAGTTGGCGTCGATCAGCTGGCTTGCCATCTCCACGCGATGGAAAGCGCCACCCTTGCTTTCGCCGCTCTTGCCCCAAACCTGGAAGAGGATCTGATTGCGCTCCTGGGTGACGAGCACCTGCACCGGGCGCGCTTCATCGGCGTCGGCGCTGATGCGCGCCAGTTCGCTCAGGCTGCGCGCAGGGACGATCACAGTGATCGGTGTATCGGGCAGACTACCATCGACCTCGGCGCTGCGCACACTCAGGCGGTAGCCGTCGGTGGCGGCCATCGTCACGCGCCCCTCCTTGAAGGTGACTTCGACGCCGGTGAGCGTGGGGCGGCTCTCATCCGTCGAGGCGGCAAAGACGACCTGATCCACCATCTTGCGTAACCCAGTGGTGGGCAGCTCAATGTGCAGTGGGGTGACGCCGCTGCTCTCGCCGCCGGTGACGCCTTCAATTGTCGGAATGATCGGGAAGCTGGCGGCGTCGATGCCTTTCATGTTGGCTTCGAAGGAGGCGCAGCGCACTTTGAGCGTCTGCGTGCGCACGGTCAACTCCATATCGATGCGTTCGGGGGGCAGACTATTGACAAACTCGGTGAGCAAACGCGCCGGCACCGTGATCGAACCAGGGTCTTCCACTCTGGCGCCGATCCAGCAGGTGACGCCGATCTCCAGGTTAGTGGCAGCCAGCCGCAGTTGATTGTCACTTGCCTCGATCAAAATGTTCGCCAGCACCGGCATCGTCGAGCGCGACGACACTGCACGCCCGACAATGGCAAGACCTTTGGCCAGGTTTTCTTGAAGACAACTTACCCGCACGACGCCCTCCGTATTTCGTTGCTAGAAGTCATGAATGAATCGTTTTCGTCTCGCTCGGTCGAGGAATCAGCAGGTCATTGCTTGCATTATGTCCTGCTCAATGGTATTGAAAAAGTATACCATAGCGTGCGCCAAATACGAATCGACCGGGCAATCGCATGAATTTGGCGATCCTATCGTTTGGTGAAATGATTCAGTAGAGCGTCAAACATCTACACACCTGAACAGGAGAATTGTATGCCCAGAATACATCGAGAAGCGCATCGCACGGAGCGGATCGGCTGGTTACGCGCGGCCGTGTTAGGCGCCAATGATGGGATTGTCTCCACAGCCAGCCTGGTCGTTGGCGTCGCCGCCGCCAACGCCGGCCGCACCGAAGTGCTGGTGGCGGGGGTGGCCGGGCTGGTGGCGGGCGCGATGTCGATGGCCGCCGGCGAATATGTATCGGTCAGTTCGCAAGCGGACACCGAGCAGGCAGACCTGACACGTGAACGCAGCGAGCTGGCGAGCATGCCGGAATCTGAGCTGAACGAACTAACTGGCATTTACGTACAGCGCGGTCTCGATCCAGCATTGGCGCGCCAGGTTGCCGAACAGCTGATGGCGAAGGACGCGCTGACTGCCCATGCGCGTGACGAGCTGGGCATCTCCGAAATCACAACGGCGCGCCCGGTGCAGGCGGCGCTGGCTTCAGCGGCAACCTTTGCCGTGGGTGCAGCGCTGCCCCTGCTGGTGGTGCTCCTTGCGCCCGAAGCAGGATTGGTCTACACCGTAGCCATCACGTCGCTGCTCTTCCTGGCGTTGCTAGGTGTGCTGGCAGCGCGTGCAGGCGGCGCGCCTCTTCTCAAAGCCGCCTTGCGGGTGACCTTCTGGGGGGCGTTGGCGATGGGGTTGACAGCAGCGGTTGGCGCCTTGTTTGGGACAGTGGTGTAGACGGTCGCTCACCAGATTGACGCCAGCCTCCACGCCGAAAGATGCGCGACATCGACCGGCGCGCCGGCGGCAAACAACCGTACACCCTGACTATCAGCGCGTTGCGGATAGATACGGGTGATCAGACATGGGCCATCGTCGACAAAAATCTCCAGGACTGAACTATCAACAAAGATGCGCAGGCGCACGGGCTGTTCAGGTGTGAGCGTCAATGGTGCGCGTTCCATCGGCAGCGCCAGGGCAGGGTCAGCGCCGACGTGCTCCACCCACAATTCACCTTGCTCTGGCTTGATCACGATGCGCGTCTGCTCTGCGCCATCGGGCGCGCAGCAAACCGCCAGACCATAGTCATCCACCTGGTCGGCCTCAAATTCGATTTCGATTTCCAGCGCTGCACCTGTAATTTCCAGACGGTGCTCGCTGTGCGGGGTTAGGGGCAGGTCGCTCAGAGACCAGCACTGCTGACGGAGGGCTTCTAGTTCTGGCGCCGGCGTCAGACGCAGCTTGCCATCCGTTTGCAGCGTGACGATCAGCGGCAGCGACATACAGCCGCTCCAGCCCGCCGCCTGCGCCGCTGCTGCTGGCCGCGTCTCACGCAGCCAGCCAAAGAGGAGGATGCGACCATCCCCCAGGCGCGTGGCCTGGGGCGCATAGAACGCGTGGCCGTACACCAACACGCCGCCGGTTTCAGGTGCAAAGACGCCCTTGTCGTAGCGACCGGTGAAGTAAGCTGCATGTTGCAGCCGCCACTGCGCATCCTGCACGGAGATGATCAACGCACGGCGCTCGCCAAAATCGAGCAGATTGGGGCACTCCCACATGGCGCCTTCGTAGAAGTAAGGACTGGCCTGCTCATTGCCAGCCAGCAGCACGCGCACGAATTCCCACTGCGTCAGGTTGGGCGAGCGGTAGAGCAACACCAGCCCACCCACGCCTTCACGCCGCGCGCCGATCACCATCCACCAGAGGCCATCCTCGCACCAGACGTAGGGATCGCGGAAGTCATGACCACTGTAAGCGGCAATCGCCGGCGGCGGCGCAGCGATCACCGGGTTGCCAGGATACTTCTGCCAGCTTTCCAGGTCATCTGTACTCACAGCCAGGCAAACTGTCTGTGGATTGACGCCGGTGTAGACAAAGGTCGGCGTGCCGTTGTTATTCACTGCGCAGCCAGACCAGCAGCCTTCGGCGTCCGGGCCACCTGGCGTCGGCGTCAACGCAACCAGGTGGTCGCGCCAGTGCACCAGATCTGTGCTGGACGCATGCCCCCAATGGATCGTGCCATGAAAGGGGCCATTGGGGTTGTACTGATAGAAGAGATGCAACGTCCCGTCCCAATCGATCATGCCGTTGGGGTCGTTGAGCCAGTTCGCCGGCGGTAAGAAGTGATAGCGCGGGCGATGTGGGTCGGCGGCAAGTTGTGCACGATCGGGTGCTTCAGGAGCGGTGCGGATAGTTTGCATGATGCTCTCTCAGATGTCTTCAGATGGCAAGGGTGTTAATGGGCTACATGCGGGTTAACCTTTGACGCCGCCCATCATGATGCCCTCGATCAGGTAGCGCTGTCCAAAAATATACACAATCACTACCGGGATGAGAGACATCGTGACGCCGGCAAGCACAACTGAGATGCTACCCGTCGCCATGTACCCCTTCAGGTCATTCAAGCCAAGTGGAATAGTGAATAGATACGGATCGTTAATGAAGATCAATGGACGAAAAAAGTCGTTCCATGTGCCGTTGAAAACCAACATTGCTAACACTGCCAGCGCCGGCGTCACCAGCGGCAGATAGACCCGCCCAAAGACCTGCAGCTGATTGGCGCCATCGATAATGGCGGCTTCCTCGAAATCCTTGGGCACGCCCAGGAAATATTGACGCATGAGAAAAGTCCCGAATGCTGTCGGCAACGCTGGGATAATCAGCCCCCACAGCGTATTCGCCAATCCCATTCGGCTGATGATCACGAAGACCGGGATGATAGTAGCCTGCAGTGGGATCATCATCGTCGCCATGATCAGCCAGAATAGGAGATTCCTGCCCGGAAATTCTAACCGCGCAAAGGCGTATCCTGCCAATGACGCAGTGAACAGTTGACCGATGACGACCGCGATCGTCACAATGAAACTGTTGAGAATTTGCTGAAAGAATGGGATTCGCTCGAAGACGCGCGCATAGTTCGACCAGTCCGGGTTTAGCACAATCCATTGCGGCGGCACACTGAACGACTCCATTGGCAGTCGCATCGACGTGGAAACCGTCCAGGCAAAAGGCGCCACCACGATCACCGCAAACACAGCCGTCACCAGGAGCACAATCCAGCGGCCCAGCCGGTAGCGCAAGAAGTCGCCAACAGCTGCACCGGCAGTGCGACGCGGCGAGCCAAAGTTCGTTGCAGTCGATTGCATCATGACACCTCGCTATTGATAGAAAACCCAGCGCTTGCTAAGTCCAAACTGGCCGGCCGTAACAGCAAGAATGATCAGAAAGAGCACGACAGCTATCGTAGAGCCATAGCCGATCTCCATGTTTTTGAACGCGGATTCGTACATCACCATCACTGCGGTGCGCGTCGAGTCGCCAGGACCACCGCGCGTCATGATGTAGGGCAGGTCGAAGACTTGCAGACCTCCGATGACGCCAGTGACCGCCGCAAAGAGCAGCGTCGGGCTGACAAGCGGTAGGGTGATGTGCCAGAAACGCGTAAAGCCTTGGGCGCCATCGACGTCCGCTGCGTCCAGAATCTCAGTAGAGATGTTGGTCAGCCCGCCGATGAACAGGATCATCGTGAAGCCGGTCGCCAGCCAAAGATAGGAGAGAATGATGCTCACCATCGCCCAACCCGGCTCCGTCAGCCAAGGGATCGGCGAGATGCCGAGACGCCCCAGATAATAGTTGACTGCTCCGAACTCCTTATGGAGCATGTAGCCAAGCACGATTGCCGTCGCTGCGCCGGACATTAACATCGGCAACAGAAAGCTGGTGCGATAGGTGTAGCGTAACCAGGTGGGCATGCGCGCCTGCAGGATCATCGCAAGCAGCAAACCGAGCGCCACCTGAAGCGCCACGGCAAAGAAGACAAAAACGAACGAATTCCAAAAGCCTGTCAGTGCCCGGCTATCGGCGAACATACGCGCATAGTTGGCGGCGCCCACCCACTCTGGCGGTGAAAAGACATTCCAGCGGAACAGGCTCAGCACAAACGAAAAGACTACCGGTCCTGCCGTGAAGATCAGGATGCCCAGCATGGTGGGCGCCAAGAACAAGTAACCTAACAATGCTTTGCGCCGCGCCATGCCTTGCAGCGTATTCTCAGTCAGCCAGGCGAATGGATTGGCCGAACGATGGGTGTGCAGTTCATTGTGTTGAGCCGTCGGTGCTTCCGATGACATACCATCACTCCTTCTGGAGAACCTGGGCGAGACAACGCCTACACATGACGCAAGGCGTCGTCTTGCCCTCATGCCCGAACAACCTGGCTTCTGACAAAGCCCTGTCTGCGCAATACGACAAATACTTTAGGCTGGCTTGGCGTACATGTCCGGCGTGCGCGCGTAGAGGTCTTCCAACTCCTTCTGCATACCGTCAAGCGCAGCCTGTGGGGTCAGCTCGCCATTCATCGCGCGCGAGGTGTAACCCACGAAGATCGCTGTCATCGGGTTGGAAACTGGCGGCGCCGGAATCGGCGCCGTGTCGGGATGGTCATCGAGCGTAGCATAGAAGACCTGCCAGTTAGCTGGCCCTGTCTCTGCAAAGCGTTCGGCGGTTAACATAGAGCGTCGGGTCGGTGTGGTCAACGTTACCGGGTTGAACATGCCGTTTGCCAGCATCGCGTCCTTGGAAATGCGGAACTTCATGTACTCCCAGGCGGCATCCTTGTTCTTGCCGTCAGCGAAGATCCATTGTCCTGCTGTCCCAAATTGATGACGCTGGTTCTTCCATTTGGGCATCAACTGCACGTCGAATGAGCCGTTGGGCATGCCGGCGTTGTTGAGGCCGCCTGCCCAGAAACCGCCCGCTGGCGTCATCGCCAGCTTGCCAGTGGTGAAGAAACCCTGCAAGGTGTCGCCGCCGCCAAGTTCGATAGCGGGCGTGATGCCCTCCTGGTAGAGTTGCACCAGGAATTCCAACGCCTCGACATTCGCAGCATCATTGGCTTTGGGCGCCGTCCAACGCCAGCCGCCGCCACGTCCCTGCGCCGCCGGGTCATCGGCATAGAACTCGCTCCATAGCCACTCGCCACCCGGCGCTTCTTCTTCCACTAGCAAGTTGCTGCCGTTGACAAAGATCCAGGGCATCCAGCCACCCCACAGGCGGTTCGTCCAGGCGTAGCCGTAGGTTTCCGTGGCGCCGCTGGCATTCTTCTTGGTTGCGGCTTTGGCTATGTTGTAAAAGTCATCCTTGGTCCACTCACTGCCTGGCGCCTCAACGCCCGCTTCCTGCAGCACTGCCGTGTTGTAGTATATGTTGGCGGCGTTGAAATCGATCGGGAGCTGATAAAGACTGCCTTCCCACATCATCGCCTGGATCAGCGAGGGGTGAACGTCGGCAAAGTATTCCTGAAGCTCGGCGGCATCGCGCTTCACCCATTCATCGATCGGCGCCGCCAGCTTTTGCCCCGCATAGAGCTGCGTCGCTTCAGTGGCGGCATAACCGAGATCCAACGCCTGGCCTGAAGCGACCATCGTCAGAATCTTCGCGGCCACCTCTTCATGGTCGATGCCTGTCACGCTGACAAACTCGAACTCGACGTTCGGGTTAATGGCGCGATACATGTCGACTACAGGTTTTTCCTGTTCTGGATCAACCTGCATGCGCAGTTTCAGCGTTTCAGCAGCAGGCGCCCCGCTGCTGCCGGCGCCGGTTCCCGCCTGTGGAGCCGGTGCAGACGGTGCACAAGCCGCCAGGGTTAGCACGGCTGCAGTAGCGCTGCTCCAGCGTAGAAAATCGCGGCGGCTCAAGCCTTGTGATTGTTGGGTGTTCATGGTTACTCCTATTTCAATATCCTGCTTCTGGCTTAGCGAAACACCTATGCAAAGAACTTTGTTGCTGGGATTGATACACAAAGTACGCCGAAACGATCGCGCGCAACATCCTTTCGACGTGCCCTGTTGCTCACACATCTTGACTAACGATGGACTGAAATTATCTGCTGTGAAAATGGGTGTGCTTGTCGCGTCTACACCGAATCACGCAGAACAAGTGGACATTTGAGCAATACCTGTGGAGGGGAACGCACTGATTCATCAGCAGAGCTGTTTGCAGCATCCAGTTCGGCCATTAGATATTCGACCGCCCAAATCCCCATCTCATAGTGAGGCAATTGCATCGTCGTTAATCCTGGATGCAAATTGGCGGCGATCAACTCCTGGTTGTCGAAACCGATGACGGCGATATCCTGTGGAATACGCAGCCCACGCTGACGAATCGCATCGTAAGCACCCATCGCCAGGCGATCATTGAAGCAGAAAACCGCACTTGGCGGCTCCGCCAAACTCAGTAAGGCCTGCATTCCATCGTAACCGCCTTTAGGCTCTGCAACGCGCTCAATCGTCAACGCTGCATCAAACGCAATCCCGTTGGCAGCTAATGCTGCGCAGTATCCTTGCATACGCAGACGCTGCGCCGGTATCGTTTCTGTATGATTGATGAAGCCGATCCGCCGATGGCCTCGTTGGATGAGCAGGTGCACAGCTTGAAAAGCGCCATCGACCTCATCAGGCACAACCGAAGGGAGCGACGCATCGGCGACGAAGCAGTCAAGCAGCACTGTCGGAAGCTGCCGGATTGCAGATGGCGGTGTTGCCAGACGGTGATACATCGTAGCATATATCAAACCATCCACCTGGCGATCAATCATCGTCTCGATGGCTGCACGTTCCAACTCAGGGTCCCACTGTGTGTTGACCAGGAAAAGGAGCTTGCCGCCTTTCCAGGCGGCCTCTTGCGCGCCGCGCATAATCTGCCCGGCATGAGGCGAAGTGGCGATCTCGTCGGTGATAAAGCCGATAACATTGGAGCGCCGTGTGCGCAATGTCTGCGCCGCAGCAGCGGGACGATACCCCAACGCCTCAATTGCCTTACGCACAATAGCTTCCGTTTCAGCGCTGACGCTAGGGTGGCCGTTGAGTACGCGCGAGACGGTGCCGACGCCAACTCCGGCAAGACGTGCAATATCGTGGATGGTCGCTTTCGTCTTTTTTGCCATATCGTTCGATAGGGAGAAAAACTTCCTGGAATCGATTCCACTTGGAATCGATTCCAGGATAGCAGAATCAAATGTTGTTGTCAATAGCGAATTTCACATTTCACAGCGTGCTTTGGAGGAAGCAAAGCTGCACAGCATATACAGCGAAGGCAACTCGCGGTAGCCTGTGTTACAAGATCAACATCGCATCCCCAAACGAAAAGAAGCGATACCCCTCTCGTTTTGCCTCTGCATACGTAGCGAGCAATATCTGTCGCCCAGCGTCGGGATCATCCGGGTGCATCTGGCCGATAAAGGCGCTGACCAGCATCAACAGGCTTGAGCGCGGCAGGTGGAAGTTCGTGATCAACGCGTCGATGGCGCGAAAACGATAGCCAGGATAGATGAAGAGGTTGACGTCGCCCACAAACGCGGCGACGCGTTGCCAGGGGCACGCCTGCGCATCATAGGGATCGATGCCCTGTGCGCCCGTCGCCCCCCACTCCAGCGTGCGCGCCGTCGTGGTGCCGACGGCAATGATGCGCTGCCGCGCCAGCGTGGCGTCGTTGATGCGCCGCGCTGTGGCGCTGCTCAGCTCCGCCCATTCAGTATGGATATGATGTTCCTCCACATGCGCGCTTTCGACCGGCTTGAAGGTGTCCAGCCCGACGTGCAGGGTGACCGTGTCAAAAGCCACCCCCGCCTGGCGCAAGGCGATCAATAATTCCGGTGTAAAATGAAGACCGGCCGTCGGTGCGGCGACGCTGCCTTCGGGTCGGCTGTAAACCGTCTGGTAGCGTTCGCGGTCGCCTGTATAGGCGGTGATGTACGGTGGCAGCGGCACTTCGCCCAACTGCTCCAGATAGGGATGCACCGGCTCGCTGAACTCGACGATGCGCGTGCCTGCCGGCGTCACTGCTGTGACCACTGCCTCCAACGCGTCGGTCAGCGCAACCTTGACGCCCTCTCGCAGCCCGCGTCCGCGCACCAGGCACTCCCACTGCACACCGGCGTCATCCTGTTGGCGCAGAAGGAAAATTTCCACTTCGCCGCCCGTTGCCTTGCGTCCGTGCAGCCGCGCCGGGATCACGCGGCTGTCGTTGGCGACCAACAGATCGCCGGCGCGCAGATAGTCGCCAATCTCGCGGAAGATGCGGTGCTCAATGCGCCCGTCGACGCGATGCAACACCAGGAGCCGACTGCTATCGCGCGGCTCCGCCGGCTGTTGGGCAATGAATGACTCCGGCAGGTCGTAATCAAATAGTGCTGTTTCCATACTTCAATCTCTTAATCTCCCGGCCGCAATCATTCTTCTCCCACAATCGCGGCGATCTCCTCCGCCCAGGCCAGCAACAATTCATCGTCACTGAAGCGCGCCACCAATTGCAATCCGACCGGCAGACCGTCCACCTTGCCAGCGGGCACAGTCAGCGCCGGGAAGCCGACCGTTGTCCAGGGCAGATTCATGTTCGGGTCACCCGTCGATTGCAGACCGGCCGGCGCAGGGCCGGGGGCGGCGGGCGCCACCCACAGATCGATGCCAGCCTGCTGCATCTGCTGTTCGAGACGGTCGCGTAGCTCCAGACAGGCGCCGCGCAGATCGTCCAGCTCGGCGTCGCTCACCTGTTGCCCCTGGGCGATGATCTCGGCCGTGCGCGGGCGATAGAGATGGCCGAACTCGGCGTAGCGCGCTGCATGTTCGCGTGCAAACTCGCCAAACGCCAGCCGCCGATGCCACTGGTTGATCTGCGCAATGTCAAGCAGTGTGGGGACATGCCAGATGGTGTAACCCTCCACCGCCAATCGCTGCAGCTGACGCTGGAACGCGGCCAACGCCGTCGGCGTCGCCTGACGCAGATATGGCCCATCGGCTACACCTAGCACCGGGATGTCATCCTCACTCAGGTTAACCTCTTCCCACTCGTCGCACAGCGCCGCCGCTGCCAGCGCCGCCCCCGCCACGTCCTGCGTAAACAGACCAACGTGGTCGAGCGTGCGCGAAAAGTAGACCAGCCCCGCTGACGGCACGCGCTGCGCGGTCGGCTTGTAGCCAACAACGCCGCAAAAAGCCGCCGGCCGGATCACCGAGCCGATGGTCTGCGTGCCCAGCGCCAGCGGACACAGTCCCGCCGCCACCGCCGCCGCCGATCCACTGCTGGAGCCTCCCGGCGTGTGCATCAGATTGTGCGGATTGCGCGTCGGCCCCGGCTCGAAGTAGGCAAACTCGGTCGTCACCGTCTTGCCAGCGATCAGCCCGCCGGCATCGCGCAGTCGCCGCACGCTAACCGCTTCCTCGCCGGCAAAGCTTTCCGGCGGCACGGCGGCGCCTGCGCGCGTCACAAAGCCCTTGACGTGAAAGATATCTTTGACGCCGGCGGGCGCGCCAAAGAGAGCCGGACGCTGCGTCGGGTCGGGAAAGGTCGCCAGCAGATCGTCTGCAGCGGCATGGAGGCGCGCCCGCCGCTCCACTTCGGGCAAGAATGCCTGCACCTGTGGATCGACGGCGTCGATGCGGTCGCAGAGCATGTCGATATAAACATGCAAGTCGAGCTCGCCACTGCGCAACGCAGCGGCAGTTTCAGCAAGGGGAGCAGGATTGAGCAGCATAGTGCAGGCGTCCTTCTTGTGTGACAAGATTGATCCTCCGACAGAGGCGCAGGATCAGGTTGTAAGCCAATCGAACGCGGGCAGAAAACACCGCCTCACTATCCTACCACAACCTGGCGGGCGGAAACTCTGGCGCAACATTGCGGGTGCAGATTAAAATCCATTTACAGCAAGCGTAGGGGAGAAAAAGGAGACCTCATGACTACACCGCCCATCAACACACCGCAACCGATCTTAACGCCACCAGCCGACAACGCCGATGCGTCAGCGCGTCCTGTGCAACACTGTGGCAGTCGGAAGGCTGTCATCGTCAACGCCGAGGGCGACTTACAGATGGATGACGGCGTTGCAGTGATCGCTGTCGCTCATCACGACTTGACGCTCAACGACGGTGGTGGGGCAATCTTCGTTGCTGGCGAGGATTTCCAACTCACAAACGGTGGCAGCGCCGCAATGGTTGCCGGGCGTGACTTTGCGCTGCGCAATGGCGGTTGCGGTATTCTCCTGGCTGGTGGCAATGTGAGCTTTGTCAACGCAGGAGGTGCAGTCAATCGGAAGATGAGCAAAGTCTCTCGGCGCTATCGATAAAATTCACCCCGAACTCTCACGCACGATCAGCTCTGGTTGGAGCAGGTGCATCGTCGGTGTTGGCGTTGCACCCTGTTGCCGCGCCTCAATCTGCTGATGCAATTCGTTGACCGCCACGCGCCCCAGTTCAGCCAGGCGTTGGCGCACAGAGGTAAGCGGAGGCCAAAAAAATGCAGATTCCGGGATGTTGTCAAAGCCAACAATGGCGAGATCGTCCGGCACACGCCGCCCACCGGCAAGACAACAATGCAGCGCGCCCAACGCCATTTGATCATTGCAGGCAAAGATCGCATCGACATCTGGGCGCCGCGCCAGCAGCGTCTTGAGCGCCGCCTCACCTGCCGCCGCCGTCCAATCCGCTTCAGCGATCAGCTCAGAGGATGCCTCCAGGCTGGCGCTTTCTAGCGCGCAGCGCCAACCTGCCATCCGTTCGCGCACCTCCCACCAGCTCCTCGGCCCGATGAGAATCCCGATCGTGCGCCGCCCCCCGGCGATCAGGTGCTGCGTCGCCAGGCGCGCACCGGCGCGGTTATCGGTGGCGACGATGGCGGCGCCGGGACGTTGCTCCATCGTTAGAAAGACCATCGGCGGCAGGCTGCGCAGGCGCGCTTCGTC
>DGFH01000187.1:12425-22295 GCA_002391565.1 Anaerolineales bacterium UBA3905
CGGCGCGCTGTGAGTTCGGCGAGCACAGCATCTATATCCTGGCCTTCGGGCGTATGAAGCAGATCAAGCAACAATGAGTAACCCAGTACAGCCGCCTGTTGTTCGATGCCAACCAGCGTGCGCGAAGGGCCGTAGTACTCCAACCCATACGCCACAACGCCCAATGTTTTGCTGCTGCGATTGACCAGGCTGCGCGCCAGCAGATTGGGTTGGTAGCCCAGCTCCTCGACGGCCTGCAGCACGCGGATGCGGGTCGCCTCGGCAACCGGTCGTTTCCCCGTCAGCACGTTGGAGACGGTGCCGGCCGACACATGCGCTCGTCTGGCAACATCAACGATTGTGATTGGGTGCAACTGCGGCATGAATAAGCCACCTTGTACGGTGTTTGACAACCTGTATTGGCGTATGGTAAACTTCAATCATTAAAACGTTTTAGCAAATTGTACTGCGCGACGTTACACCTGTCAACAGCGAACTTTTCTCAGGGGAAATCTACTTCAGATTCGGGGCAAAAGCGCTCCCTTTCGACGGGATATGCTCGCCCGTCACGCGGGAAACAATGCCCGACGATGGATGCCGTGCAATTTGACGGATGGCCCTCCCCCCCTTCTGCTTGGCATGACACCTGGAAACAGCGCTCCTTTTGATCGAAGTGCGGAGATGGATGACATCTCCGCACTTCGATTTTATCAAGAGGCTCTTTTGTGCAATGGGTGTGAGCTTATGGCCGCGCTGCGTCCTCACCCATGGCGGAGGGCGCCAGACGCGCAGGAGATGCAGAAGCCGCAGAGACAGCCCCAGCCACCTGGGCTATTGCCGGGGCAGGGTCCAGGATATAGTCTGGGAGCATGTAGGCGTCTGGCGGCAGAACGGGCAATGGATCGCTGAAGCCGCCCCAACCATCGGTGCGCTGGTAGGGGTTGACGCGAATGGCAAAGTGAAGATGCGGCCCTGTGCTGCCGCCGGTGTTGCCAGAGCGACCGATGCTCTGGCCGCGCACCACTGGCTGTTCGGGCGCGACATCGATAGCTGACAGGTGCGCGTAGATCGACTCGCCCCAGGCGTGGCTGAGCAAAATGTAGTTGCCAAAACCGCCCGGCTCGAATCCAACTTGCCGCACCACGCCATCATCTACGGCGAAGAGTGGCGTGCCCTCGGGCGTGGAGAAGTCGATGCCATTATGACCAAGCAGTGGCACGCCATCATAGTTGAAGCGGGCGTAAAAATTCGAGTTCTCGCCCCACAACTGACCGATAGGGAAGCGACCGGCAAAAGGCGGATGTAAATAGACGCCGTTCACCGGATCCGGAATCGCAGCGCCCGGCAACCTGGCGGGAGCGGTGAGCAGGTCGCCCACGCCCGGCGCAGCCTGCGCCATCCAGCCGCGCACTTCCACCCCCGGCGGCGTGACGATGGCGCCGCCGCGCCACCACGTCAGCCCATCCACTTCTTGTGGGCCATCGAGCAGCACAACCGTTGTGCGCGGACGCAACGCTCCCTGTACGTCGTCGGCAGGCTTGTTGACCATGCCGGGTGTGCGCCGCACATTGACAAAGTCGGTGGTCTGCACCAGATCGCCTCTGCGAAAAGTGGGCGGCAGCGTTAGGTTTGAAATCTTCTGCATTAACACTTCGCCATCGCCTGCCGCCTCGGCCATCCAGCCAGTGAAGCGTCGCCCGTCGCCGGCGCGAATGTCGACCTGCCACCAGGTCAGACCATCCGCTGCAGTCGGGCCAGAGATGATGGCTCCTTCGATGCCTGCAGCCATGTCGGCGACGATGTCGGTTTCATCCTTGCCGACGAAGCCGGGCGTACGGCGCAGCCGCACCAGCGTTGTCGTGCGGAAACGGTCGCCGGCGGTGAAGGTGTAGTGAGACAGATCGATGGCCGGCGGTGCGGGCGGCTCCGGCGCCACCGCCATCAACAGGCGTTCGCCGGTGGGCAACTGCTCCGCCATCCAACCTTCGTTGCGGCCAAGCTCTGGAAGCGTCCCGACCACCCGCCACCACATCATCTGGTCGGCGTGCACAGGGCCGCCGGAAATGGTCATCACTATCTCTGGGGCGACGATGGCGAGTGTGTCGTTAGCCGGTTTGTTCGTGACGCCGGGAGTGCGTCGCAGACGGACAGTTGTGAGTGTACGCACCTGACTGCCCAGGTTGAACACACCGCCGGCGGCAACAGATGGTGTAACAGAGGCAGCGGCTGCTGCCAGCGGCTGGAACGGCTCGATCAACACGATCCCGCTCTGCGTGTATTGCGCCACCCACCCATCGGCGAATACACCATTGACGAGGCCGCGCACTGCCCAGAAAGGCACGCCCGCCGCCATTACAAAAATCGGGTCGGTGATGGTCAACGTCGTCTCTCTGGGCAGCACACCGATCACGACGCCGGCTGGCTGGCTACGGAAGTTGACGACTTCCAGCGTGCGCACAGTGTCGCCGGCCTTGTACACCGCTGGACGCAGTGCGCCAAAGGATTCGCGCATCAGCAGTGTGACGCCGTCGAGCGTGTACTGCGCCAGCCAGCCGTTGCGCACCTGACCATTGAAGAACACGCGCACTGCCCAGAAGGGCAATCCGCCCGTCAGCACGTAGGGCGTAGTGCGGATGGTCGCCTGGACGCCCGTCGGCAGCACGCCAATGATCTGGCCGCCGGGCGCCGCGCGCAGGTTGACGGCATCCAGCGTGCGCACCACGTCGCCCACCTGAAAGTTGGCAGGGCTGGGCGGCGGCTCCTTCCAGCGGTAACCAGGCGTGAGCGACGCGCGGAAGTCCTCGATCACGCCGTTCTTACCTTCAATGTACCACTTGTCGGCGCGCGACCAGCGATAGAGCAACAGACAACGGATTTGCTGTGCGCCAGGCTGCTGATTCCAGTTGTTGATTTCGGCATAGGCAGCCTGCACCCAACCGTTGTTGGCGTCCAACCACGGCACATCCTGGTCGGTCTCGGTGATGAAAACCGGCAATTTGCGCTGCACGGCAGGGATGGCAGTCATGAAATTGCGATAGGCCAGGAAGTTGAAATAGTACGCCTCGAAGGGTGGGTTCATCGTCGCCGTGCTGGTGATCAGCGCCGGGTCACTGCCATGCGTGTAGGTATGGAGTGCAATGCCGTCACAGCCGTCAGCGCCCAGCCCATTGAGGATGTCGGTAAAGTAGCGAATCCAATTGCCGGTTGGGTTGGTGGGGTAGGTTGTTTCGGCGTTCCAGGGCGCCACCGCTCCCACAACGACCAGATCGTCGGCGTGACCGGGCAGCGCACGGATTGCTGCCCGGCACATCTGGAAGCAGCGGACGTAATCCTGTGGCAGGATCGGTTGGCGCCCGGCAGCGGTGACAACCATCGGCGCCAGTGCACTGAAACGGCTGGCGCTGCCATGTCCAGTAGGGTCCTGCCTCACAGCAGCGGCCAGTGTGGCTTCGTGGGGCGCAACGGCAGCGCGCAAGGTGGCCGCGCCGGTGGCTTCCGGCCACTCCTGGCTATGATTCATCTCGTTGCCAATGATCCAGATGCGGCAGCCGGGGCTGGCGGCGACGAAGTTGGCGACGCGCTGCGCAAAATCGGCGTAGCGGTCGGGCGTGGGGATTGTACCGACGCTGCCATAGCCGTTGTTGATGCGGCAAATCACGCCAAAGTCCTGGTCGCTCCAGGGGCGATAGTCGCGTCCGCTCTTATCGTTGGGGTCGCTGCCCACTGCTTCGGTAAAGAGAATCCAGCCGCGCCGCCCGGCGTCTGCCATAATCTGCTCGCCGCCAGGGTCGTGAAAGCCGTAGAGGTAAGGTGAGTCGAGCAGCGGTCGTGGCATGGCGGGTCTCCTTGTTATCCACCCAGGTAGGCTTCACGCACTTGTGGGCTGGTGAGCACATCGGCGGCTGGCCCTGCTAACACGATGGCGCCGGTCTCCATAACATACGCACGGTGGGCGATCGAGAGCGCCACGTGAGCATTCTGTTCCACCAGCAGGATCGTCACGCCTTGTTCATTGATGTTGCGGATAATCTGAAAGATTTGTTCAACCAGTAATGGCGCCAGCCCCATCGACGGTTCATCCAACAGCAATAGACGCGGGCGGCTCATCAGCGCCCGCCCCATCGCCAGCATCTGCTGTTCGCCGCCAGAGAGTGTGCCCCCGCGTTGATGCAGCCGCTCGCGTAGCCGCGGAAAAAGTTCGAGAACGCGCGCCTTGTCCTGGCGAATGCCAGCCTTGTCAGTGCGGGCGAAGGCGCCCATCTCCAGGTTTTCTTCCACCGTCAGCCGGGCAAAGATGCGGCGCCCTTCCGGCGATTGGGAGATGCCGAGGCGGGTGATCTCATGCGCCGGGAGGTCATCGATCGGCGCACCTTCCAGCAGGATGCTGCCCGCGCGCGGCTTGAGCAGGCCGCTGATCGTACGCAACGTCGTCGTCTTGCCTGCACCGTTGGAACCAATCAGCGTGACGATCTCGCCTCGCTCCACACTCAAAGAGACGCCTTTGAGGGCATGGATGCGGTCGTAGTAGGTGTGAACTTGATCCAGCACCAGCATGGGCGCCGTACTCCTTTGCTTATGCGTTGTGGCCCGCCAGCACGCCAGCGCCCAAATAGGCTTCGATCACGCGGGGGTCGCGGCGCACTTCGTCGGGGTGCCCTTCGGCAATCTTCTTGCCGTAATCGAGCACGCTCACACGATCTGAAATCGACATGACGACTTTCATGTCGTGTTCGATCAACAGGATCGTAATCCCCAGTTCGTTACGCAAGCGGCGAATCAACTCCATCATGGCGTCAGTCTCACGGGGGTTCATGCCTGCCGCCGGCTCGTCGAGCAACAGGAGCCTGGGGCGACTGCCCAGCGCACGCGCCACTTCCAGCAGTCGCTGGTCGCCGTAGGGCAGGTTCCTGGCGATCATGTCTCCCTTACCCGCCAGCCCGACAAAAGCCAGCAACTCACGCGCCTGTTGCTCGGCGCGCTGCTCCTCGCGTCGCGTCCCCGGCGACTGGAAGATGGCGCCCAGTGGCGTGGAACGCAGCCGGACATGCTGACCCACCAACACATTCTCAATGGCTGTCATGCTGCCAAAAAGCCGGATGTTCTGATAGGTGCGCGCCATCCCCTGCGCAATGATCTGATCGGGGCGCAACCCCACCAGTGAAACGCCATCGAACAAAATGTCGCCTTCCTCCGGGCGATAGAGACCTGTGAGGCAGTTAAAGAAGGTGGTCTTGCCGGCGCCATTGGGCCCGATCAGGCTCACAATGGCGCGTTCTTCGACGGCCAGATCGACGCTGCCAACGGCCACCAGCCCACCAAAAATCTTCGTCACTGCCTGTGCTTCGAGCAAAGCCATCTCAGAGCTTCCCTCCATCAAGCGTGCGGTAGTCGGTTGGAAGGGCAGGCTCCAGCGTGATGGCAGGCTCTGACGCGGGGCCGCCCTCTTCATGCAGTTCGCGCCGCCGCCGCGTTGAAGGAAGGATGCCTTCCGGTCGCACGATCATCATGATCACCAGCAAGGCTGCGAAGGTTACGATGCGATATTCGTCGATGCCGCGCAGCACCTCTGGCAGCCCTTTCAGCGCCAGCGCCCCCAACACCACACCCGGGATACTGCCCATGCCACCGACAATGACCAGGGATAATGTATCAACCGAAACGAATAAGGTGAAGTTGTCAGGGAAGATGTTGGTCTGGCGCGCAGCGTACAACTGACCGGCCAGCCCGGCAAAGAGCGCGCCGATGGCAAAGGCGAGCAGCTTGGTCTGCACCAGGTTGACGCCGGTCGCCTGGGCGACATCCTCATCCTCGCGCATGGCGATCCAGGCGCGCCCCAGTCGCGAGCCGTCTAGCCGATACGCCGCAAAAGCGATCACGCCTGCACCGAGCAGCGCCAGGATAAAGATGTCGCGCGGGTTGCCCAGGTTGTAGCCAAACAGATAAGGCGGCGCAACGTTGAGCAGGCCGCGCGGCCCGTTCGTCAAATCCGACATATTGAGCATGAACAGCCGGATGATCTCGCCAAACCCTAACGTGACGATCGCCAGATAGTCGCCGCGCAGCCGCAACACAGGGATGCCCAGCAACACGCCGCCCAACCCGGCAGCCAGCATCGTGATGGGGATCGCCACCCAGAAGCTTACCAGCGGCGCATCGGCAGGAACGCCCAGGCTTGTGAGCAGCGCAGAGAAGGCTGGCGACGCAAAGGGCGCCGACAAGAAAGCATAGACATAGGCGCCAATCGCAAAAAAGGCAACATAGCCCAGGTCAAGCAGACCGGCAAAGCCAACCACGATATTGAGACCAAGCCCCATCATCACAAAGATAAAGACAATGCCCATGACCGAATTCTGGAACTGGTCTAGTGTAAAGGGCAAATAGGCTAATCCAATCAGCAACAGCAACGCCAGGATGCGCTGTTCGCGACCGCGCTGCGCCGCGCGCAAGGCAAAGAGCGCGCTGCCGATAGCCGCCATCGCCGCCAGCAGCCGCAACGTGCCACGATTGTTGCCCCCCAGCGTGACGCCAGGGCTGCCCAGCCAGATGACGAACGCCAGCAACACGAAGGGCAGCACGATGGTCAGCCAGCGCAGCGCGCCGCCGGTCGACCAGGTGCGTTGGCGTAAGGAGCGTTCGAGCAACACGAGCAGTGCGCCGACAACGCCTGCCAGCGTGAGAAGTCCCACCTGCCAGAGCCAGCCCCCCCCAGGCAACTCACCCGCCATCACTGCGCCCGGCATGACGCCGTAGAGCGCTGCCATATTCAGGGGAACAATCTTGTCCAGATACGGCTGCACATTGACGCCTGCAGCCAGCAGTCGTGCAAAACCGGCAATCAATGCTGCCGTGAGCAACCCGGACGCCAACCCAGCCGTTGCGCCCGTCAGCGCCAATGGTGCAGGCGACTGATCGGCAAGCGCCCGTTTGGACTTCCCACCACGCAGCGCCACCCAGAAGATCAGCGCCGTCAGCAGCGCCAATACCGGCGTCGCCACGCTGCCTAGCCGTGTTGGCAGACCGATCAGAATCAGGTAAGTGAGAATGGCAAAGGCAATTGCGCCGATACGCAACCCACGTTGAACAGATCGTAACCGCATGACGCTCACGCCTTCTTTTCGCTCACAACTTCGCCCAGCAAGCCAGAGGGACGGAAGATTAGCACGATCACCAGGACGGAAAACGCGATGATATCCTTGTACTCGGTAGGGATGCCCAACGCGCTGGGGCCGATCGCTTCGATCAATCCCAATAGCAACGCGCCGACCATAGCGCCAGGAATATTGCCGATACCGCCCAACACCGCTGCGGTAAACGCTTTCAGCCCAGGCACGAAGCCACTATTGAATTTGACGACTGTGTTGTGAAAACCCAACATCACGCCGGCGGCGCCAGCCAGCGCCGCGCTGAGAATAAAGGTAAAGACGATCACGCGGTCGACATCGATGCCCATCAAGGCAGCCGTGCCCTTGTCCTCAGCCACTGCGCGCATCGCCTTACCGAGCTTTGTGCGCTGCACAATCAGGTATAGCGCCAGCATCAGCAGCAACGATGTGACAAAGATGATCACGCCCGTGTAAGGCACAAAGACATCGCCCACGCGAAAACCGCCCTCCAGAAGCGGCGGCCTGGTGTATGTGCGCGGACTGACGCCAAAAACAAGCAGCACAGAGTATTGCAGGAAGAGCGAAGCGCCGATCGCACTGATCAGCGGCACCAGGCGCGGGGCGCCACGCAGCGGCCGATACGCCACTCGCTCCAACGTCACCCCTGTCGCAATCGAACCCAACATGCCAGCAGCGGCGATCAGGAGCAACGCCAGGACAACCAGTGTCGTCGGCCCCGACATCCATCCCAGCGCAGTGAAAAACTGTAGAGCAAACACGCCGGTGAAGGCGCCGATCATCATCACTTCGCCATGCGCAAAGTTGATCATCAGCAAGATGCCGTAGACCAGGGTGTATCCCAATGCCACCAGCGCATAGACGCCGCCCAGCACCAGCCCGTTCAGCGCCTGTGAAATCCAGAAACTGAGAGGATAATTCTCGGCCAGCCCCACCGTAACGACGCGCCACAGGAGCAAAGCGAGACCCACCAGCCCCAACCCACGCACCAACCAACGCGTCGTCGTGGCCTGGCGCCGGACCCGATACGAAGTGGAAGAACGGATTGTAGAAGTCACGATGCGTTTATGTCGATTCTGCGGCGGAAGGCCGTCGTGGAAGTCGGTGGCTTCCACGACGGCGCCACATAGTTATTCGAGACCGAAACCGGCGATCTGCTTGAACTCACCGTTCTCGACGATGAAAATCTGCACGCCACCGGCGCCACACTCGCCCATGGCGTCGCATGTCAGCGTGCCGGTGATGCCCTGCAGCCCTGACGTGGCGCGAATGGCTTTGATCAGCGCCTCCCGGTCAATGACCAGATTGCCTGCGCTGTCCACCTGCGCCGTGCGCTTAATGGCGTCAGCAATCACCATGACTGAGTCGTATGACTGGCCATGGAATGGGCCAAGCTGGCTCGGCTCGACTCCAAACTTGGCGACGTACTCCTCGGTGAAAGCCGCCAGTTTTTCCGCCTGGGCATCGCCTGCCACAAAGGACATGTAGGTGCCTTCGGCGGCGGCGCCAGCAGCCTGCAAGTATTGCTGCGTGTAAGCGCCGTCAACACTCATGAATTTGGCGTTTTCCAACCCGGCCGTTTCGCGCATCTGCTGCGCAATCAACGCAGCTTCCGTAGAATAGCCGCCAAAGAAGACCAGCTCCGGTTGATTGGCGCCGATCTTCGCCAGCGCTGCGCGGAAGTCGGTGTCACCCACCTGCACGCCCTCGAAGCTGCTCACCTCGCCACCCAGCTTCGTGAATGCATTCTGGAAGATTTCCGCCAGCCCCTTGCCGTAATCGGAGTTGTCGTGCATGACCGCGACCTTCTTCAATCCCAACGTATTGAAGACGAAGTCAGCGTCCACTTCGCCCTGCAAGGCGTCGCTTAGCGCCACGCGATTGCAGACATCGCAGTCCGCGCTGACCACATCCGGGTTGGTGGCGCTGGGCGATACGAAGGGGATGCGCGCCTTGAGCAGGATCGGCTTGAGACCGATCGTCTCACCAGAGCACGTGCCGCCGGTCACAGCCACGATGGTGGGGTCAGCCGCAAACTTATTGCCAACCACCGTGCCCTGGTCGCCGGAGCATGCGCCATCTTCCGCCACCAGCTCGAAGAGGAAGCCGTCAACCCCACCCGCCGCGTTGAGATCATCGATGGCGATTTCCGCCGCCTGGCGGATGTCTTTGCCTGGATCAGGGATCGGCCCGGTTAGTGCAAACGAGCCGCCGATGCGGATCGGCTGCCCCGGCGCAATGACAACCTGGTTGGCGGCAGGCTGGGCGGCCTCTGCGGGTGCAGCTTCCGCCGGCGCAGCTTCGGAGGCCGGTTGACTGGTGGTAGCCGGCGCAGGCGCCGTGCAGCCCGCCACAAGCCCCAACAGCAAAATCGCAAGCAGCACGAAATAACGTGTGTTTCGCATGGTCACTTTCCTTCTCTTTACTTTGTGAGGAACCAACAAATACGCTCTGATGCACTGTCTGCGGCGACAGGCGCCCTGCTGAATACCTGCACCGCGGCGCTAATAGCGCCACATTATAGAGACTCTTGCACGCGTTGTCCAGTTGCGATCAGAGAGGGGCGTTTCACGTTGAGGGTAAGCATTACTGATTTCTAGGTTGACATTTTATGAGCGCAGTGTTGCGTATTACGTGTTGCGTGAGGGGTTCCGACACGTAGTACGCAACACGTAACACTGAAAATATGAAAACTCTGCCTAGCAATCAGTAGAAGTTGATTGATTTGCCTGGGTGCAGTCATGGCAGTCGGATGTTGTTGCTCCTTCTC
>DGFH01000177.1:0-2179 GCA_002391565.1 Anaerolineales bacterium UBA3905
ACCGCACCTACTTTACATACACGACCGTCTCGTTTTCCAGCGATTCGATGGCGGCGGCGAGCACCTTCTGCGCGGCTAAGCCATCGGCGCCGGAGCCGTCGATCTCTTCCGGTTTGGCGCCTTCAGTGAGCTGCTCTAGAAAGCGATGCTGGCGGTTGAGGAAGGTCTCCTCGAAGTCGCGCATGCCGCCGAAGACCGGGTTGGTGTAGACGCGCTTTTCCAGGTCGCCCGCCGGGTAGAGCGTGACCTCACGGTACATATCCTCGATCACAAAGCGCCCTTTCGTGCCCGCCACTTCGCAGCGTTCCATCGGATGGCCGCGCTCGATGTCGTAGCTGCCGGTGAGCGTGCCGACGACGCCATTCTTGAAGCGCATATTGAAGGTGGCGGTCGACCAGATTTTGCGTCCCGGCGCTTTGGTGGCGAAGCACTGCACCGCCTCCACATCGCCGCAGAAGTGGCGCATGATGTCAACCGTGTGGGGATGCAGCGCCTTGATTTGGAAGTAGGGCGAGCTTTCACGCGGGTTCATGATCCACATGCTCATGTTGATGAAGAGCAGGTGGCCGAGCCGCCCCTCATTTTGCCAGCGTTTGGCGAGATAGGCGGCTGGCGTGAAGCGATGGTTGAGGTTGATGCCGTAGCACAGTCCCTTCTCGCGCGCTTTGGCGACCATTTCCTCCGCCTGGTCGATGCGGTTGGAGATCGGCTTCTCACCCAGCACATGACAGCCCGCCTCCAGCGCCTGCATCGTCGGCAGGTAGTGATCGCTGCCATACTCTTCGCCGCCGGTCGCCACAACGCACATGTCGGGCGCCAGGCTACGCAACATCTGTTCGACATCATAGAATGCCGGCGCACCAAACCGGGCGGCGGCGGCGTCGGCGCGCGCATGGATAATATCGCAGACGCCCACCAATTCCGCCAGCGGATCCGCTTTGAGCAAGCCGGCGTGCCGATTGCCGATCGGCCCCAGACCAATCACACACGCACGAATCATCTTCTCTCCTCCAGTCACAGGGGCGAGGGGCGAGTTGCGAGGGGCGACTTGCCGACGCCTTGAAAGTTTACCTCCCCGGAAGCTTTAAGGAGTTTATCAAATTGATTCGGTAATCGTAGATGCGGTTCTCAACCGCATTTCCCTGTCTGGCGAGAACGTGCGGCTAAGAGCCGCGCCTACATTGATTACCGGGTCATTTTGTTAATTCTCATAAAGCTTCCGGGAAGGTCACAAAGTACGTTATATTTTATGGCCGTCTAACAGTTGACGGCGCGTCCATTCGTTGAGCAGCGGGTCTTTGGTTTCCTCCATCCACCCGACCAGGTCTTGACGCAACGCGTGCAACGTGTCAGCACAGCCTGGGTTTGTAGCGCAATTTCGCAGCTCGCCCGGATCGACGGTCAGGTGATACAATTCGTCCTCCGCCGTCGGGTTCCAGATGTATTTCCACTCACGCGTGCGCACCATGCGCTGGCTGTAGGCGCCGAACTGTGCGCCGTGATAGCTGCCGAAGACTTTGTCACGTGGCGCTTCGCCATCGTTTGCCAGCGCAATCAAGTCATAGCCTTGAAAGGTTGCCGGCGCTTCAACGCCGGCAACCGTGCAGAAAGTCGTCGCCAGATCGAGCGCCGCCGTGACGAACGCGTCTGCGCGGTGTCCTGCGCGCAGGCGACTGGGCCAGCGCAGGATCAGCGGGACGCGCATCACGTCATCATACATCACGTAATGTTTGTCGATCATGCCATGACCGCCGCAGAGATCACCGTGGTCGCTGGTGTAGATGACCAGCGTTTGCTCCGTCAGCCCCAGCCGCTCCAACGCAGTTAGAATACGCCCGACCTGATGGTCGATCAACGCCACCACGCCGAGGTAATACGCCACGACCGGCGCCCAGCGTTCCCACGTCCAGCCGTCGATGCCCCATGAGCGCCGTTGTTGGCGCTGGATCGTTGGCTTGCCCACCAATGGATCGGGAAAGCTCGGCCAGGGCGGGACATGCTCTGGCTTCACCAACGCCGCAAAAGGCGCCGGCGGGCGCGAGGGGAGATGCGGCTCCTCCGGGTCCCAGCGCAGGAAGAAGGGTGCACCGGCGTCGGCGTATCGCGTCAGCAGGTCGATCACCTGGTCGGCGCCCCAGCCTGGCGCGCTCTGTTCCGGCGTGACGCCCGTGTCCGGCTC
>DGFH01000177.1:2338-3087 GCA_002391565.1 Anaerolineales bacterium UBA3905
CCGATGACGGGATATAGTCGTCGAACCCCAGTGCTGCCGGCGATGCTTCCAGCCCGATGCCCCATTTACCGACATAGCCGAGCGTATAGCCAACCTTCTTGAGCGCCTGACTGAAGGTGGGAAGGTCGGCGCGTGCGGGCCGATACCCTTCTGCACCGTGATTGACGAGACAGCCATGCTGTGTGGCGTAGCCACCGGTCATCAGCGCAGTGCGCGCCGGCGTGCAGACGGCGATGGGGCAGAAAGCATGGGTGAAGTTCACCCCTTCCGCCGCCAGCCGGTCGAGGTTTGGCGTATGCGCCGCCGGGTGACCGTTGACGCCCACGCAATCAAAGCGATGCTGATCGACGTGGATCAGCAGGACATTGGTCGGCTTCACCGCTTGCCCTTTCGCGTCCACGCGTCACTGCTGACCTGCTTCGACCGGGAAGAGCTGGCGCACGGCGGCGAGCGCCTGGGCGGCGTCACGCGAGGGCGTGAACTCCAGCCCGATCTCGCCGTCGTATCCCAATCTGCGGATAGCGGCTGCCAGATTGACAAAATTGATCTCGCCCGTGCCCGGCTCCTGGCGCGTCGGTGCGTCGCCGATATGCACGCCGGCGATGATGTCGATATTGCGTTCCAACGTCAGCAGCAGCTCACCGGCGCCGCGCTGTTGATGGTAAGTGTCGAAGGTGTAACGGAATTGCGGATGCGCCATGCGCCGCACCCAGTCGATGGCGATTTGCGGCTGTCTCTTATACACATCT
>DGFH01000006.1:0-1851 GCA_002391565.1 Anaerolineales bacterium UBA3905
GCTGGGGCGCAGGCTGACGATCAACATCGGTTCCGCCGCATAGACATACCAGAACTGGAAGACGTTCCACAACCTTGCTACAATCAGGCCGGCCAGCACGGCCAGCAGACCGGTGTTCCAGATATCATCGGTGCGCAGGCCGAGACGGCGGCCAAAGCGTCCGGCGGTTTCCAGGCCGAGAAAGACGGCCAGCATCGCAAAGATGGGGCCGGTGGGCAACGTGATGGGACCAAAGGGCAGAGCTTGATACATTGTCAGCAGACTCTAATCGTTTCCATGACCGAAGTCGTGTAGACTGAATAAAAATTGCGAGGGGCGAGTTGCGAGGGGCGGCGTGTTGCCGCAACGACTTCCCCTCGGACACACTGCAAGCAATCGACATAGGCGGCGGCGTTTCGCACCTCGCACCTCGCCCCTGAATTCAATCGAAAGGACTCATCGACCCATGCGGATTCTTGTGACCGGCGGCGCCGGCTTTCTGGGTAGTCATCTTTGCGACCGCTTGCTGGCGGAAGGCCATGAGGTGATTGCAATGGACAATTTGATCACCGGCTCGACCGACAACATCGCCCACCTGGCCGGGAATCGACGCTTTCAATTCATCCATCACGATGTCACCAATTACATCTATCTCAAGGGCGACCTGGACGCCATTTTACACTTTGCCAGCCCTGCCAGTCCAATCGATTACCTGGAATTGCCGATTCAAACGTTGAAGGTGGGCAGCCTGGGCACGCACAACGCACTGGGGCTGGCGCTGGCGAAGGGCGCCCGTTTCCTGCTGGCAAGCACCAGCGAAGTCTACGGCGACCCGATGGTGCACCCGCAGCAGGAGAGCTATTGGGGCAATGTCAACCCGATCGGGCCGCGCGGCGTCTACGATGAAGCCAAGCGTTTCGCCGAGGCGATGACCATGGCCTATCACCGCAGCCACGGCGTTGATACGCGCATTGTGCGCATCTTCAACACCTACGGCCCGCGCATGCGGCTGCGCGATGGTCGCGTCGTGCCCAACTTTGTCGGCCAGGCGCTGCGCCATGAACCTCTCACCGTCTATGGCGAGGGCAAACAGACGCGTAGCTTCTGCTACGTCAGCGACCTGGTGGACGGCATCTACCGTCTGCTGCTCAGCAACGAGAACGAGCCGGTCAACATTGGCAACCCGACAGAACTGACAATTTACGACTTCGCCACCATCATCAACGAGTTGACCGGCAACCCGGCCGGCATTCGCTTCGAGCCGCTGCCGGTGGACGACCCCAGGCAGCGTCAGCCCGACATCAGCAAGGCGCGGCGCGTGCTGGGCTGGGAGCCAAAGGTCGATCTGCGCACTGGGATGACGCAGACGGTGGAGTGGTTTCGGAAACAGCTTGGGGCATAAGGTATAATCGCTTGCATGAATCTTGACCATATTCGTAACTTTTCCATTATCGCTCATATCGACCACGGCAAGAGCACGCTGGCCGATCGTCTGATCCAGATGACCGACACCGTCACCGAGCGCGAGATGCGCGAGCAACTGCTCGATTCGATGGAGTTGGAACGTGAGAAGGGCGTCACGATCAAAGCCAGCGCCGTGCGCATGATCTACAAATACAACGGCGAGGAGTACGAGATCAACCTGATCGACACGCCTGGTCACGTCGATTTCAGCTACGAAGTGCATCGGGCGCTGCAGGCGTGCGAGGGCGCTGTGCTTGTCGTCGATGCGACGCAGGGCATCCAGGCGCAGACGATGGCGCACCTCTTCGCCGCGCTCGAACAGAACCTGACCATCGTGCCTGTCATCAACAAGATCGACCTGCCCGCCGCCATGCCCGACGACGTAGCGCAGGAGATCGAAGATCTGCT
>DGFH01000006.1:2126-2640 GCA_002391565.1 Anaerolineales bacterium UBA3905
CCCAAGGGCGACATCGACGCACCGGTGCGCGCACTGGTCTTCGATTGCCACTATGACTCCTACAAAGGCGTGATCGCCTACGTGCGCATGGTCGATGGCGTCATCGCCGGTGCACCGAAACTCCTGGCAATGAACACCGGCAAGACGCTGGAGCCACTGGAGATCGGCGTGCTCGTGCCTGCCATGCTGCCGGTGAACGAGCTGCACGCCGGTCAGGTCGGCTACATTGCCACCGGCCTGAAAACCTTACAAGACCTGGACGTAGGCGACACAATCACAGTGGCGAGCCGCCCTGCCACAGAACAGCTGCCCGGTTACCGCCCGCTCAAACCGATGGTCTTCGCCGGTCTCTATCCCAGCAACCCGGACGACTACAACGAGTTGCGCGACGCGCTGGAGAAGCTGCAACTCAACGACGCCGCGCTCACCTACGAAGCGGAGACCAGCCAGGCGCTAGGTTTTGGCTATCGGCTGGGCTTCCTGGGCCTCTTTCACATGGAGATTGTCCAGGAGC
>DGFH01000075.1 GCA_002391565.1 Anaerolineales bacterium UBA3905
GCTCAATGGCGCGCTGGAAATGACCTTGCATGCGCCTGAGGCGTTACCCGAGCAGCCGCGCCGCCTGCTCGAAGTCATGGCTGCGGAGAGTCGGCGCCTCACCCGCTTTGTGCAAACGATCCTGGACCTCTCGCGCCTGGAGGCAGGCAAGATCAAGTTGAATCCTGGGACGGTGGCCGTCAAACCGTTGCTGGCGCGCAGCGTGGCGGTGACGCTGGGCGAGACCAATCGCCCCATTGTCTGGCGCACAGCGCCACGCATTCCCCCGGCGTGGGCCGATGAAGTGCACCTGGAACAGATCGTGCGCAACATCCTGAACAATGCCGACAAATACACGCCCCCTGGCAGTCCGGTGGAGATCGCTGTCAGTGAGGTCAGCGACGGCATTCAGGTCGACATCACCGATCACGGCCCAGGCATTCCAGCCTGGGCGCAACGGCAGATTTTTGAGCGCTTCTACCGCCAGCCAGACGCGGATGGCGGCGTTACGCCTGGCTGGGGGCTTGGCCTCTACTTTGCCCGCGCCTTGACTGAAGCGCAAGGCGGGAAGCTGACGGTCGCGTCGCCAGTGCACGTCGATGCTCAATGTCCGGGCACACGTTTCTCGATCCTGTTGCCGCTGGCAGAGACGCCCATGACGGAGGCTTGCATCAACAGTGATTGACCTGTTGTTGATCGATGATGACAAAGCATTGACGGACTTGCTAGGCGCCTATCTGCGCGAGCGCGGCTTCAATGTCGTAGTCGCTCACGATGGCGCTGAAGGATTACGCAAGGCGCACGCCAGTCAACCCGCCCTGGTGATCCTCGACGTCTCCATGCCGATGCGCAACGGCTGGTTTGTGCTCGAACGCCTTCGCGAATTGTCCGAGGTGCCAGTGTTGATGGTGACAGCGCATAATGAAGAAGAAAGTATTCTGCGCGGGTTTGCGTTGGGCGCCGACGATTACGTCACCAAGCCGTTCTCATTTGCCGAGCTGGTGGCGCGCGTTACGGCGATCCTCAACCGCATCCGGCGTGCAGAAAGCAACCAGCAGTCGGTTCAGGTCTTTGGGGAGCTAACGATCGATCTGTCGGACAAGCGCGTCTGGCGTGGCAACGAGATGATCCACCTGACGCCCACCGAGTTCAAACTGCTTGCTATTCTGATTCGACAAGCCGGGCGCGTGGTCACACAAGAGGAGCT
The DNA here is from genome assembly GCA_002391565.1 of Anaerolineales bacterium UBA3905. Lineage (GTDB taxonomy): Bacteria > Chloroflexota > Anaerolineae > Caldilineales > Caldilineaceae > Caldilinea. Next base: position 1,187 of record DGFH01000075.1, read on the forward strand.
GGTGCGCGAGGCGTGGGGAGAGGAATATCTGGAGGACATCGGGTACGTGCGACGCTATGTCTGGCACTTACGACGCAAACTCGAGGTTGATCCGGATAATCCGCGTTACATTCACAACGACCGGGGCTATGGCTATCGCTTCGAACCAATGGTGATATTGCCAGCCACCGAACTTTAGGCGACCAGCTGGTGCATGCGATGCACGCCTCATAAGGCGTATTGTCAAAGCAGCGCGTTGCTCAGAGCAGCGCACGCTTTCTCAACATCCCCAATCCCAATTCTGACAACTGGTATTCATCCTGCATGGCGCCATGCCAGTATGATCGCGTCTACGCCCAACGCCGCACCGTCATGCGAATGACGCGGTCGCGACCGGTTTGCTCCTCCACGAGGGCAAATCCAGCCGCCTCGACTTCATCCAACACCTTGTGGTAGGCGTAGCGCTGCTGGATGGCGTCGAGTTGCGTCCGGATCGTTGTCATCTGCATATCGTCGCCGATGGCCTCGTACAGCCCCTCGTCGGTCGGGCGGAAGGCGAACGTGGCGCCTTTGGTTTGCACCACCAACGGCGCCTGCCCCGAAAAGCCGCTCCACATATGCGTGTAGCGCTGATTCTCCTGATAACTCAACTTTAAATCGTCCAGTGCGCGCTTGATCAACGCCAACTCGCGTAACTCCGTCTTGATCCGTACAAACTTTGACATGATCTGTCCTCCCCAGAATGAGCGACGTCGACGCCGCGACGCCGCCACGATGTGCACGGTTGCGCCTACACCACTGTGACGACATTGCGCAACGTTCCCACGACAGGGATCGTGATTGACACGACATCACCCTCAGCCAGGGTGAAGTCATCGGTGGGTACGATGCCAGCGCCGGTCAGCAACACGACGCCATCGGGAAAGCTGAGGGCGCGACCCAGATAGGCGACCAGCTCATCGGGGCGACGCCGAATCTGGCCGGTGTGCGTCTCCCCGCTATAGGCAACGGCGCCAGCGCGCGCGATCTGCATGGCGATGCGCGTCTCCGGCCAGGCGCTGTCAATGCGCCCCAACACAATGGCCGGCCCCAAAGCGCAAGAACGTGCGTAAATCTTGGCCTGGGGCAGATATAGCGGATTCTCACCCTCGATGTCGCGACTGCTCATGTCGTTGCCGATGGTGACGCCGACGATCTCCAGCGCCGGATTGACCACCAACGCCAGTTCCGGCTCCGGCACATTCCAGGTGGCGTCGCGACGAATGCCTACAGCATCGTCTGGGCCGACCACCCACGCGCCGCGCGCCTTGAAAAAGAGTTCGGGGCGTTCCGCCGTGTAGACGCGCGCATAGACATCGCCGCCATCTCTGGCCTCTTCCTGACGCGCAACGCGGCTGCGCTCATAGGTGACGCCGGCTGCCCACACATCTTGCACATCGACAGGCGGCAGCCAATGCAAACAATCCGGCGCCGGCGCGTGTGCGAAGGCGTCGGCGTGGTGCGCCTGACGGGAGCGGTTGACAGCGGCCGCCAGCTCATCGATGGCCGCCTCCACGCGCCCGGCGCTGGCGCGCAGCCATGCCCCCACCGAGCCGACTGTGTCGGTCACATCATGCACGGTGGCGCCGATCTGCACGCCAACGCGCGCACCCGACTGTGGATCAAAGAAACGTGTAAGTGCAAGAGTTGTCATCGTGAGTCCTGTCAAGTTGTCCAGATTTCCTGTCTTGTCACCGCGAGCCGACTGATGCAGAGAGTGGATCAGCGCGCAATGTAGTTTTCCAACTGGTCGATGATGAATTGCTGTTCCTGAATGATGAATTTCACCAGGTCACCTTGTGAGATCATACCGATCAGTTGACCGCGTTCGAGCACGGGCAGATGGCGAATCCGCTCTTCGGTCATGATCGCCATACACTCGGCCACGCTCTGATCGGGCGCAACGGCGTGCACTGGCGAACTCATGATGGAGTGAACCAGCGTCTCGCGCGAGGTCTTCCCTTTGAGGACAACCTTGCGCGCATAATCGCGTTCGGATAGCATGCCAACGAGTTGCCCATCGTCAACGACTGCCAGCGCGCCGATCTCCTTCTCGCCCATCAAACGCAACGCCTCGAAGACGGTCTTGTCAGGCGTGATCGTCCAGACTGTGTAGCCTTTGCGGTCAAGAATTTGTTTGACGGTTGCCATGTTGTGATCTCCTCCGTGTTAGTGATGCCACAGGACACAGCGCATCTGTGTATTGCGCCACATTGTACAGGATTCCACCCCAATTTGTCTTGCTGCATCTTTCCACTTATCACCGGGTTGATTTCACATCTAGGCAGACCTGGCGCCTGCACCGATCAACTCCGCCAACCCTGCCTGCAACTGCACCTGCGCTTGCCAGCCCAGCGCCTGCAGCCTGGCGCTGCTGCCTGCTGAATGCAGGATGTCGCCGGCGCGGGGCGGTGCATAGTGACGCCGCACCGGGTGCGATGTCACGGCGTCAAGCGCATCCAGCACGTCGTTGAGCGACACCGAGCAGCCGGTCGCCACGTGATACAGTTCACCCCATGTCAGAGCAGGATGTGTGGCGGCAAGCAAGTTAGCCCGCGCAACGTCGTGTACGGAGACAAAATCACGCGTCTGGCTGCCGTCGCCAAAGATCGTGCAGGGCTGCCCCTCGCGCACAGCGGCGCACCAGCGCGCCAGCACGCCGCTGTAAGGTGAGTCGGCGCGCTGGCGCGGGCCATAGACGTTGAAGTAACGCAGCACGATGGTCTCCATGCCGTAGGCGTGCGCATAAAGTTGCACCCATTGTTCGGCCATCAACTTGCTGGCGGCATAAGGAACGCGCGGCTGCACGGCGGCATTCTCGTCTTTGCGTCCGGGCAGATCGCCATAGACAGCGCACGTCGAGGCGAGCACGAAGCGGCGCACGCCGGCCCGACGCGCAGCATCGAGCACCGTCACCGTGCCCGTAGTGTTCACATGATAGGTGTGCAGCGGCGCCTGCAACGATTGCGGCGCACTGACTAAAGCCGCCAGGTGGAGCACGGCGTCGCAGCCGGCAACCGCTGTAGCCACGATTTCCGGGTCGGTGACATCGCCGGCGATGAACTCTATCGTCTTGGGGAGATTGGCGCGGTCGCCACTTGACAGGTCATCCAGCACGCGCACACCATAACCAGCCGCAACGGCAGCCTCTGCCGTATGCGAACCGATGAAACCTGCGCCGCCTGTGATGAGAATCTGCATAGCATCCTCGACGAAAAGGTTATGTCTACCCATCATGCAGCAACGCCCATTTTCGACAAGGCAGCAGGGGCATCGATCTCTTCGATTGACACCAGCACTCGATCCAGCGTCTCTTCGTGTCCTGGCGCCGCCGACCAGTGCAAGCGCACATGAATGTGTTCGCCAGTCAAACGCTGATTGACGCCCTCCCAGGTAAAGGTTGTGCGCCCTTCAGCTATCCAGGTGAGTTCTTCAGTGAAGAGAGGATAGCCTTCCGCCGGCACCAGGCGATCCAGCCCGGCAAGCAACTCATCGCGCGTGCGGGCGGCATAAAGCGCCAGGCTGGCGCGATTGAACGCCAACATTTTCACCTGCGCCAACGCCATTGCCACAAACTCGGTGTGTTGGGCAAAATAGGTGCGGAAATCGGTGACGCCTTGCCGGCGCAACGCGTCGATCGCCTGCTTCACTGCCGAGAAATCCTGTTCCCATAACGAGATAGGCGAATTCTCGAACAATTCCCGGTAGCGCGCTTCGCTATCGTGGCGCGCCTGTTCAGCGGCTTTGCGTTGCGATATATCCTCAACAACGGCGATAAAATACTTGGGCTGGTTGCCGTAGTCATGCGCCAGCGACACAGTGCGGTTAACCCACACGATGGCGCCATCTTTGCGGATGTTCCGCTTTTCGATGCTGTAGGTGGCGCGCTCTCCTGCCAGGAGCGAGCGCATCAGCTCATTTTCTAAAGTAATTTCGTCAGGATGGGAAAGCTGTTGCACACTCATCGATAAGAGTTCACTGGCAGTGTAGCCAAAGATGGCGCAGAGTTTCTGATTGACGCGCAAATAACGTCCATCCAGGCTGACATGCGCCAACCCAACCGCCGCCTGCTCAAAGGTGGAGCGGACGCGTTCATCGTTCTCGCGCATGGTGGCCTCGAAGTAACGCCGATCCGAGATGTCGCGGGCGATCGCAGCGGCGCCAACAACCCGCCCCTGATCGTCATGAATCGGATAAAGGCTGATGGCGACCTCAATCTCACGGCCATCTTTGTGACGGCGCTGCGTCTCGAACTGTTCGGTCTGATAACCATCGCGCACGCGTTGCAGCAACTGCAACATCTCATGGAAGTGCGCCGCATCCATGACTTGTGCAATCGAGCGTCCGACGATTTCGCGCGCGGTGTAGCCATAGATGCGCTCAGCAGCTTTATTCCATGTCTGGATGATGCCATCGAGCGTCATGCTCGTGATAGCATCTGCCGACGATTCGACAATCGCCGCCAGAAAACGGTGCGATGTTTCCGTCTGGCGCCGTTCGATGTAACGCCCCACACGTTTGGCGATCTCGTTGATCAGACTACGTTCTTCGCGCAAGAACGGCCCTTCATCGGCTGGCGGATGGGGCGTCAGGTAGCCAACCGTTACCGTGCCAACCTGCTTGCCCTGCACCACGATCATGCTCGACTGCTGCCAGGGCGTTTCCTGAAAGTTGGGGCTGACGTAGATTTGCCCGCTGATGAGCAGGCGCGCACAGGCGTCATCGGCATAGTGCCAGCCCAAAGGCAGCAACGCCACCAACTCGACAAAGTATTCCTCCGGCGCTGTACGCGGCTGATCCGCCAGATAGGACTCACGATAGAGCGTCGATAATTCCTTGACGCGCTCCGCTAACCGGTGCGAGTCCGACGCAGCATCAGGAGCAAGCGGTTCGACATGCGCCAGTGTCGCCTCTAACTCGGCGACGCGCGCGCGCAGGAGATCAACTTCAGCTTGCAGTGATGTCGTCTGTGGCATGATGACGCATCCTCGCTAACCAGCCTGCCCTAAGAACCCCATAGAAGTTACGCAGTGCGTCCTATCTAGCAAGCTATTGTACTGCCATTTCAAGAAATTGTCCGATTTTTCGACGCGAGCCAGGTCTACTTCACGTTTGGGGCAATTGCGCCGCACCAGTCACGCC
>DGFH01000232.1:0-205 GCA_002391565.1 Anaerolineales bacterium UBA3905
AGATGTGTATAAGAGACAGTATCTGGCGTCTCATCCTGCCCAGTGCGTCCGGATGGGAGAGTGCGCAAGACAACGCTACGAAGCAGAATTCACCTCCGAATGCGCCGCGCATCGGCAGTATGAAGTAATTCGGCGCCTGGCGCCTGGCGCCGATGATGACCATGAAAAGTAGTGATAAGAGCATGCGCATTCTCTTTCTTTCACG
>DGFH01000232.1:402-776 GCA_002391565.1 Anaerolineales bacterium UBA3905
ATGCGCATTCTCTTTCTTTCACGTTGGTTTCCTCACCCAACAGATAATGGTTCGAAGATTCGCATCTTCAACCTGCTCAAGGCGTTGCGCGCCGAGCACGAAGTCGTCTTAATCTCTTTCGCCGGGCAAGAAGTTGCCCCAACATCCCTGGCGACGATGCAGACGTTGTGCAACGATGTGCGAGTCGTGCCCTATCGTGGCTTTCAGCCGGCCAGCGTCAAGGCGCGTCTGGGCTTCTTTGCGGCTACACCGCGCTCTGTCATCGACACGTTCAGCCCGGCGATGCACGCAGCGGTGCAGGATGTCGCCGCTGCGTGGCAACCAGACATTGTCATTGCCTCCCAGATCGATATGGCGCCCTATGCGCTGGCGAT
>DGFH01000232.1:1008-4083 GCA_002391565.1 Anaerolineales bacterium UBA3905
GCCCTATGCGCTGGCGATCCGGAATAGCTTGCGAGTTTTGGAAGAGTTGGAACTGGCTGTCCCCGCCGATGGCTACCAGTGTGCGCGCGGTGTGCAGCGCGTGCGCAAGGGGCTGACGTGGTGGAAGCTGGAGCGCTATCTGCGCCGAACGCTGCCAGCGTTTGACCTGGTCACGGTCGTCTCGGCGCGCGAACGTGACCTGACGCAGCAAGTATGCCCGGACGGCCCGCCTGTGCAGATTGTACCCAATGGCGCCGACCTGGCGGCGTTGAACCGTGTGCAGGCGACGCCTCAGCCCGGCACGCTGATCTACAGTGGCGCACTCAGTTATCATGCCAACTACGACGCCGTCCACTACTTTCTGGCCGAGATCTTCCCGTTGATCCTGGCAGAGGCGCCAGAGACGCGGCTGCTGGTGACAGGGAGCACGCAAGGCGTGGCCATCGAGCAGTTGCCGCAAAGCCCCAATGTTCATTTCACCGGCTACCTGGACGACATCTGGTCGGCGGTGGCCAGCAGTTGGGTTTCGATTGTGCCTTTGCGTCTGGGCGGTGGCACACGACTCAAGGTGCTCGAATCGCTGGCATTGGGCACGCCTGTCGTGGCGACGCCGAAAGGGGTGGAGGGGCTTGAATTGCGCGCCGATGAGGATGTGATGATTGGCGCCGACCCACGTAGCTTTGCCGACAAGACGCTGGCGTTGCTGCGGCATCCCGATCTCCGTCACCGCCTCTCTGATTGGGGTCGCCGCGCCGTGATCCAGTATGACTGGGCCACGATTGGCAGGCAGTTGAATACGTTGTTGGCTGATGCCGTTGTACGCCGTCGCTCATCGGCTACTCTTGTGAGACAGATGTGACGATGCAGATTCCATCCGTTAAGCCCGCGCGTCGTCAGCGCCTGGCGTTTGATCGATACACGCTCTTCACAATTGCCGTGGTGGGTGGGGTGCTGCTGATTGTGCCTGCCATCACCTTTGTCTATGTGCGCGGACGGCTTGATCCGCTGCTGGCGCTGGCCGCGATCATTGGCTTTGTGGTTGCACTGCGACTATTAAAGGTGCATGAACGCAACGCCAAGGGTGTTGTGCTGTTGATTCTCAGCGCGGCAATGCTGAGTTTTGTCTCGTTGCCGACCGGGCGTGAAAGCCGCGTCCCCATCAGCATGGTGTTGGCGCTGGCGCTTGTTGGTTCGTGGCTCTTCTCAATGCTTTTCGGCGGGGCGCACTTGCGTCCTTCACCGATTAACCGACCGTTGACAGCGTTTGTCATTGTCAGCATCGTCGCCTATGTGTGGGCGTTGATCTTTCGCGATCCCAATCTTTACATCTGGAGTAGTTTCCCGGTGGTGCAGGTGGCGGCGCTGACGGTCAACATCCTGTTGCCTCTGACGTTGCTCTTTGTCGCCAATCAGGTGACAGAGGTCAAGTGGCTCAAATATCTGACAGCGATCATCCTCGTCTTTGCTGTGGTGACGCCGTGGCTCTATTTTGTCGATAACAGACTCTTCGATTTCTTCTTTTATCGAGGCACGCGTGGTCTCTTCAGCATGTGGGCGGCAGTCATCACTTATGCATTGGCGCTTTTTCTCAAAGGGCTAAAGCCGTGGCAGCGCGTCCTGCTGTTGTTGGTGGTGGCGATCCTTGTATTTCGCTATTTTATGGTGGGGCGCTCCTGGGTCTCGGGGTGGTTGCCGATGGGCGTTGCTTTGTTGACGCTGACCTGGATGCGTTCACGTAAACTGTTTGTAGCGTTGACAATCGTCGGTCTGATTTATATCGCCTTCAACTTTAACTACTATTACGAGAACATCGTGTTGGAGGAAGAAGCTGGTGGCAGCGGCACCGGCCGCGTCGAGCTCTGGCTTACAAACCTGACCCATGTTGCCAACCACCCGCTCTTTGGCATGGGTCCAGCCGGTTACGCTATTTACAACATGACTTATCATCGCCAGGATGCGCGTTCGACGCACAACAACTATTTTGACATTCTGGCGCAGACTGGTGTGGTCGGGATGATTGTGTTTTTGTGGCTGATGACGCGGCTCGTTCAGGTTGGGCGTCGCTCACTCCGGCAGCGCAAAGGGCGCGGAGATTTTGAAGAGGTCTTCGCCGCCGCCACCTTGAGCGGCATGGCCGGTGTGTTCGTGGGCATGATGCTGGGCGACTGGGTGCTGCCCTTCGCCTACAACGAGACCATCGCCGGCTTTGACAACGCCGTGTTGACGTGGGTGATGCTGGGCGGCATGGTGGCGCTGGAGGGCATCACGCCGTCACCCCTGTCCGAAACCGATGTGCGTGAGGAGGCGCCAGGGTATGCCTGAACCGTCTGCACCAATGGCGCCGCTGCTATCCGTCGTCATCGTGAATTGGAACACGCAGGCGTTGCTGGCCGATTGCATCGACGCTGTTGCTCATGAGGCGACCTCGCTAGACTACGATATTTGGGTGGTTGATAACGGCTCCACCGATGATAGTGTGGCGATGCTGCGCCGCGACTTTCCACACGTGCACTTGATCGAGAGCAAGGTCAACCTGGGCTTTGCTGGCGCCAACAACCTGGCGATGCAGCACAGCGCCGGGCGCTATCTACTCCTGCTCAACACCGACGCCATCGTGCGTCCAGGCGCAATTCGGGCGCTGCTGGAGGTGGCCGAAACCTCTCCGCGCGCCGGGATTGTCGGTGCACATCTGTTGAACCCAGATGGCACCTTTCAAGCTTCCCACACCCGCTTCCCGACGCTCTGGCAAGAGTTCTTGATCCTTTCGACATTGGGGCGCAGGCTGTACGGCGATTGGTATCCGAGCCACGCTGCCGAGGAAGCAAAGGGGCCGCAGCGTGTGGACTATGTGGAAGGCGCCTGTCTGCTGGTGCGACGTGCAGCATTAGAGCAAGTCGGCGGACTGGATGAAGGATATTTCATGTATACCGAGGAAGTGGATTGGTGCAGGCGCATGGCCGCGCACGGCTGGGAAGTCTGGTACGCACCGGCGGCGCGGGTCGTGCACATCGGCGGCGCCAGCAGCGTCAACCGTAAGACCAGCCGCGAGGCTGATCTCTATCGCAGCCGCGTGCG
>DGFH01000232.1:4172-14638 GCA_002391565.1 Anaerolineales bacterium UBA3905
GGTCGTGCACATCGGCGGCGCCAGCAGCGTCAACCGTAAGACCAGCCGCGAGGCTGATCTCTATCGCAGCCGCGTGCGGTACTTCCGCACCTATCACGGCGGATTGCAGGCGAGCTTGCTGAAAGGAATGATCGTGTGCTTTACCGGCGTCAAGCAGATCGGTCATGGGGTGTTGCGGCGGCTCACCGGCAACCGACGCGGGCGGCAAGTGGTCACCGTGGGCGATCTGCTGGTGGCGCTGCGCAATGTGTGAACATATCCGAGTATGAGATGGCTGCCGGAACCGGCGGCTACGCGCCGCCGGTATCGTAAAAAGCAGTCACCGTAGGCCATCGCCCTCGGCATGACGAGGCTATCTGCCGGAAGCAGTGGCTCAATGGAGTTTCCTCATACAGCTGCCGCTACGAGAACATCAATGAGCGAATCTACCAAGAGTGGTGCTTTTGTGAAAAGTGAGAGGAAAGGGCAAGTTCACCCTGTATCTTCAGCCGAGCGGCTGCACGTGCTGGCGATCCTGGCAATTTTACTGCTCTGCTACGCCTACATCTTCCCGCGCTGGGCCGACCCGAACCAGAACTCGCGGCTGGATATGGTCTTTGCCGTCGTGGAGGATGGCACCTTTCAGATCGATCGCTACGTCGCGAATACGGTCGATTATGCCAAAGTAGGCGAGCACTACTATAGCGACAAGGCGCCGGGTGCGGCGCTGCTGGGCATTCCGCTCTACGCATTGCTGGCGCCGGTGCTCGACACACCGCTGTTGAGTAGCGTCACGGCGCGGCTGGAAAGGCACAGCGCTTTCGCCAGCACCTTGCGCGCCGAGGGCAGCGGCGTATCGGCGCAGAAGGTGCGCTTTGCCATTGTGCAGGTTTTTCTGAGCTTCTGGCTTGCGGCGTTGCCGACGGCGGCGCTGGCTGCGCTGCTCTTCTTATGGCTGCAGACGGTGACAATGGCAGTGTGGCCGCGTCTGGCGGCGGCGCTTGGGTATGGCCTGGCGACGCCGGCCTTCGCCTACGCCAACGCGCTCTACGGCCACCAGTTGGCGGCGTTTCTACTCTTTGCCGCTTTCTACTTGCTGGCGCGGGCGCCAGCGCGTATCGGCGGGGGGCGCGCGTTGCTGGTTGGGCTGCTGCTGGGCTTCGCCTTTGTGACTGAATACCCGATGGCGCTGATGATCGCCCCAATCGGAGTGTACGCGCTCTACGGCTGCTGGCGTCGTCGTCAGCTTGCGCCGATCTTCTGGCTGGCGGTGGGCGGAGCGGTCGTCGCCGCAGGCTGGATGTGGTACAACATCACAATCTTCGGCGGGCCGCTGGAACTGGGCTACAGCCGCTCTGAGTTGTGGGCCGAACAGCACCACACCGGCTTTATGAGCCTGACCACGCCGACCCTCGATGCCGTGTGGGGGATCACCTTCAGCCCGTTTCGTGGACTGTTTCTACTGGCGCCATGGCTGCTGCTGGCGCTGCCGGGCTTTGTGGTGTGGTGGCGCCATGGATTGCTGCGCGCTGAATGGTGGCTGACGTTGAGCATTACGGCGGCGATCTTTCTTTTCAACGCCTCGTCGAGCATGTGGTGGGGTGGTTTTGCAGTTGGACCGCGCTATCTGCTGCCGATGCTACCCTTCCTGGTGCTGCCGATTGGCTTTATATTAACCCTATGGGGCGACCGCCTGTGGTTGCGCATAGTCACTGCACTCGCTCTGCTCTGGTCGCTGCTTGCCGTATGGAGCATGACGCTGGCGGAGCAGGCGTTCCCATCGGATGCGCTGCGCAACCCCTGGCTGGAGCACGTGCTGCCGAATTGGGGGGTGGGAAATATCGCCCGCAACGTTGGCACAATCCTGGGGTTGGAAGGCGCGTGGAGCCTGGCGCCGCTCTTGGCCGTACTGATAATCGTGGCTGGCGCGTGGTGGTGGCTGGCGTTGCGCGCGGCCGACAGGGAACGCGGATGGCGCGGATTGGCCGACTCATCGCGGACCAAATCAGTGTAAATCCGCCTCATCCGTTCCATCTACGTTCTGTCTCTTGTTGTCTGGCGAGTTCTTGGAGAGTTTATGCAGGCTGAACTGGGTTACACGTCCACCCAATTGACCGAAGACGCTGTCGCGGGTGCTGTGACGCGTAGGGAGTGGCTGTTCGTGATTACGACTGCACTGATTGTGCTCGCCATCACGTCGCTGCCCTATCTCTATGGCTACTGGTCGGCGCCGCCCGACAAGCAATTCATGGGCGTTGTTTACAATATCCCCGACCACATGCAGTACTTTTCTTGGTTTCGAGAATTCAGCGAATCCAATCTCTCTGCCAACAAGCTGACGCCGGAGCCAAACGCACCGGTCTTTTTCAATTTGTTGTGGTGGGGCCTGGCGCGCATCGGCGGCGCGTTGGGCATTGGCTATGCTGGCATGTACCAGCTTCTGCGTTGGGTGGCGACGATCCTCTTCTTGTTGCTGGTCTACCGCATGCTGAGCTGGTTCTTCGCCGATCGGCTGCGACGTATGACGGCGTTCTTGCTGATCCTGTTCGGCGCCGGCTTTGGCTGGGTGTTGATCCTGATGAAATACACCATCACCAAAGGCGAACTGATCTGGCCCCTCGATGTCTACGTCGCCGAACCCAACACCTTTTTCAGCATCCTCGGCTCGCCCCATTTTGTGGCGGCGGCGCTCTATATGTTCGTCTTTGACTTGGTGCTGCGCGGTCACGCCAAAGGCCAACTGCGCTATGCTGTCTACGCCGGGCTGTTTGCACTCTTCATGGGCTGGCAACACGCCTACGACCTGCTGATTGTCTACGGTGTGATTGGCGCCTATGCCCTGTTGGTCTGGTTGCGCGATCGCAAGCCGCCGATGTATCTGGTGTGGAGCGGGCTGATTATCGGCGCAATCTCCGTCTGGCCGGCGCTTTACTCCGTCTTGTTGACCTCGCTCGACCCGCTGTGGGAGCAGGTGCTGGCGCAGTTTGCCAATGCCGGCGTCTACACGCCGCCGCTCTATCGGCTGCCGGTGTTGCTGGGGCTGCCTTTCCTGCTGGCGCTCTTCACGGCGCTGCGCCGGAATCCCTTCAAGCTGCGCGGGGTGAGCAACAATGATCTTTTCGTGCGTGGCTGGTTCTGGATTTCGTTTGTGCTCATCTATCTGCCTGTCGATTATCAGATTCACATGCTGAATGGCTGGCAGGTTCCAATTGCGATCCTGGCGACCCAGGGCATTTTCGCCTACATCACACCGGCGCTGGCGCGCTGGTTCAGGGCGGACAAAACACCGACGCCCCGTCTGGCGATCACGACGGCGGCGGCGATCATCCTGTTTTCGGCGCTAACCAACATCTATCTACTCGGCTGGCGCTTCCTGGATTTAAGTCGCCACGACTACCCCTTTTATCTCTATCGAGATGAGGTGGCGGCGCTGCGCTGGCTGGCGGCGAATGCCGCAAGTGAAGACGTGGTGTTGAGCGCCCTGCAGGTTGGTCAATACATGCCTGCCGAAACGGGCGCCCATGCTTTTCTGGCGCACTGGGCGCAGACAGTCGATTACTACGGCAAGGAAACTGCTGTAGCGCGTTTCTTTGATGCGGCTACGGCGGAGCAGGAACGCCTGGGCATTGTGGCCGACTTTGGCGTGGATTACATTGTCTATGGGCCGGCGGAACGAGCATTGGGCGCTTACCGTTTGGACAACAGTAAGCACTTCCGCCAGCTTTTTTCCAGCGGCGGGGTCGGCGTCTATGCGCCGGTGTCTGAATAGACAAACAACGATTACAAAGCACAACATATCGTAATGATCAGACTCCGTGAACTCTTGTATTGTATGGGAGCGGCGCTTTTGTTGGCGCTCGCCTTGTTCCCTGTAGAACTTTCCGCCCAGGATCGGGGCTGGTCGGCGCCGACGCCGTTGGGCGCTTATTGGTTTCCTGATGTGGCGACCGATGCGTCGGGACGCGTGCATGCGGTCTGGTCATCGGGCGCCGAAGGTTTCGACACAGTGATGTACGCTGCCCGAACCGATGGCGTTTGGAGCCGCGCTGTTGATATCATGGCGATGCCGCAGATTGCTGGTGGGAGCGAGGCCAGTCGTCCCGCCTTACTGGTCGATCCGGACAACAACCTACATCTCACCTATCGATACACCACGATCTATTACAGTCAGGCGCCGGCCGGCGGCGCCGGTGTACCCGGTTATTGGCGCGAACCTTTTGCCATTGACGAGGGGTATTTTTCCCGCATGGCGCGTGACAGCAAAGGAGTTCTGCACCTGGTATTTACGCAGAACGTGCAGACTGCATCGTGCCGCATCTGTTATCACATCTTTTACGTGCGTTCCACCGACGATGGCCTGATGTGGAGCGATCCGGTTGACATTTCAGTGCAACCCACCGGCGCTGCCAAGCCGCAGTTGATCGTCGACAGCCGCGACTATCTGCATGTGGTCTGGGAGGGTGGCTATGGCGGCTCGTATGGTCAGCTCTCCGACCCGACTTCGGTTTTCTATGCCGGATCGAAAGATGGCGGCAACTCCTGGTCGCGTCCCTACGCGTTTGATCCTCGGCGCGGCGAAACGACCGCTGCCATGGCGCGCAACATCACGCTTGCTGAGGATGCCAACGGTCATCTGGTGACGGCTTGGCTGGCCATCCCGGAAGATATTGTCTACTATCAGCTCTCAACGGACGCAGGCGCGACGTGGAGTGTGCCGGCGCCGATCCCCAATGTGCTGGGCATTTGGGGGCTTTATCAATCGCGCCTGGATGATTACGCGATGGCTGTCGATAGCGCCGGACGCGTCCATCTGGTCATGGTGGGGCGTCGTCTGTTGGAACAGCCGAATAGCGAACTGTTGCATCTAGTTTGGAATGGTTCTGGCTGGTCTGCGCCAACCACGATTGCCAGCTACGCCGGTGATATGCCTGAGTGGCCGCGCATCGCCGTAGGGCTGGGCAACCAACTGCACGTTGTGTGGTTTGTGCGCGACGCCGAGAACCTTTTTAATTCAGACGCGGGCAACTACCAGGTTTGGTATGCCACCAGCACGACCGATAGCCCGGCGATTGCGCCGGTTGCCGTGCCGGATATCCCGCCGCCTACACCAAATCCCAACGCAGGAAAAGGCAATCTGCCAGCCATTTCCACGCCCACCTCGCAAATCAGACCTGTTGCAGTGGACAATGCGATAGCGCCTCAAGTTGCGTCGGTGTTGCTTCCGAATAACATTCGGAGTGAAAATGATGAGGTGAGCTTGTTGGCGTTGGCGATTGCTCCGGTGGTGGCCGCAATCCTGCTGGTGGTCGGGTTGTTTGCATTGCGGCGACGCAGACGGATGAAGATGTAACTGGATATTGGGCAGCTGTGCGATCACAAATTGCAGGGCGTTCACCTTCCCGAAAGCTCAATGCCTTCGGGAAGGTTGGCTGCATTTCATTGATATCTGGCCTTCAGCTGCCTGCGGTTGCTGCGACCTGGTGAATTTGCTCTGGATGCTGTACATAGATCACTGGGTCGCCCTGATACCACTCGATCAGCCCTGTCACCTGGACGCTCTGACCGGCAGCGTAGAGCGTCTCCGGCGGCGCCGCAAAGTGCGCCCAATCCCTCTGACGAATCCGCACCAGGAAGGCGCCCTGATGCGGCGTCTTAAAGGTCAGATAGACCGCCTTGCCGTTGTTGAAGACCTTATGTAATTCGCCTTCGACCGTCATGACGCGCCCGGCGAAGTCGCGAGCAACGGTGTAGTCGATAACGCCTTCGCTGACATATGTCAGTGAAGGCGCTGTTTCTGGCGGCGTCTGGACGGCTACGCCGGTTGGCTGACCATTTTCCAGCGCTATGACGGCGCCGTCGGTGCTGACGAAGTAGATTGTACCTTCGCTGATCACCCAGGACGCGTATTCACTCCAGTAACGGTCGTATACTGTGCCCTGATTGTAGTAAATGTAGAAGCCTCCAGGAATAGAGCGTGGGTCGCCGTCCTGAATCAGTCCGTTCGGGCAATAGTGGCTGGTGCTAAACCCGCAGTTGCTGGCCGATGTGATGATGTGAGGCAAATCAGCGGTGGTGATGGGGGTGCTCCCCGACGCGCCACGGGTTGCCGATCGATCAAGAATGCGATGCGCCAGCCCGAACATCCAGTGCCCACCGAACAGATCATCGCCTGCCATTGATAGATTGGCTTGTTCGTCGGTGGGAAAGAAGGTGTTCTCTATGAACCGAACATAACCAGCGCTAAAACCTGACACAGTGTTGTCGTTGAGCATCAGTTCTCCGAAATGGGAGTCTGAGCGACCATCGCAGCCATTATCAACGCAGGGTGAACCACGCATGATCACATAGGCGACCTCGCCGCCATTGGCCAGTTGCTTGACCACTGGCATCGGCCCCATCGGCATATAGTCCCCGTCACCAAAGCCGCCGTGTCCGATATTGGCCGTAAACGCCGCAGCGCCATTGTCCAGGTCGAGCGCCAATAGCGCCTGCTGATCAGGGCGAGTGGTCAGGTTGCTGCGCATGGTGCTGTTGGAACCCGGCCAGGGCGACCATGTCCACATGGTCTGCCAATCCAGGCGTAGTTTGATCAACACCATGCCATTCTGTTCGGCGATGACCGGCCAGCCGCGACTCACCTCAGCGAAGTTAGTGTCCGAACCGGGATCGCCTGACTCCAGCATCGTTGTCTTTGTGCGCCACGCCTGGCTGCCATTGTTGTTGCGGATGGCGTGCACATAGAGATCGCGCGTGGCGACGATGACGAGATCGCGCGTCGCCGAATACGCGGGCGGTGTATCCACTGGCGAGCCGGCGGCGTAGCTCCACACCTGTTGCATGGTGCGTTTGTCGATGGCGTAGACATTGTTGCCCATCGAGAAGAAGACGCGATCGCCAGCGATGGCAGGCGGTAGAGGCAGCGTGCTGCTGCCGTTGCCTGCAAAGCTGCCCACCGTATTGCCGTTGGCGGCATTGAGTTTGTAGAGCGTCCCGTTGCTAGAGACAACAAACAGCGCCGCCGTGTCGCCATCGTAGGCCGGCGTGGAGTTGATGTTCCCGCCTGGATTCTTGTTCCAGAGCACGGCGCCGTTGGCGTTGTCCAGCGCAAAGACGCCGCGACTGCCCGCCGCGATGTAAACGCGGCCGCCGCCTGTGACGGGCTGACTGTTGCGCGGCAAGCCGAACTTGCCCGATGCGATGCCGCCAGTGGCGTTGGGGCCGTTCCAGGCCCACTTCCAGCGCCACGGCGTCGGCACGGAGACCGGGTTGTAGCTGGTGCGTTGGGCGTCGTGAGCATGCTGTGTCCATTCGCTGGCGCCGGTGGGCAGCGGCGTGCCCGCGGTGGGCGTTGGCGCCGCACCGGTCGTTGTTGGCGTCGCGGTGATGGTCGGCGTGCGGGTTGGCGTTGAGGTGGCGGTCGGCGTGCGCGAAGGGGTAGCGGTGGCTGTGTTCGTTGGAGTGGGCGCAGGCGCCGAGATCAACGGCAAATAGAGCGAATCGGCGGCGTCCTGGCTGTAAACAAGCGGCGCTGTTGCGCCAATCATGCCTACTGCCAGCATGGCGCCGACGATCATGACGATAATGAACAGGTGATACCGATACATGCAAACCTCTCTATGGTTACACTGTCGGGTGTGTGGTGTAGCCTTGTACAAAAAAACGGTTATCGACGCAGGCGCTGTGCTCGACTGCACGCTCAGACTGCATCCCCTCCACCTTACCAAAAGTTGACGTACTGCACCCGACGCAACGTCGCTTATTGGCTGTTTTCCTGACAACGAAAACCATGCGGTATAGCATCCAGATAACTTGCATCAAGCATGACAGGGTTCCCGATCATTCGACAGCGCCGATTGCTGTAACCGCACTAAGCTGAGTTTTGGATTCTGCGAATGCGCAGGATTGCCATTTACGTCAGACATCTTTACTTGCTCTGTCAGTCTACCTGTGGCACAATGTTGTAGATGTTGTCAAGATGACACTTTCGGCCAGTTTGACCAACACAATGCAGTGTGAGGTTGTCTGTGAGCGATACGCCAATCGAAACGCAAAAGCCGCGTTTCTGCTATGACCATCCCCGACCCGCTGTCACCGTCGATATCATTCTCTTTGTCTTTCAAGAAGAACAGTTGCGCGTACTGCTGATCCGGCGCGCTAATGAGCCGTTCAAGGGCAAGTGGGCATTACCGGGCGGCTTCATTGGCGAAAATGAGGACCTCTATGATGCAGCGCTGCGCGAACTGAAGGAAGAGACCAACGTCTCCAACGTCTACCTGGAGCAGTTGTACACCGTCGGCAAGCCCGACCGCGACCCGCGTACGCGTGTCATCACCGTGGCGTATTTTGCCCTGCTCAGCGCCGAGGAAGTTGCCCAACAGGAGGTGCACGGCGCCTCTGATGCGGGCGAGGCGCGCTGGTGGGACATCTACTCACTACCCGAACTGGCTTTCGATCATCAGCAGATTCTGGATTACGCCTTGCAGCGGCTGCGTTGGAAGCTGGAATGGACGGCGCTTGGTTTCCTGCTTTTGCCCAGCGAGTTCACCCTTTCCGAGCTGCAGCGCGTCTACGAGACGATCCTCAACGAGCCGCTCGACAAGCGCAACTTCCGCCGCAAGATTCTGGCCGCCGGCGTCATCGAGCCGACGGGCAATATGCGCGCTGGCGACCATCGCCCGGCGCGCCTCTATCGCTTCACGGCGACGGCGATTGAAATGGAGCAGTCGCGCCGGCGTTTCCCATAGAATCAACCTCCATGCACGCCTGATGGTGACCGATTGGCAGAGATACGCTTTGTTGAGAAGGTGGATTAAGCAAATACAGTTTATCGATGTCAAGCAACTATTGTTTTACTTTCTCTTGCATTAAATATAGCCCAGCCGAAAATTGCAATCCACACAAAGTAACAGATAAAGGTTATGCGTTGCCCCAAACCTGGCATGTCACTATACCGAATAAATCCTGTTACTATAGACAGGAGCAACGTTATCAAAAGATAATAATGCAAGCCCTTGAAAGTTTCTGACTGTGCAGAAATTTTCAATAGCCCAAAACCACCAACAAGGAAAAACAAATAACTGAGTGTTGCTGCAATTGTGTGTAACAACATAGTTGTGGACATGCGATTCTCAAAATCGCCTGGAAATACCCCGGAGAGCAACATCATAAGCCCTGATAGTGTGATGGCCCACGCAACCAGTAATCCCAACTTGGACTTTGGCAAGACGCTTCGAGATGTCCAACCAAGATAAACAATTATCCCACCAGAAACAATGTAACCAAACAAATTCCATAAGAAGGCATTGGGAGCGCCTATGCTTCCCAATTCACTAATTGCCATATTGAAATGACGAAAATCGTTGCGCAACGATGAAACAAGAAAGTAAATGGCTATAAACCATAAAGGCAAAACCATACCTAAAAACCCTGCAAAGCGCCGAATCACGACAAGATGCCTTTCTCTAAATGTGGGGCGTTCACAATACCGAAATGCGTTTGCTGCTGCTTATTATAGAACTGCGTCACTCTTGATGCATCTATGGCAATTCGAGTGACGAAAATGAAGCGACAGGCGGTGGCACGGAGTTCATGGCAATAAGGGTAGCAGAGTTCGGTAGCTGCAGAGTTACAAGGCTCTCCTATACGCAGGTCATCCCCTCCGGCGTGACATCGTGGCCTGAGCCGCCGCGTGGGTAGCTTACGCTTCAGGTTTTCTTCTGCCGAGGGAACTTTACGGAATGACGAGCGTCTGACCCGGCTGAAGCAGGCTCTGTTCAGTGAGGTTGTTGACGCGCAGCATCTCTTGCCAATCGACGCCCAGACGATAGGCAATCGCAAAGACAGTGTCGCCACGTCGGACGTTATAGGTTGCCACGCCAGTCGATGCTGCTGTGGATGCAGCGGTCTCGGCGAGCTCTGCGTCGTCTGCTTCGTTCACACCCGGAATCGTGAGCACCTGGCCGATTTGCAAGTAGTCAGATGCCTTGAGGTTGTTGGCGCGCAGCAATGCATCCAGCGTGGTGCTGTGGCTCAGGGCAATGCCTAGCGGCGTATCGCCAGCGCGGACAGTGTATGTGCTGGCGGCGCGCTGGCGGTCGCTCTCGAAACCGGTCGGCGCGACAACTGTTTTGGGGGCTGTTTGGACTTCGACGGCTGCGGTTGTCTCTGTGTCATCTTCGGCATCCAGACTTGCGGGCAGCGCAATCTCCTGGCCAATCTGAAGCAAGTCAAATTCTTGCAAGCCATTGACTGCGGCCAGCTCCTGCCAGGTGATATTGTAGCGCAGCGCAATCGTGAAGAGCGTATCGCCTGCAGCTACTGTGTAACGCTGTTTGCCAGCGACGGCAGCGTTGACCGTTTCCTCGACCGGCCCTCCGATGCCGCCGATCGAGGGTATATGCAGCACCTGGCCGATCTGCAGCAGATCGTCTTCACCCAGGTTGTTGGCAATGGCGATGTCTTGCCAGTCCAGCCCGTAGCGAATGGCG
>DGFH01000232.1:14859-15467 GCA_002391565.1 Anaerolineales bacterium UBA3905
GAATGGCGATGCCAAGCAGCGTGTCGCCTGGCTGCACGGTGTACTCCAGCCCGCCGGCCGGTACGCTCATCACTGCGGGTGCATCATTGCTCTCACCCGCTGCCGCAACGTAGACGGGTGGGCCGCCATCTGGGTTGCCGAAGTCGGTGACAAAAATCCAGTAGCCGTTAGGCGCTACGCCGGCGCCTACCCCGATTTCGTCCCAGTGCGCGCCCAGGATGTTGACGCGATGAATCCAGTCATTCATCCACCAGACAATCGCTTGTTCCGGGCTGGAGACCGCCACCCAGTTTTCGCTGACGGCGCTGCTGCCATAACCGGCGCGCGCCACGCGCAATTGCACGTTGCTGCCGTCGCTGCCATAGTGACCCCAGTTGCCGTTGGCGATCACATCATCCACGTGGCGTTGGGCGGCCAGTGTAAGCGCCGCGTTCACCGCCAGCGGCGGCAAGCCATTGTCGATGCGCGCCTGATTGACGTCGGCCAGAATCTGCTGCGCCGCCGCCTGGCTGTCGGGTGCGCCGTCATCCTGTGCGTAAAGGGGTGCGATAAAGAGAAGTGCGACGAACAGGGCGAGTAGAGAACCGGTCTGCAAACGGACTGTGAAT
>DGFH01000169.1:0-245 GCA_002391565.1 Anaerolineales bacterium UBA3905
ATGGCGCGTCCGGTATTGGCAAATGATCGTCCGGCGCAATTCGATGTATTTTGGGAAGTGTGGGATCTGGTCGAGCAGCACTTTGTCGACCGCGACCAGATCGACCCTACACGCATGACCTACGGCGCGATTCAGGGTATGTTGGCTGTGCTGGGGGATCAAAATCATACGGTCTTCTTCACGCCCGATGAGGCAAAACAACAACAAAGTCAGCTAGATGGCTCCTTTGAGGGCATTGGCGCCTA
>DGFH01000169.1:393-4470 GCA_002391565.1 Anaerolineales bacterium UBA3905
AGGGCATTGGCGCCTACGTCGAAAGCTCCGATGCAGGCTTTCGTATCGTGGCGCCCATTCATGGCTCCCCTGCCGAAGAGGCTGGCATCCTTGCGGGCGACATTGTGTTAAAAGTCGACGGCGAGGATGTGGCGGGCTTGCCGGAATGGGAGGTGATCTCGCGCATTCGCGGACCTGCTGGCACTACAGTCTTGCTCACCGTGCTGCACCCGAACACGGAAGAACCCGTCGAGATTGCCGTAACACGCGGTAAGATCGATGTCGAAAGCGTCACCTGGGCGCGCATTCCTGGCACAGACTTTGTCTATCTGCAGATTTCGCAATTCGCTGCTGACACTGGCGATGAATTGCAGAAGGCGCTTGAAGCAATCAATGCCGAGGCGGAAACCGGGGCGCCGGTTAAGGGGATTTTGCTCGATCTACGCAACAACCCAGGCGGCTATTTGCAAGAGGCGTTGCGTGTGAACACGCAGTTCCTGGAGAGTGGTAAAGTTATCTTGCACGAACGCGATGCCTCGGATCAATTGCGCACCTACCGCTCTGTCGGTGAGGGGTTAGCGCGTGAGATTCCGATGGTGGTGTTGATCAATCAAGGCACCGCCAGCGCCGGAGAAATTACAGCAGGCGCCCTCAAAGAGAATGAGCGCGCCCGATTAGTCGGTCAGCCGACGCTAGGCACCGGCACCGTACTGCAACCCTTCACCCTCAGCGATGGCTCGGTGCTGCGGCTGGGCGTCACCAACTGGCTCACGCCTAACAAGAACCTGATCAAGAATCAGGGTGTGGCGCCTGATAGCCTGGTGGAACAAGACCCGACCATCCGCATGATCGATGCTTACCAACTGGAAGAGGCGGCAACGCTGGGTGAGATTCTGGCGCATGGCGACAAGCAGTTCAATGTAGGGCTGCTTCAATTGCGGCTCTCCGCCTCCCAATGAGCTTGCTGCATGACGCATGACGGGTGATGCGTGAGGCGCAACAGGTTTATCGCCTGTCACGCCTCACGCATCATTATCGATAGAGGTTGTGCTTGTGGATGTATGCCTCGACGCTGCGCGGCACCATGTGGCGGATCGGTTGACCGTTGCGCACCCGTTGCTGAATCACGTGGCTGGCGATCTCTAGCTCTGGCATGTCGAGAATGATCACACGGCTGCGCACTCCTGGCAGCGCCGCTTCAAGCGCTGTCCAATCCAGTTTCACATCATGACGACTCAGCGCCACCAATCGCGCATGTTCGACCAGCCAGGCGGCTTCGTGCCAGGTGGGCAGGTCGCGCAGGCTATCCATCCCCATCAAAAAGTAGATTTCTGTATTCGGGCCGGCTTCGTTTTGTAACAGCCGCACCATATCCGATGTGTAATGAGGGCCGGGCCGGTCGGCGTCGATCCGGCTAATGATGATCGTGTCGATGTCGGCGGTGGCAAGTTCGGCCATGCACAGGCGGTCGCGCACCGGCGCCAACTGGCGTCCTTGCTTATGGGGTGGATCACCCGCCGGCGCCAGGTAGACGCGGTCGAGCTGAAGCTGAAAGCACGCTTCCTCCGCCAGGATCAGGTGGCCGATGTGGATCGGGTCGAAGGTGCCGCCCAGAATCCCGACGCGGCGGAAGTTGATGCGACGCTCCATGCTCATTCACCTAACGCGTTTTCGTAACCCCACACCAGCTCGATTTCACCGATCTGTACGGTGTCGCCTTCTTCGATGCCTGCTTCGATCAACGCCTGCCGGATGCCGAGCGCATTCAACACGCGCTGGAAACGCATTCCGGCCTCGTAGTAATCCCAGTTGGTCATCTTGACGACTTTCTCGATTTCGGCGCCTGCAACCCGCCAGACGCCTTCATCGATCTCGTCAATTGTGAACGCCTTACGATTCGGCGTCGGGACTAACTCGACCAGCTCTTCAGGGGCGGCTTCGGGCGCAGGCAACGCATCGAGCATGGTCTGCACACGGCGCAACATTTCCACCACGCCTGCTCCGGTCACGGCGCTGATAGCGAGCGCGGGCAGGTTGTAGCGTTCCGCTGCCGCCGCCACCTCCGGCCAGCGCGCCTGGGCATCGGGCAAATCGAGCTTATTGAGAACAACCAGCTGCGGCTTGTCGGCCAGCGCCGGCTTGAAGAGCGTCAACTCCTGATTGATCGCCTCGAAATCGCCGATTGGGTCGGGGCTGGCGCCGTTGAGCAGATGGATCAGCACGCGACAGCGTTCGATGTGGCGCAGAAATTCCAGCCCCAGCCCGACGCCTTCATGCGCCCCTTCGAGCAAACCAGGAATATCGACCAGCACGATCTGACGGTGATCGACTTCGGCCACGCCCAGCGTTGGCTCGACCGTGGTGAAGGGATAGTCGGCGATCTTGGGACGCGCGGCGCTCACCCGGCTGAGCAACGTCGATTTGCCGGCATTGGGCACGCCGATGATGCCGACGTCGGCCACCAGTTTGAGCTCCAGCTCCAGCCAGGCTTCCTCGCCCGGCTCCCCCTTCTCGGCCAGGCGCGGCGCCGGGTTGCGGGCGGTCTTGAAGGCGGCGTTGCCGCGTCCACCGCGTCCGCCGCGCGCCACAACGGCTTCCTGTCCTGGCTGCGTCAGGTCGGCCACAATGACGCCGGTGTCGGCGTTGCGCGCAATGGTGCCCGGCGGCACTGGAATGCGCAGATCAGCGGCGTTGGCGCCGGTGCGATTGGCGCCGCCGCCGTGTTCGCCGCGTGCGGCGCGATGGTGAATGTTGTGCTGCAGGTGGTGCAGCGTGTTCAGCCCCGGATCAACGTAGAGGATCACGTTGCCGCCGCGCCCACCGTTGCCACCGTTTGGCCCGCCGCGTGGGACATATTTCTCTTTGCGAAAGGCAACAACGCCATTGCCGCCGCTGCCTGCCTGAACATAGATGCGTGCTTTATCGTAGAACATGACTGCATTGTACGGGAGGTGGGGAGAAGATGATAAATAGGAGATTGAGAGATTGGAGATTAAGAGATTGGAGATTGCGAGATTGGGGAACACTCGCTGGTGGGCAAAGCGCGCGGTGTGATCAATCTCCCAATCTTTGCATCCCCTTCGTGGCGTTTTCGTGGAAGAAGATTTGGTAGAGATGTGCGATCAATCTCCAATCTCCCAATCTTTGAATCCCTCACCCCTTCACCCCCGTCAACGTGATGCCTTCGATGAAATAGCGTTGGGCGACGAAAAAGACCACGAGCACGGGCAGAGTCGTGACCAGCGACGCCGCCATCAGATAGGCCCAGTTGGTGGTGTACGTGGAGCGGAAGAACTGGAGGCCAAGCGTCACCGTGTACAACTCCGGCTTTTGCAGGTAGATCAGCGGCGCGAGGAAATCGTTCCATGTCGCCTGGAAGGTGAAAATGGCGACGGTCGCCAGCGCCGGCAGCGCCATCGGCGCCATGATGAGGACAATGATCTGCAATGTATTGGCGCCGTCGATGCGCGCGGCGTCCTCGAAGTCGCGGGGAATGGTGAGGAAGAACTGACGCAGCAAAAAGATATAGAAGGGGCTGCCCAGAAACGCCGGCGCGGTCAGCGGCAGGATGGTATTGATCCAGCCCAGGCGGTTGAAGAGCGCGTACAGCGGCGCCATCGTCACCGGATAGGGCAACATCATCGTCGCCAGCATCACCACGAAGAGAAAGTTGCGTCCTGGCGCGCGCAGCCGCGCAAACGCGTAGGCGATCAGCGTGCATGACGTCAGGTGGCCGAGAATGGTCAGCAGCGTGATCAGCGCCGTGTTGCGCACGTAGAGACCAAAGGGCAGAATCGTCAGCGCCTCACTGTAGTTCTCCCAGCGCGGCGGATTGGGAATCCAGCGCGGCGGAATCTCGAACATCTGATAGTTTGGCTTGAGCGAGGAGGAGAGCATCCAGAGAAGGGGGATCAGAAACAGGAGCGCCACACCCCACAGCAACGCCAACGTCAGCCAGCGTCGCCAACCATGCGCAAGCTTGCTCATGATCTCACCACCCGTGACGACGTCGACAAGCGCTGCCCGACGAGCGCCGCATGACTGGTGACGAAAGATTGTTCATTGTTGCTCCCCCTCGTAATAGACCCACCACTGCCC
>DGFH01000194.1:0-296 GCA_002391565.1 Anaerolineales bacterium UBA3905
AGATGTGTATAAGAGACAGGGTCAGTTGCCTGCAGGATGTTGCCGCGCGGATCTTTTGCCGTCACCTTGCCGACATTGGTCACATCCTGGCAGACGCTTGGCGATGGTGATGGGTAACAGGCAGCGCCAACCTCGTCCACGCCGCTATCCGGCGTCAGACGCTCACCGGCGCAGAAGGTGACCTTGCACGTATAGACCCACTCCTCACCGGGATCGAGTTTGCGGTTGCCGTTGTCGCCAGTGGGACGCGACAGGCTGCACTCTGGCATGCTGTCGGTCACGTTGACGTAGGAGAG
>DGFH01000194.1:487-26867 GCA_002391565.1 Anaerolineales bacterium UBA3905
TCGGTCACGTTGACGTAGGAGAGTCTGACGTTGCCCTGGTTGCGCACCCGCAGCGTAAATTGAACATCCTCACCCGGATAGACGATGGTCTTGTCTGCCTCTTTGATCAACACCAGCGCAGGTTTTACCACATCGACCGACGCACTGGCTTCATCTGACCAGAGCTTGCCTAACGGGTCGCGTCCGCTGGCGCGTACGACGTTGGTTACATCATCGGTTGGCCGCATCGAACAGGTGTAGACCCAGGTCTCCAGCGGCTCGAAGATGTTGTTGCCGTTATCGCCCGACGCCATCGTGAGCGCACACTCCGGCAGCGATTCCTCGATGGTGAAATCGGTCAGCGCCACATCGCCCGGATTCTTGACGCTGATGGTGAAGTTGACTTCTTCCCCAGGTGCAATCTGGCTTTTGTCGACGCTCTTCTCCACGTCGATGCCCGGATGGATGAGCGCCACGAAGGCCGAATCGCTGTCGCCCACCTCCCGTCCGGCGCCATCCCGGGCTGTCACTTTCGCCACATTGTTGACATCGCTGCACAGCGGCGGAATCACCGGCTCCTCCGGGCAGAGATAACCGCGCTGAATATGCCCGGCGATGTTGAGCGTATGTGTGCCGCCTAACTGTTGCCAGTTGGTGTTGCCGTTAGCGCTGATGTACTTGCGCAGCGTGCCTTCTTGCGTCACGGTAAAGACGCTGCGCTGTCCGACATCGAAGCGACCCAGGTTGCGGAACGAATTGCTAACCCGGTAGATGTCGTAGCCGATATAAGCCGGAATGGATGCCTTGTTAACCACCGTCAGCTCGAACCACTGCTTCGAGACATTCCAGCAACTGCCAAAGGATGGCCCCACCAGCGTCGGTGAGGGATCGACGCACGCCGGTGCCAGCTCTGGCTCGGTGCTGTTCACATCCCAGGCTCTGGTCATATCGGTTGGCGCTGCGCTGGCGTTTACGTTGCCATTGCCACCGACTGCTGGCGTTTGACCTGGGCAGACGGTCAACGCGCAGGTGTATGTCCACACTTCGCCAACGGCAAGCTGGTTGTCGCCGTCGTCACCGGTCGGCCCACTGAGGGTGCATTGTGGCAGCGAGTCGGTGACGTTGACGGTGTTGAGCGGTGTGTTGCCGACGTTGCGCACTTTCACCGTGAAGTTGATGGCATCATTCGGGTAGGCAAACGACCGATCGGCAATCTTGATGATCTCGATGGCCGGCGTGTAGACCTCCACGGTCATGCGGTCTTCGGCGTACCAGGGATTGCCCAACACGTCGTTGCCGGTGACGGTGCCCAGGTTGATCGTATCCTCGACGATGACCACTGCGCACGTGTAGAGCCAGGTCTCGCCGGGGTCGAGCGCTGCGTTGCCGTTGTCGCCCGTTGGCCCCGCCAATTCACAGGCAGGAATGCTATCCTCGGCGACGATGTTATAGAGCGGCGTGTCGCCAGTGTTGCGCACGATGATCTGGTAGTTCACCGTCTCGCCAGCATGCACGACCTCACGGTCAGCGGTCTTTTCCAGCGTCACTTGCGGTGCGATCACGTCAACCGCTGCGCTGTCGGTTGCCCACACCGTCTCGCCCCATGAGGACTCGGCGTAAGCATTGGCGATATTGGTCGTATCTTCTGCTAACGCTGCCGTGCACAGGAAGCCCCATGTCTCGCCCACATCGAGCTGGTTGTCCTGATCGGCGTCGCCTGCGTTGAAGTCACCATTCACCACCGGCAGCACGGTGCACCGATCGTCCTCGACACGCACATTGCGCAACGGCACTTGCCCCGAATTGGCGACCGCAAATGTGTAGGTGACAACCTGATTGGGATAGATGATCGGGTGACTGACATTCTTATCCAGCGCCACCGCCGGGCGCCCCGGCTCATTGACGAAGGTGCACACAATGTCTTCATTGGCGTCGACGTCCACAGCGGCGCTGCCCGCGATGACATCCACCACGGTGGCGCCGTCGGGATCGGTGCAGGAGATGCCGGCGACATGCCATCCTTCCCTGGCGACTTCCAGTACGTTGTAGACCCCCGGCGCCACCGCGTCGAAAGTCTTGGCGCCGCCGGCAGCCGGCAGGGTGAAATTGCCGAGCGCACTCGTGAACGACCACGGGGCGTCGCTTACACCGTTGACTTGCTTGACGATCGTGAGTCGCCCGGCGTCGGCGACATTGTTGAAGACGCACACTACAGTTTCGCCCGGATCGAGATCGATGGCGGCGCTACGCGCGGCCAGATCGACCGCTGTGCCATTGTCCGGATCGGTGCAGGTCAGCCCGGCCAGGCTCCAACCAGCGACAGCAGCTTCGGCGACCGTATACGCACCCGGCGCCATGCGCACGAAGTCTTGTTGCCCGCCCGCCGCCGGCAAAGTGAAGGCGCCAAGCCAATTGCCGGTGAAGGCCCAGTCAGCGCCAGCGCTGCCTACCACCTGTTTTACGATGCGAATAGCGCCGCGGCGGATGTTGGTGTAGGTGCAGACGACGTCGTCGCCGACATCGACATTGACTTCGCCGGTGACGCCTGGCATCCAGGTGGCGCCGCTGTTCACCTCCGTACAGCTCAGGCTGCGCAGATAGTCGTCCAGGTCGGTCTGCGTTCCGCCGCCTTCGCCAACGGTGTGCACGCCGGCTGTCACCGTTTGCTTGCCGGTGGTGCCGCCATTGCGGACATCCGTGGCATAGATGACGCCGTCGATGGCCAGGTTGAAGTAGCCGCTGTCATTGGCGGGCAACACCTGGGTGCGCACCTCAAGCTGGCCGCCTGCAGGGATTTCAGTATTGTTGCCGATCCAGACGATTTCATGACAGGCCGGGCCGGCAATAACGTTGGTTGGCCCGGCGGGCGGGTCGGTGATGCCAATGCTGGCGCTGGCCGCTCCGGTTGGATACGCTTGCACCAACGCCAGGGTGAATTGCCCACCCGTCATCGGGTCGACCCCGGCGGGCGTCTGCCACTGCACCCCGCGTCGTCCCGTCACCGGGTCATTGACGAACTGCCAGCCCGGCGTGGTCGCAGCGGTATCAATCTGCGCCTCGCTGATGCACGACGGCAAGCCCAGCGTCCAGGAGCGCAGGTTCTGGCTGCCCATGAATTGATAGACGGTATAAGTCCAACGCCGCTGATCTGGGCTTTTTTCAGTCAGTTCGACGCCGTAGATGTCATCCACGGCTGGGTAAAACTCGGCATACAGTGGCCCTTCCGTGATGCTAAACGGTTTGCACGCCGTGCCGTTGCCGGGATCGGTGTTGATCCAACCGGGTTGCGATTCTTCGCAAAGCTGAAAGTCGCCAGCGGCATTTGGCGCCAGGATGGCGTAGCCATTCGGGTCGGTGACCTGACAGAAGCCGACGTCGGCGCCCTCCGCATTCCTGGTGCACAGCGTCCAACCGTACAAACCCGGTTCACCGGCGTCATGGCGCCCGTTGCTGTTTTGATCGTGATATTTGACGGCGTAATAGCTGGCGGTGTCGGGCGCCAGCACGTCGATGCGGGCGCTGTCCGTCGCTATGTACTCATTGCCGTCGAATACGGCGGTGACGGTTGCCACGTTGTCGAAGTCTTCCATGATGTCGTAGGCGGTGCAGACGTAGCTCTCGCTGGCGCCTGCCTTGAGCGCCTCGATGGTGCGTTCGCAATCTGGCGTCAGCGGGTCTGCAACCATAGCCTGGTTGAAGCCCACATTGCCGGTGTTCGTCACCGTGATGGTGAACTCGGCGTAGTCGGCGATGAAGACCTGTTGCAAATCAGGGGATTTCTCAATGGCAATCGCAGGCTGTGGCACAGTGAATTCGGCAAAGACGCACGCATCGTTGCGCATCAACTCGCCGGTGATGAAATAATCGACGAGGTTGGCGTCATACTGGCAGCTATCCATTGTGCCGGGGATGAAACCGAGGATGTTTAACGTATAGCTGACGCCATCAACCGTGATTGTCTGCGGCGGCGTGTTGTTCACAAAATCGACGCGGTCGTCACATAGGGTGGAATTGGTGGCGCCGTATGGGCAGTAGCCATCGTTACGCGTCTCATCCAGCCGCATGGTGTAAGACATTTGCACATCGAACGCCGGGTTTTCCGACTGCAAATCAATGGTCAGATCAACGAGTTGCATCGGCACCAGTGGGGTGACGATGCTTTCGTTGTAATGGGTGAATTGCCCCAGCAAGAAGGGCTGTCCGGGCGTAAAGGTCACGCTGTCGGCGCCATCAAAGCCAAAACCACTGCGAAAGATCAGCGGACCGCAATCGATCGCACCAAGTTGTTGACCATAACGCATTACATTCTCGTTGGTGGGGTCACCCGGGGAGTTGTTGATGTCCTGGCAGGTGACGGGAGTCACACCCAGGTCATTGCGCGGATTGCTCCACACACCGTCTACATTGCCGGGTCCGGCGTCCTGCGCCTGTGCTGCACCCGGCAAGAGCGCCAGCGCCACTGCAGCAGTCGCCAGACATAGTAGAAGGATTGGGATTCGCCAGGAAGCTCGTTTTCTTAACTTTGTATCCATAATCTATCTCTCCTTGTTGCATCTATATCATCCAGGCCATTGTGTTATGTACGGGATTCCAGCTTGCTGATGCCCGTTGAGGGTCGCGTCGAATCTCTAACATGGTAGGATTGCGCGGGTGATGAAGCCATCGGGCAATTGTCGCAAGCTGGGCGGGTGGCATAACCAGGTTGACGCGACAATGGCGCGCGCAAAAAAGTGGGGATGGTCACACGGTTGTGTAACCATCCCCCCATGAAAATACGTCAATTGTGCAGGCGCTGCTCGCAACCGACGCCTGTTTACGTCCCCAGCTTACTCAAGACAGACCGTGATCAGCACGCTGTCTTCATCCCACCAGGTGGCGCCGCGTGGGTCTTTGGCTTCGCCGCGCGCTGTGTTGACCGTGTCCACCTGCACGCTGGTGGAGCAGGTGTAAAGCCATTCTTCCGTCGGGGAGAGTACACTGTCGCCGTCGTCGCCAACCGGCCCGCTCACCACGCAGCCCGGCAGCGAGTCGGTGAGCACAACATCTGTCAACGGCGCGTCGCCGATGTTCAACACGTAAATCGAGAAGTTGATCAGTTCACCTGGATCGACGTAGGTCTTGTCCGCCAGCTTGGTGACGCGCAGCCCCGGCTTGATGAGATCGATGGCGGCGCTGTCCGTGTCACTCACCGGCTGCCCGGTGGGGTCTTCCGCTGTGACCGTAGCGGTGTTGGTGACATCTGCGCACACGGTGGGCAGGCTGCTGCTTGTCGCCAGCGGCGTCGCCCCAGGCAGGACGAAGTGCGGATCGGCGCAGAAGGCGATAGCGCAAGTGTAAGTCCACGCCTCGCCGATTGCCAGCTGACCATCGCCGTCGTCGCCCACCGGCGCCGAAAGCCGACATTCCGGCAGTGCATCGCTGACGGCAATGTTTTGCAGCCAGGTTCCGCCGCTGTTGCGCACCTGCACTGTAAAGGTGACAATCTCACCTGGATAGGCGTAAGGCGTGCTGGCGGTTTTGATTAGCTCGATGGCAGGGCGCACGACGGTGACGACAGCGCTGTCCGTTGCTTGCCAGCGCGTGCCCAGCGCATCGTAGCCGGTCGCCATCGCCGTGTTGACCGTATCGGCGGTGATCGTCATGGCGCAGCTATAGAGCCAGCTTTCACCGGGGTCGAGCGCGGCGTTGCCGTCGTCGCCGGTGGGGCCACTCGGCGCGCAGGCCGGCTGGTCATCCACCACGGAGAGATTGAACAGCGGGACATCGCCAGGGTTGCGCACGATGATCTGATAGTTGACCGATGTTCCCGGGGCCACTTGCGTCTGGTCGGCGGATTTCTCGACGGTGATCGCTGGTGCGATCACATCTACCGTTGCGCTGGCCTGGGCCCAGACGGTGGCGCCCCAGGGTGCGTCGCCGTAGGCGGTGGCCGTGTTGGTTGTGTCCGCCGTCAGGGTGCGGCTGCAGGTGAAACGCCATGTTTCGTCCAGGTCGAGCAGACCGTCGCCGTCGCTGTCGCCGATATTGACGCTGCCGCTCAACATCGGCGCCGCCGGACACAACGGGTCGTCGATGCGCACATTGCTGAGCGTCACCGCGCCCGAATTACTCACGGCAAGGCTGTAGGTCACCCGTTCGCCTGCGTAAAGCGTGGCGGCGCTGGCTTGCTTGCTCAGGGTGATGGCTGGCGTCCCCGGTTCGTTGACGAAGGTGCAGGTCACGGCTTCGCGTGCATCCAGATCGACCACAGCGGCGGCGTTTGCCAGGTCGATGGTGGTTGCGGCGTCCGGGTCATTGCAGGTGATGGCGCTGACACGCCAATTTTCGGCGCCCAGTTCACGGATCGTGTACGCACCCGGCGCCAGGTTGTCGAAGGTGCGCGTGCCGCCGATGGCGGCGAAGCTGAAGTCGCCCAGGTCGCCCGTAAAGCGCCAGGGCGTCGTCGCCGTCCCGTTGACCTGCTTGATCACCGTGATCGCGCCGCTCTGCTGGACGTTAGCAAAGGTGCATGTCACCGTTTCGCCTGGCGCCAGGTTGATCGTAGCGACGCCGGTCTGTACATTCGTTGCGGAGTCAAAGCCGGGATCGACGCAGGTCAGCGCCGCGAGCGACCAGCCCGCCACCGGTTGCTCGGCGACGGTGTATGCACCCGGCGCCAGCCTGATGAAGCTTTGTTGACCGCCCCCGGCCGGCAAGGTGAAGTTGCCCAGCCCGCCGGTGAAGTTCCAGTCGGCGGTGGCGACGCCCGTCACCTGCTTGACGATCGTTACTGCACCAAGGCGAATGTTGGTGAATGTGCACACGACGTTGTCGCCTGCGTCCACGTAGATGCGACCATCTGCGTCTGGCGTCCAGGCGCTGCCGCTCCCTGTCTCCACACAGCGCAGACTGCGCTGGTAATCGGCGAGTGCGGTTTGGGTTCCGGCGCCCTCACCGATGGTGTGGATGCCGGCGGCCACCGTCTGCGCGCCGGTCGTGCCGCCATTCTGCACATCGGCAGCCACCACCTGCCCGTCGATGAGCAGGTTGAAGCGCCCGCCGTCATTGACAGGGAGCACGGCTTTGCGCACTTCCAGCGTGCCGGTGGGCGTCGTGCTGGCGCGGTTGCCCAGGAGCACAGGCGGGTCGCAGACCGGCCCGGCTACGCCAGCGCTGGCGCCGATCGGGCTGCCGCCGCCGATGATTACGCCGCCGCGCGTGGCGCCGGTGGGATATGCCTGCGTCAAGGCGACGGTGAAGGGCGTTCCTTCAACAGGGATCGCAGTTGTGGGCCAACGCAGCCCGCGCAGACCGGTGACGCTGTCGGTGACCAGGCTCCAGCCCGGCGTCGTGGCGAGTGGGTCAATTTGCGCAACGTCGATGCAGCCAGGCAGCGCCAGCACCCACGCGTCGGGGGCGCGACTGTCCAGGAACTGATAAACGGTGTATGTCCAGCGCAACTGATTCGAGCTTTTTTCGGTTAGTTCGATGCCGTAGATGTCGGTGATGGTCGGGTACAGTTCGGCGTAGCGCGGCGCCTGCGTCACCGTGATAGGTTTGCAGCCGCTGCCATCGAGCGGGTCTGTATTGATCCAGCCACTGCGCGCCACTTCACACACCTGGAAGTCGCCGGCTATATTCGGGGCAAGCAACGCAAAGCCGTCAATGTCGGTCGCCTGACACAGCCCGATATTGGCGCCATTGGCGTCGCGTACACAGAGCGTCCAGCCGGAGAGCCCTGGTTCATCCGCTCCACGCTGACCGTCGCCGTTCAGGTCGTTGTACTTGTACGCGAAAATAGTGGCGCTGTCGGGCGCCAGTACATCCACGACGGCGCTGTCGCTGGCCTGATAGGTGGCGCCGCCAAAGACGCCGCTGACTGTCGCCACATTCTCGAAGTCCTGCTCAACGCCGTAGGCGGTGCAAATGTAGGTGAGCGTAGCGCCCGCCTTCAGCTCACCAAATTGACGTTCGCAATCCGGCGTGAGCGGATCCGAGACTGTGATAGCTTCCAGACCAACATTGCCGGTGTTCTGCACGGTGATCTCGAAGTTAGCGTCATCGCCAGCGGCAATCTTTTGTAGATCAGGCGTCTTGCTGATCGTAATGGCCGGCTGCGGCGAAACGAACTGTGCAAAGACGCAGGCGTCATTCTGCATGATT
Organism: Anaerolineales bacterium UBA3905; assembly: GCA_002391565.1. Taxonomy (GTDB): domain Bacteria; phylum Chloroflexota; class Anaerolineae; order Caldilineales; family Caldilineaceae; genus Caldilinea. The sequence continues at coordinate 8,609 of DGFH01000194.1, forward strand.
TCGCCGGTGATAAAGTAGTCGGTCAGGGTAGGGGAATACTGACAGCTCTCCGGCGCACCGGGCACAAAACCGAGGATGTTCAGCGTGTAAGGAGCGCCATCTACATAGATGACCTGACTGGGCGTGTTGTTCAGAAAGTCAACTTTGTCGTCACAAAGCCCAGGATTGGTGGCGCCATATGGGCACTCACCTTCATTGACCGTTTCATCCAGGCGCATGGTGTAGGTCATCACAGCGCTGACGGGCGGACTGGCGGATTGAAAACTGATTGCCAGATCGACCAGCTGCATCGGCGTCAACGGCGTCACGATGCTGTTGTTGTAGTGCGTGAAGCGCCCCAACAGAAACGGTTGATTGGGGACAAAGGTGGCTGCGTTGACGCCGTCGAAGCCAAAGCCGCTGCGGAAGGTGGGTGAGCCGCAATCCGGCGCACCGAGGGGCTGACCATAGCGGACTTCGTTCTCGTCGGTGATGTCGCCAGGCGTATTGTCGATGTACTCGCAGGTCACAGGGGTTTCTCCCAGGTCGTTGCGCGGGGTTGACCAGACTCCATCGATGTTGCCATCTTCAGCCAGAGTGATGGGGGGATCATCCGCCAGCGCCGTTGGCGAGCCGCCGGTCGTCAGCAAGGGCAAGAAGAGGCGCGGGTTGGCTGCAACGCCGGTGTTGGCAGCGTCCTGCGCATGGGCAGGGTCGCCAGCCAGGAGCAGCGTCATGGCGCCGGCGAGCAGCAGAAGACATATCTTCAGAGCGTAGCCTGGTTGCGTCGAAGCGTTCATCGTTTTTCTCCTTCTCGCTACGTCTACAATTGACCACGATGACAACGAATGAAGGCGCCACCAGACGAGGTGGCTGACGACTCAGTCAGGTGCATCGGCCCTTCAAGAAAACAATGCTTTCATTTCAGAAAGTATAATAGGCTTTACCACAAAATACTGTGTCGGTCAATTGATGCGCCGAAATTCGACAAATGTTGTGTCGGGAGAGTTAGCATAAAAAAGCGTGACGCCGGGAAAGGCGTCACGCAATCGCGTACTATCTATCGCAATCTTCCCGGAAGCTCCAATGCTTCCGGGGAAGATGAACAGCTAACCTGAAAGTCAGTCATCCCACGGCGCATAGACGCGCAGATGATGGATCGACCCATCGCGCTGGAAGATGCGCTGACTCGTGGCGCGATCCAGCTGCGCGCCCGCCGCTGTGGTGGTGCGCCCGTCATGCGCCACGATCTCAATCCGCGTCTGCGCGCTACGCATCAGGATGATCGGCGTCTGGCAGAGGGTGAAGAGCAGCGCGCCGGCGGGCACAGTCAGGGTTTGCTGTTCGCCTGCGACATTCAGATAGGTAAATGAAGCCGCCTCAGTAAGCAATTCCTGCGCGTGCAGCAGCTCTGGTGCAAAGACCAGCGCACCATCCTGCACCAGCAGACCCACTTCCCCAAAGCGCGTTAAAATCTCTTCCTTGACCTGGCCGGTCATGCCGGGTTGTTTGGCGCCCTGGCCTTTGGGGGTGTGCGAATAGGGATCGGTGGGGAAAGCGCCGTAGACCGCCGGCGTCTTGTTGAAGCCGATGCCGGCGCGGATGTCAGCGTAAGCGGCGCGCAATGCGGCGAGCGTGGCGGCGGCGGCGCCAGCTGCACGCGCCCACCAGTAGTTCTCCTGCACCGCCAGCAGCAGTTTGGCAACCATGTGCCAGTAGATGCTGCCCAGCCCTTCATACGCAAAGAAGGTGCCCGACCGACCTGTAAAGGATTGATGGTCGAAGATCGCTTCGAACAGGGCAAGCAACTGAGGGCCATCCTGCGCCACCAGCTCGCTCAAGGTCGGGTCGCGGCGCAATTGCGCCAGCGCAGCGGCTACGTCGTCGGCGTTGCGGAATGCACCGTTGAAGTGAAAGACGCCCTCCTCATCGCGTGCAATGACGGTGCGGTCGTTGCGCGCCGCCAGCGCCGCCACCAGCGGCAGCATCTGCACCCGCGTGGCCGGTGCATTGTTTTTGGCAAGAAACCCGGGCAACTCTCGATCCGGATAGAGGATATAGCTGTGTTGATCGGCGCGGTAGAGCGCACTGGCGCGCAGGCTGTGCAACACTTCCAGCGCCTCCTCGCCATCGAGCAGCCCCGATGAGAGGATTGCCACCTGTCCCTCCAGCATGGCGTACAGGTGACCGACGCCCGCTTTGCCCGGCTGTAGTTGCAAGATGTTGTAGGCATGATAGAGGCCGTCGGCGCGTCGGTTGGCGCGCAATGTCTGATCGATGTAGCGCTGGGCAAGCGCCAGGAACGCCACCAGTGCGTCGGCTTGCACCGGCGCACGCTCACCGGCAAACCCCGCACGGTAGACACGGGCGCGATACGCGCTGCCCGCCTCTCCCAGGGCGTCCATGATCACCCGACGATGTGTGTCGTTAAACCCGGTTGACAGTTCACTGGAATGCGCAGATAGAATGGCGGAAACGGCGGACAGCAACATTTGCACTTCTTGCGTCAGGGTCAGCGTCGCCGGGCCATTGGCAAAGAGCTGCTGACAGAAGCGCAGCATCCGCCGCAAATACGCCGCCGTAACGACCGACAATCCCTTGCCCACCAGCGCGTTGTTGGCGTCGTTCCACTCTGGCCGTTGGGTGTTCATCCAGATGCCGCCTTCGGGCACGAAATTGGTGAGCTTGACCAGGATGAGCAGCAGCACCTTTTCCGCCAGCGTCACGTGCAGGATGCGCCCGGCGCCATCGACCATTAGTTTGCCATCAGCGCCGATCTCAGCCACGCGCGCGGCGACGGCGCGTGCGTGCTCCCCATCGTAATCGATCGTAGCGTAGGGATTCTCCAGTATCTGCGCGTAGGGGTGGATGCGGTAGGGAACGTCCGCGTGGCTGTAGATGGGCTGATTCAGCAACTCGACAAGCAACCCTGGGTGAAAACGGTCGGAGATTTCCAGTAATTTTTGTAGATAGATGATCTGGTGGTCGCTCCAATAGCCGATGTTGGCCCAGGGGTTATCTGGTTCTGGCGTCTCCCATTCGATGCCGGCGCGCGTCACGCGGTAGGGATTGTAGCCGTCGGCGGTGGTGGCGTTGAGGAAACGCGCGATCATCCCCTCGGTGTAGGCGGGGAACGACCAGGCCAGCGGCTCCCAATTTTGGAAGATGTCGCGCCAGTTGCCCTGAAAGTCGAGACGACGGCTGCCGTCAGGCTGGCGCAGGTTGATCGCAAAGCGATTCCATGGTCGGCTGGGGTCGCCATGACGTCGGCTAAAGGTCAGCGGCAGGTACTCGTAGCTGAGGCGGCGCACATCCGCCGCGCCGGTGGCGGCGGCGCGTGCATAGAGTTCGTCGATCGAGAACGCCGACGGCAACGCCTCCAGAAAGGCGGCATGTGCCTCGCTCACCGGACGATTGCGCGTGCGGAAGAATTCGACCAGATCGGTTTTGGTTGCCTGACCATTGTCAACGAAGACGCCGCCGCGCATGATGTTGAACGCCACATTGGCAAAGTGATGGGCGGTGGTCAATGACGCTGCCGAGAGCTGCAAGCCATCCGCAGCGGCAACCAGCGCCTTGAGCTCCTCTGTGCCGCGCGCGATATCTGCTTCCAGCGCTGTCGCCAGCCCGGTGCGATCCTGGCGCAGTCGATTGCGCAATGTCACGATCTGGCTGTGATCCTGATTCACGTCGGCGACCAGGCTCCAGCTTTGCGTGGCGTGGGGCGCCAGCGCGATCTCCGTTGCGAGCAGGTAGGCGCCGCGCCGCCCCTTGATGTCATTCTCTTGCGTCACCGGACGCCCGGCGCGGAAGGCAGCCAGTTGCGCTGTGGAGAGCAGCACCGTCGCGTCCGGCAGCCCCACCTGCCAGGCGACGGTCGCCTTGAGCGACTCGCTCGGTTCGGCGCGATCGGTGAGGGTGGCGCTGAGGGCAAAGATGCCCAGCCCGGTGGAGGGTTCGCGCTCGTTACGCTTGTAGGCGTCGAGCAGGTTGCTCATCGTTGTTTGCAGCGCAGTTGTGGCGCCGTAAGGCAGCAGGTTGCGCACGCCATCCAGCAACCGCACGCGGCAGGGCGTCGCCTGGTCGTTTTGCAGCCAGACGGTGCGCACAAAGCCGAAGCGGTCGCTGGTGCGCCAGGCGTAGCGATAGGTCAACCCCAGGGCGTGGTTGATCTCTTCGAAGATCAGCTTGTCGCCGGCGACGTTCTTGTAGAGATTGCGCGTGCATGCGTGGGCGTCCTCCGCCGGCGTCATGAATGGCTCCCAGCGGGTTGTCTGGTCGCCGCGCTGAATAAAGAGACAGGCGACCGGCCCGGTGTTGGTGATGTTTTCGGCGACTTTGTCGTCGGTGTAATACGGAAAGAGCGCCGACTCGGCATCGATGCGACCGGCGGTCAACCCACCTGTGCTGGAGATGAACAGCCAGTGGTTGGCGCTGCTGATAATGCTCATGAAGAAGGGCGGCATGGCGTCGTAATGGCGGATGCAATAGTAGCGCTCGCCGAGCAACTCAACGTATTCGCCGCTCACGTCAGCTTCCACCGATGCGAGCGTGCGATTGTCGTTTGGGAACATCGCCGCCGTTGGTGCATACGACATGGTTACACCCCTGATCTGTCACGTGTCGAGTGTTAACAATATGCTGGGAATGGTACAGCATGACCCGGAATCAACCAAGTCTGTCTGCACCATGCCCAGAAGGTCGGAAACTTCATGCTAATGGAGATGGGTGTTGCGCAGATTAGAAGAGGATGCCACCTTCCCGGAAACTCCGAGCTTCCGGGAAGGTGGGCAACCTGCGTAACAATACGGCGATTACCGTTGCACCGTCGGCAGGAAGAGCGACGCCGTCGGCGCCGCTGTCGCCCGCACGATGACGCCGCCGCTCTCGAAAGCGCCAATGTCGCAGCCGGCGCCCGCCGGACGCGTTGCGCCTCGCTGATCGGTCGCCGGGCACAGCGCGGCGTTTGCAGCGTCGAGCGCCGGGCTGCCGGGCTGCAGCGCGTGCGTCCAGGTCGGGCCGCCATTGTCGGCCAGCGGTTCCAGCCCGGCGTCGGGCAGAAGCTGATCGCTGGCGACCGGGTTGCAACTGCCGTCCTGGATGATGTTGTTGCCGCCGGAGAGCAAGATGTTGGGGTTGGGTGCGGCGAACCGTTCGCACGCATACCAGCGGTTGCCGGCGACAATGGTGTTGGTGAGTTTGAGCACGGGCACAAGCGGTCCCCATTCTCCCAGGAAGATGGCGGAGGGCGCCCAGTCCGGCCCGGCGTTATTGGTAATGGTGGAGTTGAGAATCTCCATCACGCCTTCGGTGTGGAAGATGGCGCCGCCATGCCAGCCGGTGGCGGTGTTGCCGCTGATCGTGCTGTTGACGATGGTGAAGTCGCCCAGCGAGCGAATGCCGCCGCCGACGTCGGTCGCCAGGTTGCTAGCAATGGTGCTGCGCACGATGTCCACGGCTGTGTTGAAGAAGGCGTAGACGCCGCCGCCGGCGCCACCCTCGGCGCGATTGTCGCGCACGGTGCTGTCGATCAGTGTGAGCGAGCTGCCATCACCGTTGTAGACGCCGGCGCCGCCTTTCCAGAAGTCAACGCCAGAGGTGGCGACGCGGTTGTTGGCAACGGTCACATGGTCGAGTGTGAGCATGCCGTTGTTGAGCACGCCGCCCGCCAGCTCCCAACCGTAACCATCGCGAATGGTCAGGTTGCGCAGCGTCGCCGGGATCGTGGCGTTGACCACGAAGGGACGCACGCTGCCGCCGCCGCTGATCGCCAGACTGGGCGCCGCGGCGCCATCGATCGTGACCGGCCTGGCGATCGTCAGTTCCGACGACAGCGTGATGGTTTGACCGGCCAGCGCAGGTGCAAAGGTGATGGCGCCGCCAAAGCAGACGTCGGCCAGCGCCTGGCGCAGAGAGCCAGGCCCGCTGTCGGCAGGGGTGGACACCATCACGTCGTAGCTGCAATTAGGCTGTACGCGCACCTGGTCGAACAGGATGTGTTGGCCGCGATAGCCGCCGGGAATCTGGAAGCCATAACCCCACACACTCGATAGCGTCAGCCCATCGCGTGGCGCCCCCTTGGGCTGGTCGCCGCTGCGTTTGAAGGCGCTGAAGGGCACGCTGACGCGTTGCCAGCCGCTGAAGTTGTCGGTGAAGTGAGCTTCGATGCGTTCCGCTGTGTCCTGCGCCTGGTAGAGCCGCACGTAGTCCACCAGCATCGTTTGCGGGAAGACGGTGTCGGCGCCGACCGGGCCGCCGAAGTTGCCGCCGACAGCCACATTCAGGAGCAGGAAGAAGGGGTGCTCGAAGACCCACTGGTTGGGCGCCACGTTTTCAGGGCGCGCCGTGTGATACAAGATGCCGTCGATGTACCAGCGAATCTCGCCGGGCTGCCATTCGACGGCGAAAACATGGAAGTCGTCGGCGACCGGGTTGGGCAGGTTATAGAAGCCGCCGAAGCTCTGGCCGCCGGAGTAGCCAGGGCCGTGAATCGTGCCGAAGACCTGGTTAGGCAGGCGCCCCACGTTTTCCATGATGTCGATCTCGCCGGTCTGCGGCCAGCCGACGCGGTCGATGTCCGTGCCCAGGCTCCAGAAGGCGGGCCACAGTCCGGCGCCGCGCGGCACTTTGATGCGCGCCTCGATGCGCCCATACGCCACTTCGAACTTGTGTTTGGTCAGCAATCGCGCCGAGGTGTATCGGCACGGGCCGTAATAGCAGGTCAACGCACCGTCGGCTTCCTTCACCGTGATCGCCAGGTTGCCGGCGCCATCGGTGGCGGCGTTCTCCGTGCTGTCACTGTAATATTGCAGCTCGTCGTTGCCCCAGCCAGGGATGCCGTTGACGGCGCCGTCGCCGATTTCGTAGCCCCAGACGTTCTGGTTGGGCGGCGCACCGGCGCGGCTGTTGAATTCATCGCGCCAGACAAGTTTCCAGCCGCCGGGGCCGGGGTCGGGCGCCTGGTTGTCAAGCAGCGTCACCTTGATCTTGCGGCCGGTGTTGTTGCCGTAGAACCAGAAGTTCAAGCCCTGGTTGCCGGCCCAGTTCTGTCCCAGCGCAAAGCGCCGACCGAACTCAAGCTCCGATTGGCCGCGCTCGCCGCGCTGCACGCGCAGCACGCGTTCGAAGGCGCCCTGATTGGGCAGCGCCAGCGGCGAATCGGCGGGAATTTCCCATGAGGTCAGGATGGTTTTTTGTGGTTTACCGCCGGCGCCAGCGCTTTCTGCGCCGGCCGCTTCCACGTCGGCTGCAGCTGTCACATCTGTTGCCTCTAACTCGCCGTCGCGCGTGGGGCGGGCGCCATCGCGGTTTGTCCCAAAGAGATAGGGCGGCGTCTCGAAGTCGTCGATCAGGTTCGGGTCGTAGGGATCGACTTCCTGGATGGTTAGCCCGGCGATGGCCGGCGCACCCAGGGCAATGTTGGTTGGGTTGGTGAGGCGGAGCAACACACTTTTGCCGCCCTGCCATTTGCCGTTGCCGATGGTGGCAACCTGGAAGCTCTGTTGCGTCACCCCTGGCGCAAAGGTGAGGGTGCCTGCCGCCGGAAGGTAGTTGCGATTGGCGACCGCCGTACCATCCGCCGTGCTGTAGTCCACCGTAACGGTGGTCTCCGCCGGTTTGCTCAGCTTGACCACGATCGTGGCGGTGCGCCCTTCTTTGACATTGGTCGTGGCGGCGCCGAAACCTACTGTCAGCGGGCGCACCGGCGCCGTGCCGTAGAGGGTCACATCGTCGATGAAGTAGCTCTGTGCACCGGGCGTCGTGGTGCCGAACGCCCAACCGTGCACCTCGGTGAGGGTGAAGCCATCATTGGGCGCGCCGTTGCCGATGTCTTTGCGCGCAAAGCTGGTGAACGGAAGTTGCACCAGCTTCCAGCCGGCGGTGTCGTCGGTGAAGGTGACGGAATAGCGTTCGGCGTCGTCGCGCGGCTGCGCCGGACTGTTGCGATTGTCGATCACATCGACGAAGAGCGCGGCGCCATTGCCCTGACCGTACAACCAGAAGGAGATGCCGCCAAAGGCGCTCCAATCCTGGTTGACCCATTGGGTGGCGGCGTCATTGGCGAAGCCGTGAATCATCACTGCCCAAACAGCGGTGGCGAAATTCACCTGCAGCACGTTGTTGGGTTCTGTCGCGCCAGGCACGGGCGCCGGCGGCGAGGCAGTAATCGCAAAGGTGGTCGGGCCGCTGCCGCCATCCTGGGCAGCGAAGAAGCCGACCTGAACATTCTCCGCCGTCACGCCATAGGTCAGCGGCGTCTCGAAGTCATCAATGACGGGGAAGGTGGCGGCCTGCACCGGCGTGATCGCCAGCGGCGTCGCCGCCAGTTGCGCCAGCAGCGCAACGAGCAACATTAGATGAAGGATGAGGCGTCTGGGTTTCATGGATCGTTGTCCTTTGGAACGTCAACTCGACCTATTTCTCCACGCCGCTGAAGACAATGCCTTGCATGAAGACGCGTTGCGCCAGGAAAAAGACGGCTACCGGCAGAATCAGCGTGATGAGGGCGCCGGCCTGGATCATGTTGGGCTCGCGTCCGTAGAGGGCGTTGAACTTCTGCAACCCTACCGACAGCGGCCACAATTCGGGCCGCGACACCAGGTAGATCAGCGGCGAAAAGAAGTCATTCCAGGCAAAGAAGAAGTGGAAGAGCGAGACCGCCGCCAATGCCGGCACTGAGTTCGGCACGATGATGCGCAGTAAAATTTGCAGCGGATTGGCGCCGTCGATCATGGCTGCCTCATCCAGTTCGCGCGGAATCTGCATGAAGTACTGGCGGAGCAAGAAGACGTTGTACGCATTGGCGAAGAAATGCGGCACGATCAAGGGCAGGAAGGGGTTGGTCCAGCCGATGCGCGCAAAGACGATGTAGGTCGGGATCAGCGTCGCCTGCACGGGGAGGATGATCGTGCCGATCAGGATCATGAACAGGGCGTTTTTGCCGGTGAAATTGAAGCGGGCAAAACCGTAGGCGACAAACACCGATGAGATCACGGCGCCGAGGGTGCCGGTGATGGCGATGATCAGGGTGTTGCGGAAAAGCAGCGGGAAATTCAATTCATTCCACGCCGTGACAAAATTCTGCCACTGCGCATCGGGAAAGTAGACAGGCTCCAGTGTGCGCCAGTTGCCTTCCCAGACGATCTCACCGGCGGTGGGATTGGCCGGGTCGATGAAGGTGGTGGCGGCGCGCGTCTTCTTCACCGCCGCCAGATGTTGTACGCCAGCGTCTGTAGGCACTTTGTAGACGGGAAAAGTCTCGCCGTTGTAGGTGAAGGTCTGTTGTGAAAAAGGCCACCAGACAGGCGCTTTGGGGTCGCTCATCTGTGCGTCGCTCTTTAGCCCGGTTGTGAACATGTAGCCCAGCGGCATTAAGAACATGAGCAAGATGATGACCGCCAGCGTGCTGACCAGGACGCGTTCGAGCTGGTTTTGCTGGCGCGTTGTCGCCGCTACGCGCGGCGCCGCCATTGTACCGGGTTGAGCCGATGCTGACGTTGTCATAGTTACTTCTTCCCATCTCCGGCGTAGTAGACCCAGCGGCCGGACGTTCCAAAGAGCACGACGGCAAGCACAAAGACGATGATGAAGAGCACCCAGGCCAGCGCCGAGGCATAGCCCATCAGGTTGTACTCGAATGCATTCTTGTACAGATTCAGGTTGTAAAAGAGCGTTGCATCCGCCGGCCCACCGGTGCCGTTTTTGAGCACGTAAGCCATGTCGAAATACTTGAACGCACCGATGATCATCAGCGTCAGGTTGTAGAAGAGCACGGGCGAGATCATCGGGAGGGTGACATGCCGAAACTTGACCCACGGCCCGGCGCCGTCGATGCTGGCGGCCTCGTAGAGTTCATTGGGCACGCCCTGCATCCCGGCCAGCAGCGTCAACATTAAGTTGCCGGTGCCCCACAGCCCGATCAGCACCAGCGCCGGGTAGATCCAGAAGGTGCTGTTCAGCCAATCTGGCGCCGGCAGCCCGATCGCCTCCAGCCCCAGATTGAGCCAGCCCGTCTGAGTGTTCATCACACCGGCCCAGATCAGACCTGCGGCTACAACTGGAATCATGCTAGGCATGTAGAACATGGTGCGGAAAAAACTCTGCCCCTTCAGACTCCTGGCGTTGACCATAGCCGCCAGGAGCAGCCCAAACCCCAGGGTGATCGGAATCGCCAGAAGTGCGTAGCGCACCGTGACCAGCAACGACGTGGCGACTTTTGGATCGGTGGTCATGCGCACGTAGTTTTGGATGCCGATGAAGCGGGTCGCTTCGGGCGTGACCGGGCTGTAGTTGGTGAAGGAAAAGCCCAGCGTCGCCACGATTGGAATCAAGGTGAAGAGCAGGAAGCCGATCAGCCACGGTGACACGAAGAACCAGGCCCAACGCGTCTGATAGCGGCTCAATTTGCCGGGGCGGGACTTGGGCGCGACCCTGGTTGGCGTGGAAGGGCCGGCGTCGCGCTGTGTGAGTACCTCTGCCATCATTGCCTCCCTTGACAACGGTGCGAATGGCGACGGTCACGTCTAACCGTAACCGTCGCCAGCCAGAACTGCGGTCTGCTATTTCACTTCGTCAAAGATGCCTTGCAGCGTCGCCACGAGCTTGTCCATTTCGGCGTTCATGTCCAGGTCCGGCGTGCTGGTGTAGAGGGCGCCAAACGAGGCGACGGCATCCTGCGCCTTCAGGAAGTTGGGCATGCCCGACTCGTGATTGGGGATGTCAGGATAGCTCAGCGCATCGACGAACACCTGCCAGTCGACATCCGGGAACTTCTCTTGCAGCCGGGCGATAGACGCCTCTTGCAGGCTGGCGCGCGCCGGGAAGGCGCCGTAGACATCGATCAGGTCAGGAGCAAACTCGCCCAACATCAGGCTGAGCACTGCCCAGGCTGCGTCAGGATTCTTGCTGCCCTTGAGGATGCCGAAGGTGTCGGCGTGCAGTTTTGCAGTGATGGCGCCCTCGAAGGATGGAATGGCGGCGACATCCCATTGGACGCCTTCGGCGCAGCAGGTGTACCAGGTGTGAATCGGCGTCATCGCCACCCGACCGGAGCCGAAGGTGTTGCCCTGGGCGAGCAGATCGCTGTTGACATAATTGGCGTTGGGGCGGAAGTGCTCTTTCCAGATGGCGTCGTAATTCCACTGGAACGCCTTGCGCCAGACGTCGGGCATCACGGCGTTGCCGTCGGCGTCCACGAAGCTGCCAGCGCCGAAGAAGGTCGCCTGTCCGCGCGCGTCCGTCCACTGTGGATCGTAACCGAATTGCACGATCTTGTCGGGGTTGAAATCTGGGCTGGTGGCGTCGTTGCCGTTTTCGTCGACGGTTAAGATTTTGGCAATTTCAGCCAGCTTGTCGAACGTCCATGGCTCGCCCTCGTAGTCGGCGCCCCAGGTGTGTGGCGGGTAGGCCAGGCCAGCCTCGTCGAAGAGCTCTTTGTTGTACCACAGCGCCGATGGATAGACGGCGAAGGGCAGGCCGATCTGCTCGCCATTTGCGCCGAGCTGGTAGAACTTGATCAATTCGGGGTTGAAGTCGGAAAGATCGTAGTTGGAGGCGGCGATGTATGGCGCCAGATCGAGCCAGGCGCCCTCGAAACTGGCCAGACCGCGAATCCCGACCGGGCCGACGATGTCGGGCATGTCGCCTGATGCGATCTGCGTCTTGAGCACGTCGTAGGCGGTGGCGTTCTGGACGATGTCCATCACCAGGCAATACTGGTCGCCGTAGGCGCTGTTAAACTTCTCGACAAAGGCTTTCTCCTTCTCGATTTCTTCCGGGTTGCCGCCGGCGCCCAGGCCGATGTACCAGCGCACCTTGACGCCGCTGCAGTCGCCGCCCAGCGACACTTGCTCAGGCGTTGCCGCCGCCTCAGCTGCACTTTCGGCCGGTGGTTCGGTGGCCTCCGCCGGTTGTTCGGCGGCAGGGGCGCCGCCGCCGCACGCGCCGAACAACAGCGCCAGCACGAGTAGTGCGCCCAAAAGGGTGAGAACTTTTCTGGACATGATTGACCTCTCCTGTGTCAGAAATTGAATTGTGGATTCCTGCCGTGCGCCACGCCCCGCGGCGCGATGACGCAACCGACATATCCGTTGTACTGTGTGGCTTGTGAGGTCTATGGTAAAGAAAGTGCGGTGGGGATGCTTGCAGAAAAGCGGGAAAAAGCTGGACGATTCCGAGAAATCGGTGGGAAGAGCTATGTGCTCCGACGATAAGCGTCGGGCGACAGCCCCACCTCACGGCGAAAGATGCGGCTGAAGTAGCCGCTGTCCGCAAAGCCGACTTCCAGCGCGACCGTCGTAATGCTCTTGTCGGTGCGCCTGAGCAGTTCCTTCGCCTGATTCACGCGATAGCGATTGAGATAGGCGATCGGCGTCAGCCCCAACTCCTGGCGAAAGCAATAGGTCAGGTAGTCTTCATCCAGGCCGACATGCCGGGCGATCTCCTGACGCGTCAACGGCTCGGCGTAATGCGCGTGCAGAAAGGCCATCGCCCGGCGCACCAGGCGCTGGGCATCCTGGCTTAGCTTGCGGCGTCGCGCCAGCGCTGCTTCCAGGTGCGCCAGGGTTTCGTCCAGGCTGTACAACCCTTTGCGCAGAATCGTGGCGACGCCTTGATTGAGCCGGTCAATTTCGGCTTCGCTCAACGTCTGCCCGGTCACGACGATGACGGGCACGTCACGCGTGGCGGCCTGGGCGCGCATCGTTTCAAGGACGGCAAAGCCGTCCACATCCGGCATCATCAGGTCGAGCAGCATCAGATCAACCGCAGTGCGCCGTAGGATCTCCAGCGCCTCGCGGCCATTGGCGGCGCGCAGCACGCGGTGCGCAGCGGAGTGGGTTTGCACGATGCGCGCATGGAGGTCGAGCGTCTCCGGGTCATCATCTACGACGAGAATAGTGCGTCCGTGTTCGATGGCGGCCGGCGCACCCCAATGTTGATCGAGCGCGCGCGTCAATTCGGTGAGCGCAATTGGCTTGGTCAGGTAGTCCACTTCCAGGAGCGATCCTTGTCGGTCAGTGGCGGTAAAGAAGAGCACCGGCAACGCGCGCGTCGCCGGATTCTCCTTGATGGTCTTCAAGAGACGCCAGCCCGCTTCCGACGTGTGGTCAAGGTCGAGCACCACAGCATGGAAGACGCCTGCCGCCAGCTTTGGCAGCCAGGCGGCGACGCCGTCAAGCCGTGTCTGTTCCACGCGGAAGCCGGCCTCGCGTAGACGCACCGTCAGTGGCGCAGGGGCAGGCGACGCGGCGGTTACGACGAGCACGTGCGCGGCTTCGCCCGACGGTGCGAGCATCTCCTGGGTTGACGCCGACGGCGCCGGCGCGTTTGCCAGCGGCAGGGTGAAGGAAAAGGTGGCGCCGGCGCCTTCCTCGCCGCTTGACTGCACAGCGATCGCGCCGCCATGCAATTCGACGAGCCGCTTTGAAATCGCCAGCCCCAGCCCCAGCCCGCCATAGCCGCGCGCAATGGCGCGTTCCGTGCGGTGAAATTCGGCGAAAAGCGCCGCCTGCTCGTCGGGGTGAATACCGATGCCCGTGTCGCTGACGCTGACCGTGACGACGTCGGCGGTGCTTTCCACGCGCAGGCTGACGCTGCCGCGCGTCGTGAATTTGACGGCGTTGTTGACCAGGTTCAGCGCCACCTGTCGCAGCCGCGTGGGGTCGCCCCACACCCACGGCCCGGTCGCCGGGATGTCAGCCTGCCAGCCGAGACCTTTATCTGCTGCCAGTCGGCGTCCCGCCTCCTCGACGACGCGCAGCGCCTGACCGAGATCGACGAATTCGTTGGTCAGGCGCAGGCGGCCGGCGTCGCTGCTGGCCAGGTCGAGGACGTCGCCGATCAGACCGGCCAGATGCTGGGCGCTACCGTGAATGCGTTCCAGGTCGTGATGGATTTGTGCGGGCAGCGGCGCGCGCTGTTCGTCGCTTTCCTGCAGCAAGATGGCGCTGGTGCCGACGATCAGATTGAGCGGTGTGCGCAGCTCATGGCTGACGGTGGAGAGGAAGCGGCTCTTCATGCGGTTGGCTTCCTCGGCCAGGCGTCGTCCCTCGGTGGCTTCGTGATAGAGCTGGGCGGTGTTGAACGCCGCCGCCATCTGCTGGACGATGGCGCCGTAGAGCACCAGCTGGTTGCTCTCGAACGCCACATAGCCGCGCTGTCCACGCGCCCCGACCAGCGGCAGCAACGCCAGGCTGAAGGGCGTCGTGGCGTTGCGGATGGGCGGCGGCGGAAATTCGGTGTTGCGAAAACGTATCTCGGTATTGTCCGGGGTCGTGATGGAGCGCAGCCGGCTCCAGGTGGGTGCGGCGTCCACGCGGGCGTTGTCCTCGGTCTCGAACTCCGCGAACCAGGCGGCGTGCACCTGCATGGCGGGCAAGTGCTGCGCCAGCGCCGCAAAGATTTCTCCGGCGTCGAGCGCCGTCAACAAGCGGGCAGTGAGCAGCCCGATGCGATCCAGCGTCCAGCGCGTCCCGACGGTAGCTTGACGATGTTGCCGCCACGTGGCGACGCCGATCAGGGTGCGGGCGCGATCCAGCAAGGCCGCAATGCGCGATTGGAGCGCCGGTGGGGTGCTCATCTGGCTATATGCGTTGCGCAGGATCGAGATCGCTGGTTGCCAGATTTGCGCATCGTCGCCACTGGCGATGGTCTGCTCCAGCAGCCGCTGTAGCGCCGCCTCGAAGTCAACGCCATCAGGTTGCATGGCATCCGCACGCAATGCTGACAGCAGCTCAACGCAATAGGTGTAGGCGTGTCCGGCGTGCAAGGTCTGCGCTTCGGTTAACACAGCCGCACTCATCGCCCTTGCGAGTGCGTCCTCTGTGTCTGACGCAGGGCTTAGCGATAGCAGGGGCAGCGGGTCGATGGGCGTCGTTGCCAGCTCTGGCTGGTTGGGACACCCGCAGGAGGCGCGCGTCACCAGGCGCGTGCGCACCTCGATCCGTTCGGGCAGGTCGGCGTCGCCGCGCATCTGTGCTAGCAGGCGCTCCACCGCCTGCACGCCCATCTGAAAGAGCGGGAGATGTACGCTGGTCAACGGCGGCGTCTGGACAGCGCTTTCCAGCCGGTCGTCGAAGCCGATCACGGCGACATCTTCGGGGATGCGGCGACCGATGCTGCGCAGCGTCTGCATCGCCCCCAGCGCCGACTCGTCGTTGCTGGCAAGTAAGGCGGAAAAGGGGGCACCGGTGGCAAGGATTTGTTGCATCGCCGCCTGCCCCCCTGCGAACGTGTGATGTCCAAAGGCGAGGAGGCGCGCATCGGTGGGCAGGTCGAGCGCCGCCAACGCAGCGTGAAAGGCGTGCAGGCGGGCGCCGGTGTCGCCATCCATGTCGTCCTGGCTGCCGGCGATGAAAGCGATGCGTTGATGTCCATGGTGCGCCAGGTGTTGCACGGCGGCGTGGATGCCGCCGGCGTTGTCAGCAGCCACCGTTGGGCCGACTTCGCCCAGACCGACGAAGACGACCGGATGCCCTTGCGCCCGCAGCGCCTGAATCGCCTGGGTGCGTGCTTGTGAGTGGAGCGGGTTGACGGCGATCAAGCCGTCCGTGTTCCAGCCCCCAATGGGCACATAGTCGGCATCGGAGGAGGGAAAGGGCCAGGCGGGGCGCATCGGGTCGCTGGGCGCTGCCGACAATCCCATGCCACAGCCGAGCAGCAGGTTGCAGCCGTGCTGCGACGCCGCGGTGCGGATGCCGCGATAGAGTGGGTCCAGATAACTGAGTGGGGTGGCTGTCCAGTAGAATTGCCAGCCAGCCAGCACACCGATCGTTGGTCGCCGTGAAACGTTACGTTGCGTCATGATCCGCCATCATCCTGTCAACCCGGCAGCCTCCGTGAAAACAGCAACGTCGAGCCTGATCAGGCTCGACGTTGCACTTTGCTCTGGTATAGACCGCGACCGGGGCTATCTTGCGCCGCAAACAGCGCATCACTCGCCACGCAACCTTAGAGATTGGTCGAAGAGGGTAGAAGTTTGACGCGAAGACGCGGCGACGCAGAGGTGCGCAGAGGAGTTGCATCGCTGGCTGCCGATGCGCATTCTCTTGAATCTCTCTGCATTACTCTGCATCTCTGCGCCTCTGTGTCAGATTGGGTGACTCTTCAAACAGGTTCTTAGCGCTTCCAGGTGAGCGTCATGGATTTGCCGAGCGGCAAGGCGTCCAGGTCAACTTTGGCGGCGTCGCCATCTGGTTTCAGGCGCGCCCGCTCGATGATCAATGCAGCCAATTCTGGGTCAAAGTTGCTGTCTTCGCGATCGATGGCAACTTCACCCGGAAACTGGTGATAAATGTGAAGTACAGTGTCTTTAGCGTGCGTCGAGCGACGGTCGATCACAACATCGAGCCGATAGATATTTTGCCACGCCCAACGCTTGCTGCGGCTCCAAAAGCGGAAGGGAATTCTGACCTCCAGCGACTCATCGGTGACGATCAATCGTCGGGTCGCCAGTAGCAGGTCGCCGTAGAGGAAGAAGACGCCCCAGGCGATGAAGGTGTAGGCCAGCGCTTCGGCGAAAAAGGTGTGGGTCAAGCCTGCAATAAATGCCGCAATCCCGCCGCCTAACATGGCGATCCCCATCGCCATATTGCGCGTCTCACCGCTAAAGACAATTGCGTGGCGTGCAGGCGCTACTGGTTCCGTCAATGTTGTTTCAAGTGAATCAGCCATGCGCGTCGCTCCTCAAATGAGTAACGAAGGTGGAATCAATCAGGACTTTACTGAAACACAGTATAGCGGGAAGGCTAGAAAGCCAACAAATTCATTATGTGACACTGTACGCAATCGCCCGCATTAACCGACGACGAGACGGTAGCCGCGCCCCCGGATGGTGGTCAGGAAGGTGGGCGACGCCGGATCCGGTTCGATCTTCTGGCGCAAGCGGCTGATGAGCTTCTCGATGCGTGCGTCGTCGACTTCGTCGATGTAGCTTTCGCCCCACACATGGGTGACGATCTGGTACTTATCCACGATTTTGTCGCGGTTCTGGAAGAGGAGCTGAATAAGCTTATATTCGAGTGCAGTCAGCGTTTCGACTGGGGCGCCGTTCACCAACACCTGCCCACTGGCGGCATCCACCCACAAGGAGGTTACTTCGGGTGGTGTGGGCGGTGCGCTCTGACGCTGTACATACTCAGCCAGCAAGCGGCAGAAGAGCTGGGGTCGCCCCTCAACGCGGTGCAGCACATGTCTCCGTAGCAGCTCGTCGAGCACGGCGCGGTCGGGGGTGTGATCGGCGACATTAAGCCCAATCAGTTCGTTCTGCTCCGCCGGGGTCAACTCCTCCCATATTTTGCGGCATTCACGCGCCAGATAATCATCTTCTAAAAGAGTAGCAGCCAGTGTGCGATGAAAACGCCAACGTTCGAGCGGTTCAGTGGGCGGAGGCTCCGTCGTTTCCAGTGCCTGTTGCAAGACGCGACAAATGCCTTCCGCCATGCGCGGATGGCCGCCACTCCACTGATAAATAAAGTCAATATCGGCGCTGGTGAAGGGCGCCTCGTAAGCGGTCATGAAGCGGCGCACCTGTAGTTCGGTGTCGGAACGCGTCAATGGCGCCAGATACCAGGTGCGGTGGCTAAAAAGCTCGGCGAACTCACCGTGCCGTGCATCTTGATTGAGCACAGTCAACGGGCGCCCGCTGGCGGTGACGAAAACCAACTGGCTGCTGTGGCGATCTTGAACGGCGCGCAGGTTTAGGAAGACGCGGGCGTCGATCAACTTGTAGGGATCGTCGAACTCGTCGAAGAGCAGCACCAGCTTGTGCGTGGTCGCTTCGATGGCGGTGGTCAGGCCGCGACTGAAGCTTAACGGCACCTGGAAGTCGCTGGAAGGCGCCACCAGCGTGTCGTAGGCGTTCACCAGTTCCGGCAGGGCGGCCAGCTTCGGGCTTGCCTCTTGCAAGCAGCGCAGCACCAGCTCGCTGAAGCCCTGTTCAGTCATGTCAAGGATGCGGTTGCCGTCGATGTAGACCGGCAAAAATTCCTGCGCTGCTTCGCCCAGCTCCTGCACCCAGACGTCTTGCTGCGCCAGCAAGCGCAGCAACGCCGATTTGCCGACATTGCTCATGCCGACGATTTCCACGCACTGCATGGCGTAGAGATGGCGCAGGATATTTTCGACATCGTAGCGGCGCATGTAGCCGCCGCCGTTGAGCAGACGCAGCGTGAGTGGCATAATCGGTTCCGATCAATAGCGGATCAACACATCCTTTATGCCGCATGGCTGCAATTTCGCCAAAAACTCGCCCCTCGCAACTCGCCCCTCCGCAACTCGCCCC
>DGFH01000194.1:27003-28110 GCA_002391565.1 Anaerolineales bacterium UBA3905
CGCAACTCGCCCCTCGCCCCTCCGCAACTCGCCCCTCACAACTCTATCGATTCATCGACGTGTCGAAGGCGTCGCGCAGCCCATCACCCATGAAAGTGAAGCCAAGCATGGTGATCGCAATCGCCAGGGTGGGGAAGACGCCCAGATGCCAGTAAACGCGCATGTAGGAGAGGGCGTTGCCCACCATCTTGCCCCAACTGGGGATCGGGTCGTTGATGCCCAAGCCCAGGAATGAGAGGCCGGCCTCCGCGAAAATAGCGACAGGGATGCCAATGGTGATCGCCACAATCAGCGGTGCGACGGCGTTGGGCAGCAGGTGGCGCGTGGCAATGCGCGCGCTGGTGGCGCCCAACGTGCGCGCGGCCAACACAAAGTCACGTTCGCGCAGCGAAAGCAACTGTGCGCGCAACAACCGGCACGCGTCCAGCCAGGCGACGATGCCCAGCGCCAGGATCACATTGAACAGGCCGCCGCCAAAGACAGAAATGAGGAGCAGCGCCAGCATCAAGGCTGGCACCGCTGTGAAGACCTCCACCAGGCGCATGATGATATAGTCGACTGGGCCGCCCATCAACCCGGCGGCCAGCCCCAGCGGGATGCCGATCAGGAGCGCAATCGCCATCACGCCCAGCCCCACAGAGAGCGAGATACGCGTGCCGTAGATGATGCGCGAGTAGACGTCGCGCCCCACCTCATCGGTGCCCATCCAGTGCTCGGCGCTGGGAAATTGCAGCGCAATCGTTGGGTCGGCGGCGTCGTATGGATAGGGTGCTATGAAGTCGGCGAAGATGGCGGCAAAGACCAACAACCCCACGATTGCCACTCCTATGAGCGCCAGCTTGTTACGTGCAAAACGGCGCGCCGCATCCCCAAGCAAGGTGCGCTGCTTGGGAAGCGTCTGAAGGTTCTGGCCGGAAAGCATGGTTGAAGCGCTCATGATTTACTCTTTCCCAGCCGCACGCGCGGATCGACGATGGTGTAGAGAATGTCGGTGAGCAGGTAAACCAGAGACCAGACGACTGCCACCAACAACAACAGCGCCATGATCATCGGATAATCGCGCCCGAGGATGCTCGTCACAAAGAACTTGCCCAGCCCTGGCACGCG
>DGFH01000194.1:28162-39306 GCA_002391565.1 Anaerolineales bacterium UBA3905
GGTGAGCAGGTAAACCAGAGACCAGACGACTGCCACCAACAACAACAGCGCCATGATC
The DNA here is from genome assembly GCA_002391565.1 of Anaerolineales bacterium UBA3905. Taxonomy (GTDB): domain Bacteria; phylum Chloroflexota; class Anaerolineae; order Caldilineales; family Caldilineaceae; genus Caldilinea. The sequence goes on from DGFH01000194.1 coordinate 28,221, forward strand.
ATCGGATAATCGCGCCCGAGGATGCTCGTCACAAAGAACTTGCCCAGCCCTGGCACGCGGAAGATGCTCTCAATAAAGATCGTACCGGTGATCAGGTTGGGAATCTGCGGCGCCAGGATCGTGAGCAACGGGATCATGGCGTTGCGCAGCGTATGCCGCGTCATAATCTGGCGGTCGGAGAGTCCTTTGGCGCGCGCGGTGCGGATGTAATCCGAGCGCGAGACTTCCAGGATGCTGGTGCGCGTGTAGCGGGCCGTCAACGCCATCGGCGCCAGCGCCAGTGCCGCCACCGGCATGATGTAGTGATACCATGCCCCCCAACCACCTGTTGGCAGCCACTTCAATTGCACGGCGAAGAGCAGCACCAGCCACACCGCCACGACAAAGCTGGGCACTGTCAGTCCCAGCGTCGAGGTCGCCGACGTGGCGTAATCGATCCAGGTGTTTTGGCGTGCAGCAGCAAGCGCGCCCAGCAGTAGTCCCAACGGCAACGCCACCAGCAGCGCCAAAAATCCGAGTGAGGCGCTCACCGGCCACGTGCGACTGATTAGCCCGGTCACCGTCTCCGTCGGGCTTTGGAAGGGGACGCCAAAGTCGCCGCGCAGCGCATTGCCCATGTAAAGCAGATATTGCTCTACCAGGGGGCGGTCGAGGCCATATTTGCGCAAGTAGTTAGCTTTGGCTTCCGGCGAGAGTGGCACCTTGTCTTCGTTGTACGGACCGCCGGGGATGGCGTGCATCAGCAGGAAGATGACCACGCTCACAATAAAAAATACAATCAGGATGCCGCCCAGACGGCCAAGCAGGTATCGCGCCATGAGGACTCTCCAAGTCTCCAATCCCCGATCTCGTGAGAGGCGCGAGATCGGAGATTAGAGATTGTGCGTTTGAGTTTAGTCGGGGGCCTGTCGGTAGTTGCTGACTTCTTTGGTGATGTACACGCCCGAAAGCAGATTGCTGTAGGTGGAGAAGCCGGGCCAGTGCCAGGCGGCCACGCCGTTATTGTCCGGTTCGAGCGCCGGCCCCTTGATGAACGGTTTGATCAGATCGCCAGGCGTCTGGTGATAGGCGAAAATGAAGGCTGCGTCATCGACCAGAATCTTCTCGGCGTCCTGGAACATCTTGATGCGTTCGGCAGGGTCGCCGGTGAAGCTGCTCGCTTCCTTGACCAGCGCATCGTACTCGGCGTTGCTCCACGGGTGGCGTCCGCCGGACAGGAAGACGCCGAGCATATTGCTCGGGTCGAGGAAGTCCATGCCGTAGGAGATCAAGGTGAATTGTACGTCGGTCGGCTTGGCGTTCAGTTCGTCCATGTACGCCTTGAAGTCCATATTGCTGACTTCAACGTCGATGCCCAGGTTTTCCTTGAGTGCAGAGGCGTATGCCTGCGCCACGGCTGTCGGCGCCGGGCCTTCGGCGCGCAACTTAAGCGTCAGCTTGGGGAAACCCTCGCCGTTGGGGTAGCCTGCCTCAGCAAGGAGCTGTTTGGCTTTCTCGACATCAAAGGGGTAGGTGTCCTTGAACGCATCGGAGTTGGCCGCCGGGAAGCCAGGCGCCAGGAACGAATAGGCAGGAATGCCTTGACGTTTCAGGATGTTGGCGGCAATGGCATCGCGATCTAACACATGCGCAAAGGCCTGGCGCACTTGCAGGTTGTCGAACGGTGGTTTCGAGACATCGAAGGCGAAATAGTAGGTGCGGAAGTCGCCGTAGTGTGGGTGATATTGCGCATTGAGCTCCGGATCGGCGGCAATGATCTCGAGGTCAGCCGGCGAGAGCGTGCCGCTGCCATTGACGAAGTCGATTTCGTTGGCTTCGTAGGCCGGCAACAACTGGGAGGGCTGACCAATGTTGACGATGACAACCTTCTCGATATACGGAATGTTGTTGCCTTTGTAGTCAGGGTTGATCTCGTAGACGACGCGCTGATCCTTGGTCCACTCGGTCAGTTTGTACGGGCCGGAAGAGACCGAGGTCGCCGGGTCAGAGTTGTAGAAGCCGCCATGCTCCTCCAGCGCTTTCTTCTGCATTGTCGCCGAATACAGCATCATGGCGGGCAAGAACGGCGCGGGAGACTCCGTCGTGATCTCCAGTGTGTTGGCATCGACAGCCCGCACACCGATCTCTTCGACCGGAACTTCGCCGTTGACCGCCTGCGTCCAGTTTTTGATCACGCCCTGGTAGTACCAGGAAAAGTCCCAGGCGTGCTCAGGATCGGCGCCATAGCGCAATGTGGCGACATAGTCGTCGGCGGTGACCGGCGTGCCATCGTTCCACATCAGCGCCGGGTCGAGCTTGAAGGTCCACACCAGTCCGCTCTCATCGACCGACCACTCGGTGGCGGCGCCAGGAATCACCTGGAAGTTCTTGTCCAGCCGCACCAGCGGGTCGGACATCAGGTCGCTCAGGGCGTCGGCGCGTTCGTAGACAGCCTGGAAGAAGTCGACGGTGGTGAAGGTCTTCCAACCGCTATACGGGTAGATCAGCACCTGCTGATCCAGCGGCGCAGCGTCGGCTGGCAGTTCTTTGCCGAGCGCGTTCACGACCGGTGCACCGGGTGCGGCAGCCTCGCTGGCGCCGCTTTCGCTGCCGGCAGGAGCGGCTGGCGCCGGTGCGCACGCCTGCACCAACAGGGCAATCAGCAATAGCAGCGCCATCCAGGCCGCGCTCCGTGAGAAAGTGGGAGCAAGTCTCCGTTTCACGTTCGTTCTCCTTGATTCAATTGGTGGGTCGAAAACCGTTTGTTGTCACAAGTAGAGGATGCTTGCGAAACGCATTCTAGCCGAGCTTTTTCGTTTCTGCAAACCATTGCGAAAATGCGGGAGCGCTTTTTCATATAAGGCGATTCGCCAGATCATCTTGCTCTAACGAACTTTGAGCATGTTCGCCAGTCGGTGAATTGGTGCACCAGTTGGCTGCGGACCGGCCGCGCCAACGCGTTGACGCAATCTGTTCACAATGTTACACTGCGCACAGCGTGGCAAATGGTTGCCGGGATCGAAGACATTGCCGTGCTCAGGGGCATCCGCGAGGGCGTCCGTCAGGGGATAAGCCAGATGAGTTGCGCCGCTTCCACCGTTCACTGGATTGACGCCGCCAGGCAAAGGACTTACCAATGACCGAACTATCACGCATCTGCCCGCAGTGTGGCAAGAGCTTTCCGCTGGAGGCGCGCCACTGTAGCCACTGCGGCTATGATATGGACGCAACCCTGCCGACAGTGCAGAGCACCCTTCCTGCGCTGGTCGGCAAGGCGGCTGTGCCGTTGCTGGCTGGCGCTGCCAGCCTGGCGATCAGCATGGGCTGGAAATTGATGCAGGGTATGCTCCACCGCCCGGTCAAAGCGGCCCACCAACCGCTCCAGGTGCGCAGCACGGCGCCGGCGCAAGGCCGCCTGAAGATTCGCATCACCACCGCATGGGCTGTCGGCGATTCTAACGGCAACTGGCGGGAGGGACGTTCCGAGCAGACAATCGAAATCGAATAATCCTCAGGCAATCCCAGACAGGGAGAGATTACGGGATTGGGCTGACCTCGCCCAGGATCGGCGGCGGCTCCCGCCGGAGCACATCCACCAATGCGAGCAAGGTGGCGGGCACCTCGCGCAATTCCGACCAGGCAATTGACCGCGCGCTGTAGGCGCGCTGATCAGCAATCACGCCGACGGCGTGCACGCCGAGACTTTCACACAAGAACAACGCACGCGGCAGATGAAACTGCTGCGTGACGACGATGGCTTGCTCGATCAGATAGATTTCCCTGGCCCGGTAACACGAATCATAGGTGCGTAGCCCGCCATAGTCCAACTGAATGTCCGCTGCCGGCACACCCAGTTCGATGGCGCGCGCCATCATCGCCCCTGGTTCATCGTAGTCGGCGCCGCGCGCACCGCTCATCACCAGTTTGTTGACCTTGCCGCTTTGATAGAGCGCCGCTGCCGTATCGACGCGGTCGCGCAACATCGCGCTCAGGCGACCGCTCGGATAGACCCGCGCGCCCAATACCAGCGCCACACGCACAGTGGGCGCCGCCTCCGGCGTATAGATCGACGGCGCGTAACGCCAATCCACCCAGGCGCGCCACACGAAAGGTACAGCGACCACCGCGCCCAACAGCGCCGTCGAGATCACGAGCAAAGCCCAGCGCCGCGTCAATCGCTTCATGGCTCCACCTTGCCGGAGGCGCGACGGTTTTTCGGTGAGGTTGCCAACCATTGTCATGATTTCCTAACGACGGCGCCCACTTTGTCAGTTCCTTTTACTTGACACGCGGTAGCTCCCGTTTCATACTACCCGCCATGTATGACGACACGGCGTTCCATTTGTCTACACCCGAAGAACCTGCAGATTCTTCATCGGCGCCAGAGCCAGTGGTGCGGTCATTGCCAATGACTGGGGACGAAGTGCGGCTCTGGGATATCGACGCTACGTCGGTCAGGGTTGATGAGGAGAAGATTGATGTTGCCGCGCCGCTCATCCCCGATCAACTAGACGATGTCCTGGTCGCAACGGTGGCCGAGCGCCGCTGGCAAGTCACCCCAGGCGGTGCAGTCACCGTGCCGGTAAGCGTACTCAACAACAGTGCACGCCGGCTGACGGTGCGCGCGCATCTTGAAGGCTGGCTGGATGATCGCTGGGTCGTTGATCCATATGTACAAATCACCATTCCTCCCGGTGAACATCGCACTCTGGAGTTGACGATAGCGCCGCCGCGCCTGGCGCAGGCGGAAGCTGGCGACTATCAGCTTGCCGTCGTTGTGCGAGCACTGGAAACTGTGGAACGCATGACGCGCATTGGGTTGATTTTGACGCTGCTGCCCTTTGACCGCGTACAGCTCGAACTGGCAGATGGCGCTATCCCATCAGCCGCATGGTGGCGACGCAGGTTGCTATTGCCGCTATACATTGCCAACGCAGGCAACCGTCCCCTTGTCTTGCATCTGGAGGGCGCCACCCTTCCGCAGTTGGGCGCGATTACCTTTGGCGGGAGTGAGGCTGCCACAACCACCCAGATCACATTGCAGCCCGGTCAACGTCTGCGCCTGCCGGTGCAGTTGACGGTGATGCGGCTGCCAGTGGTGGCGTTGCACAGCCGCACGCTCCTCTTCGTGCTGACAGCGCGCGACACAATGGGCAAGGTTCTCCAACAACTGCGCGGCGCCGTCGAGGTGCGCCCTGTGATCGGCGCCTGGCAAATGGCGTCTTTGGCCGTGCTGACAGGCGTGAGCGTCGTTGCTGCGAGCCTGCTTTTGCTCACGGGCGCGCTATTTTTGCGCGGTGCGATGGTGGACGCACCAGCGCCGACGCCGGTGGCAGCGCCAGCGCCAGCCGTGATTGTTGTCACGCTGAACCAGCCAGTGGCAGCGCCGCTTACGCCTGTGGTTGCCACCCCATCGTTGACAACGGCATTGCAGAGCCAGCCCGATCCGGCGTTGCCGCTGGTATTGCCCGATCAGGTGACAGCGCCGGGCAGCGGCGGGCCAGCGCGGGTTGTGGCGCCGATCATAGCTGCATCAACGCCCGTGCTGACAAACACCGGCGCCAGCAGCGCCCCCATGACATACGCCCAGATGTTTCAAGCGGTTGGCGCCCAATACGACCTGGATTGGCGGATGTTGGCGGCGCAGGCGTATATCGAGAGCGGCTTCGACACACTTGCCCTCAGCAACGCCGGTGCGATGGGGCTGATGCAAGTGTTGCCTGCCACCTGGCGCGAATGGGCGCCGGCGGTCGGCGCCAGCGATCCTTTCGACAGCTACAGCAATGTGCAGGTGGCGGCCATCTATCTCGATTACCTGCGCACACAACTGGCGCAAACGGGTCACCCCGAAAAAGAATGGATGTTGGTGGCTTACAATTGGGGGCTAGATCGCGTCAATGACTTTTTGGCGAGTGGCGGCGGCTGGCAGGAATTGCCCGATGCGCGCCGCAAATATGCGGAAGACATCCTGCGCATCGCCCAAACTTTGCCCTAAACTCGTGTGGAAAATCCTTTTCTTTGGCGCAGAGAGGCAAAGATGGCGCATCGAAATGACTGCATAGATGGCTGTGCTTCTTGGCGTCAAAGTTGGTAAGATTTCAAACCGTCTAAGCCTTTGCAAAAGAGGAGAGCCAGGTGATGGAACGACCCGATCTGAGCGGCGTGACGCCGGAAGTGCTTGCCTACATCGAGGCGTTGGAAACGCAACTGGCGGCGCGGCGTTCAACACAGGACGGCAATCACGACGAATCACCTTTCGAGCCAAACGAGCCGCCGACGACGATGAACCTGATCACGATCAGCGCAGGTGGCGTTGCCAAGCGCACGCCGCGCCATTTCTATGGGCGGCAGCGGCGCGGGGGGATGGGCGTCTTCGATCTGGACGCGCCGGAAGGGGATGCTCCTGCGTTCTTGATTCTGGCTGAGGCCAGCGCCGGTCTGATCGTGCTCACGAATCAGGGGCGCGCCTTCCGCATGCCCGTCGCCGACATTGTCGAGCGGGAAGTGCGCAGCCGCGGCGAAGCCCTGGCGACGCGCTTTCCGATGCGTGCGGATGAGCGTCTGGCTGTCGTCACGCCGGACGCCAGCGGCGCTTTCCTGGTTCTTGTCACCGAACGCGGCCACGTGCGCCGGATTGCGCGACAGTATCTTGGCGCCGGGCTGCAACCTGGCACCGTCTTGAGCGACTCGCGCGAGGGCGGCGCACCGGCGGCGGCTTGCTGGAGCAGTGGCAATGACGAACTTTTCATCATCACGCGCAGCGGCCAGGCGATCCGCTTTGCCGAACGGCTGGTGCCGGTGCGCGGCTGCCTGGGATTGCGCGTCGATCCAGGCGACCGCGTCGTCGGCGTGGCGGCGGCGCCTGCAGAGGGGGGCGTCTTTATGTTGGGGCAGGACGGGAAAGGCACGGTGCGTCTGCTGAGTGGCTTTGCCGCCAATAAAGCGCCGGGTGCAGGCGGCAAGGTGGCGATGAAGGCCGACGCCATCGTCGGAGTTGTGGCCGTCGATGACCATAGCGACATTTTCGCCATCTCGCGCTTAGGAAAGATTATTCGCTTTGCCGTGAATGAAGTGCCTGCCAAAGAGGGTGTTGTGCAAGGCGTGAATTGCATGAACCTGCGCGCTGATGAGTGCGTCGCCGTGACCGGCGTCTCGATCCCTCCGACGGCTTAAGATAGGATTTGTCCTCGTGGGAATGCTGTCACACCACTGCGTGCGCAGGCAGACAAGGTTGGCGTTAACAAACTGACAACGCTCCCTTCATGTCACATGAATACTTTTTGTATATTCTACACTATGGGTTGGGCGGAACCTTTGCTATACTGTCGTAGTTGTTGTTCTGGCAGGTGGCGACCGTAGCAACGGTTGCGATAGCCAAAAGGAGTAAGCTATGCCTGAAACGCAAGGCGTAAACTACGATTCGCTGGAGAAATACCGCCGCAATGTGGGCAAAGCCCAGATTGCCGACTTGATGGCAAAGATGACGGGCGCCAACGTCGATCTCGTGAGTTACGATGAAGTGGCAAAGCGCATCAAAGCGCGGCAGCAGATCGAGATGGGCACGCAGATGGTGCCGCTTAGTAAAATTGTCGGGAGCGTAGGACGCTATCGCGACTTCACGCGCACTTTTTTACCGCGTTCTGGGGTTAACCCGGAACGGTGGGCGCGCATCGACGCTGCCATGCATTCGTTGGAGGGCTTTCCACCGATTGAAGTGTACAAAATCGGCGATGTGTATTTCGTGCGCGATGGCAATCATCGCGTCAGCGTGGCGCGCGCCAATGGCTTGACGCATATCGAAGCCTACGTCACCGAGATACCGACCGATGTTCCGTTGCACATGGAGGATTTTGAGCGCGACCAGTGGCTCATCAAAATTGAACGCACCGAGTTTCTCAAAGAGACACAGCTCGATGTGATTCGCCCCGATCATGGCATTGAATTCACCGAACCTGGACGCTATCAAATCTTACTGCGCCATATCCAGGTGCATCAATATCTGCGCAACCTCGACCTGGAGCGCGCCGGCAGCGATCATCGACTTTCCTGGGAAGAAGCAGTGGCAAGCTGGTACGACAACATTTATCTGCCGATGGTCGAAGCGATCCACAACCACGATCTGATGGCGAGTTTCCCCAAACGCACAGAAGCCGATCTGTATCTCTGGATCGCGTTCCATCGTGAACAGCTTGCCAAGCGGTATGAACTGGCGCCGCTCTCGCCCGAGGAAGCCGTCGCCACCTTCGCCGAAGTGTACAGCGACTTACCGCTGCAACAAGCGGTGCGCACACTCAAGTTTGGGTGGCATCGCGCAATGGGTGATCTGGACAAGCCTTTGGGCATGTCGGAGGAAGAGTTTGCTGAGGCGCGCGCGCGCCACGCCGCTGGGGAACGCACGCTAGCCGAAGCCGAAGCCGAAAACGAGGAACAAGAACAGTTTGGGCTGGCCGCTGAGGAGCGCGAACTCGCACCTGTCGACAGCGCCATCGATCTGTTCAACATCGCCGCCTGAAGCAACGCACGCTTTCAACATCCCTACATCGCAACCATTGTTTAGAAAAGGCATTCTTGACGCCAAGACGCGGCGTTGTAGAGGCGCGTAGAGATCAGGAAGTAGGGATGGTGGATTTCTTGTGGGTGTGGTAGCATTACGCCAAAATTCATCTGACCAGTAAGGAATTATTTGCCCATGTTGCGCGTCAAAATTGTCTGTACGATTGGCCCGGCCAGTCGCGAACTCCCGATTTTGCGCCGGATCGCTGCCGCCGGCATGAATGTGGCGCGACTCAACATGAGTCACGGCACGCATGAATATCACGCTGAAACCATCGAACGCGTGCGCATCGTTTCCGAGCAGATCCAGAAACCGATCGCCATTCTTGCCGATCTGCAAGGGCCGAAATTACGCACCGGCAAGATGCGCGAGGGCGGCGTGCCTCTGGTCAAGGACGAAGAGTTAATCTTGACCACCGACGACATCATCGGTGAGCCAGGGCGTGTGCCGATCCAGTACAAGGACCTGCCCAAAGCTGTCAAGCCGGGCGAGCGTATCTTGCTCGACGACGGCATGTTGGAGCTTGAGGTCATTGAAACCAGCGCCACCGAGATCCGCACGCGTGTCATCCTCACCGGGGTGCTGCAAAGCAACAAGGGCATGAATCTGCCCGACGCTTCGCTGGATATTCCGGCATTGACGCCCAAGGACATCGAGGATGTGAAATTCGCCCTGGATCATCAGGTTGATTGGGTGGCGCTCAGCTTTGTGCGCAAGGCGCATGAGGTGCTAGAACTGAAGGCGATTATCCAGAACCATGCCGCCTTTGGCCGCGTGACGCCGGTCATCGCCAAGATTGAAAAGCCCGAAGCTGTGAAAAACATCGACGCCATCATTGAAGCAGCCGATGGCATCATGGTGGCGCGTGGCGACCTGGGCATCGAGACTAACCCGGAGACGGTGCCTGGCGTGCAAAAAGTGCTGATCAACAAGTGCCTGATGGCTGCCAAACCGGTCATCACCGCCACGCAGATGCTTGACTCGATGATCCGCAACCCGCGCCCGACGCGCGCCGAAGCCAGCGATGTGGCGAACGCCGTCCTTGACGGCACCGACGCCATCATGCTCTCTGGCGAGACGGCGTCTGGACAGTTCCCTGTCGAGGCAGTGGCGACGATGGCGAAGATCGCTGAAGAGGCGGAGCGTCTGCGCACGAGCCTGGGACAAAAGATCAAATACAGTGAGCCGCGCGTCTTTTCGGCGTCAGGGGCGATCTGTCATGCGGCAGTCTATACAGCCGCCGAAACCAAAGCCAAGGCGATCATCGCTCCAACGGTCAGCGGCTCGACAGCCAAGTTGATGTCCAGTTTCCGCCCAGAGGTGCCACTGATCGCTGTCACCCCCAGCCCCATGGTGCAGCGTCAGCTCGCGTTGTATTGGGGCACCTATCCACTGCTGACCCGACGGCTGAGCAACACCGATGAAGTGGTCACGGACGCGATCAACCTGGCGCACGCGCGCGGCTATATCGGCGAAGGCGACACGGTTGTGTTGACGGCGGGCGTCGTGGGCAATGTGCGCAGCGCCACCAACCTGATGATGGTGCGCCGGATCGATCGCGTACTGGTGCGCGGAACCGGCATCGGCGGGCGCGAAGTGGCCGGCACTTTGATGACGATCAAGCCTCCCATTCAGAACCCAGAAGAATTCGTCGTTGGCCCGCAGCACATCATCTTCGCCGAACGTATCGACCGCTCCTGCATCAATTTGCTCCGCCGCAGCGGCGGTCTTATCACCACGCAAGGCGGCATGGACAGCCCCGGCGCCGTCGCCGCCATCGAGCTAGGCATTCCTGCCATTATTGGCGTTGAAGGCAATCTCAATGAACTGGTGGATGGCATCCATGTCATCCTGGACGCCAGCACCGGGCAATTGAGCGAGTGGAGTAAATAAGAGGGGACAAAGGAGAGGGGAGAGGGGAAACGGTGCTACACAATCGCCTAATCTCCAATCTCCTAATCTCCAATCTCCTAATCTCCAATCTCCTAATCTCCAATCTCCTAATCTCCAATCTCCTAATCTCCAATCTCCCAGCCCCGCAATCTCTCACACCCTCTCTTACACCTTATCCGGCACTTCGTTGCCTGCTTCTATGATGGCGCGGCGCACATCCACCAGCGGCAGCAGAATCAGCCCGGCAACAAAAAAGACGCCCACCGCCAGCACGGCGGCACGGTAACTCCCGGTGAACTGGATCGCCAGCCCGAAAAAGAGCGGCCCCAGCCAGCTCGTGCCGCGTTCACTGATCTCGTAGAGGCTAAAGTATTCCGTTTCCTGGCCTTTGGGGATCATCTGGGAAAAGAGCGAGCGGCTCAACGCCTGACTGCCGCCCAATACCAGTGCAATCACGGCGCCGAGCAGGAAGAACTGGCGCCCCGTCTCCAGTAGCGGCGAAAAGGCATAGAGGGTGACGCCCGTCCAGATGAACAAGCTTACAATGATCGCGCGCTTGGCGCCGAGCCAACGCGCCAGGTAGCCAAAGAAGAGCGCACCAAAAAACGCCACGAATTGCACCATCAGAAAGAGCGGCGGCAACTCATCGGCGCCCATGCC
>DGFH01000194.1:39554-44068 GCA_002391565.1 Anaerolineales bacterium UBA3905
GGTCTGTGAATAGCGCGGCAACCCACGCAGTGTGTGGCTGAGCTGCTTGAAGCCAATCGTCAGGTAACGCTCACCCGCAGGCAGCCGGCGCTGTGGTTGACGACTCTGTAGGCGTAGCAGTGGGATGATGGTGAAGATGGCCCACCACATGCCCGCCGACGCCAGGCTGATGCGCACCGCCGTCGCACTATCGACGCCAAAACGCTCGCGCTGCGAAAAGAAGATCAGGTTCAACAGGAGCATAAGCCCGCCGCCTAGATAGCCCATTGCCCAGCCAACCGACGACACTTTGTCGCGCTCGTTGGGGTCGGCGATTTCAGGCAGGAAGGCGTTATAGCAGACCATCGCCGCGCCAAAGCTCAGGTTGGCGATCAAAAAGAGCACGCCGCCCAACAGATAGTTGTCGCCGTTGAGGAAATAAAGCCCGATCGTGGCGAAGGCGCCGGTGTAGGCAAAGACCGCCATCAGGCGTTTCTTCAGGTGTGTGTAGTCGACGATGGCGCCCATGATGGGGAGAAAGAAGACCTGCAAGAGCACCGACAGCGACACCATGTAGGGAAAGAAGGCGTCGGCGCGCACGGCGATGCCCAGTGGGTGGACAAAGCCTTCGCTGTCCGCCGCAGCGCGCGTCACCGCCGTCAAATACGGCCCCAAAAAGACCGAAACCACTGTCGTCGAAAAGGCCGAATTTGCCCAATCGTAGAAATACCAGCCGACTTGTTCGCGCGTGCCAAACCACGAGCGGCGCGGTTGCAATGTGGTTGTAGCTGCCATATCTTGTGTTTGTCCGGTTGATCATGGCCGGAAGCGCAGCACGCCTGCGCGGCGGGGGCGTCGCACGCCTGTGCTTCCGGCTGGTGCGATGTGGGTTTGGGTGAGTCAGGACGATGGCGTTACGCCGGCACCGGGAAGGCGCTCATCATGGCGATCACGTCCATCTGCACCTGCTCCTGCAGTTCCGTGTTGGTCGGGTCTTTGGCGATCATGGCGATCCAACGCCCCACCTGTGCGAACTCCGCCGCGCCAAGACCGCGCGTTGTGCCCGCCGGCGTGCCCAGGCGGATGCCGCTCGTGGTCAGCGCCGGCTTCTTGTCAAAGGGGATCATGTTTTTGTTGCAGTGAATGCCAGCGTGATCGAGCGCCTTCTCCACCAGCTTGCCCGTAATCTCATTGCCGTAGCGGTCGGCGCCGAGCACGCTGAGATCGACCAGCATCAGGTGGTTGTCGGTGCCGCCGCTGACGATGCGCAGCCCTTCCGCCTGGAGTGTTTTTGCCAGCGCCTGCGCATTGTCGAGCACGCGTTGTTGATAGGCGACAAAGTCCGGGCGCAGCGCCTCGCCAAAAGCCACTGCCTTCGAGGCGATCACGTGCATCAACGGCCCGCCCTGCGTGCCGGGAAAGACCGCCTTATCGATCTCCTTCGCCAGCTCGGCGCGACAAAGGATCAACCCGCCGCGCGGCCCGCGCAGCGTTTTGTGCGTGGTGGTCGTCACCACGTCGCAGTAGGGCACGGGGTCAGGATGAAGCTTTGCCGCCACCAGGCCGGCGATGTGCGCCATGTCCATCATCAGGCGGGCGCCCACCTGGTCGGCAATCTGGCGCAGGCGGGCGAAATCCCAGAAACGTGGATAGGCGCTGGCGCCGGCGACGAGCAACTTTGGCTTGTGCGCCAACGCCAGCCGTTCCACTTCGTCGTAATCGATGCGCTCTGTCTGCGGATCGACGCCATAATGCTGAAAATTGTAGAGCTTGCCCGAACTGTTCAGGTGGAAACCATGTGTCAGGTGGCCGCCATGGTCGAGCTTCAAGCCCAGCACGGCGTCGCCCGGCTTCAGCAGCGCATAGTACACGGCTTCGTTGGCCTGTGCGCCTGAATGGGGCTGGACGTTGGCATGGTCGGCGCCAAAAATTTGCTTTGCCCGTGCAATCGCCAGATTTTCGGCGACGTCTACGGCGTCGCAGCCGCCATAGTAGCGTTTGCCCGGATAGCCCTCAGCGTATTTGTTGGTGAGAACGCTGCCCAGCGCCGCCAGCACCGCCGGCGACACGTAGTTTTCGCTGGCGATCAGTTCAATGCCGTTGGCCTGACGTTGACGCTCCATTTCAATGGCGGCGTATAGCTCCGGGTCAGATTCCGCCAGCCGGACGCGAGGGTCGGGCATATCGACCCACGCGGGCAGGGCGGCAACCGGGGAAGGTGACAAGATGCTCATTGTAATGACTCCTCAAGCAAGAATGCTCTGTTGACAGACAAGGCGTCTGCGCACATTGTCCGAAAATCACGCTGCGAGGGCGCCAGGCAACATAACACGCTTTCAGCGATTCGTCAACGCGTAGAGGGGATTGCCGACGGCTTGTCCACCATCGACCAGGATGGTGGCGCCGGTGGTGAAGCTCGCCGCCGGGGAAGCCAGATAGAGCGCAACGCCGGCGATCTCCTCCGGTTCGGCCATGCGCCGCTGCGGAATGCCAGCCAGCACTGCTGCGTTCATGGCTTCGTTCGACCAGATGGCGGCGCTGAATTTGGTCTTGACAAAGCCAGGGGCGATGGCGTTGACCTGGATGTTGAGCGGCGCCAGCTCCGCCGCCAGCACCTCGGTGAGCATGATCACGCCTGCTTTGGTGACGCAATACACGCCCATCCCCGGTTGTGGAATCTTGCCTGCAATCGAGGCCAGGTTGATCACTTTGCCGCCGCCCCGCGCCTGCATCGCCGGCGCACAGGCTTTGACCATGCGCAGGTAGCCCTTGACATTGACATCGAAGGTCTTGTCCCAATGGCTCTCTTCGGCGGTCAGCAAAGGGCCAAAGTGCGGGTTGGTCGCCGCGTTGTTGACAAGAATGTCGACGCCGCCGTAGGTTGCCACCGTGGCATCCACCAGCGCTGTCACCGCTGCGGCGTCGCCTGTGTGCGCCGCCACCGCCGTCGCCACACCGCCCTGCGCTCGAATCTGTGTGGCTACAGTTTCCACACTCTCCTGCTTGCGGCTGGAGAGCACGACGCTGGCGCCCGCCTCTGCCAGCGCCACCGCGATCGCCGCGCCGATCCCGCGCGACGCGCCGGTCACAATCGCAACCTTGCCGGTCAAATCAAACAGTGAAGTCAAGCGAAGCCCCCTTTCTCACACTCAATCTTCCAATCTCCACTCCGAAACTGAAGATTGGAGATTATTCGCCGCGAAACACTGGCGCCCGTTTCTGCAAAAAGGCCATCACGCCTTCTTTGTGATCCTGCGTGGCGATGGCGTGCGCCTGCAGTTCGGCCTCGTAGTCGATGGCGGCCTCCAGCGAGCTGTGCATCGACGCATTGAGCGCCTGTTTGGTCCACCCCAGCGCCTTGCTCGGACGATGCGCCAGCGTTTGCGCCCACGTCATCGTCTTCTGCATCAAGAAGGAGGCGGTCACCACCTGGTTGCACAGGCCAAGCTGCAAGCAATAGGGCGCGGGGATGCGCTCCGCCTCGATGCAGAGTTGCAGCGCGCGGCTGTACCCCACCATGCGCGCCATGAACCAGGTCGAGCCAGCGTCGGGCACCAGCCCAATGTTGGAGAAGGCCTGCAGGAGGTAGCCATCGTCCGCCATGATGCGCAGGTCACACGCCAGCGCCAGCGATGCGCCCGCGCCCGCTGCACCGCCGTTGATGGCGCCGATGATGATTTTGGGCATCGTCACCATGCGCAGGATCAGCGGCTTGTAGTAAATCTTGATCGCCTCGCGCACATTAGCGGCGTCGACGGCGCCGGTGAAGATGCTCAAGTCTTGTCCTGCGCTGAAGGTTGGCCCTTCACCCGTGAGCACAATGGCGCGCACAGACGCATCCTCTTGGGCGTGGCGAAAGGCGTCGTTCAATTCCGTCAGCATTTCCGGCGTGAAGGCGTTGCGTCGCTCGACGCGGTTCATACGGATCACGGCGACCGCGCCCTCCGTGGCATAAAGCACAGTGTTGTAGGTAGTCATGCTTCCTCACAAAATGTCGGTGAATTCTCTGAACAGTTCATGGCGCACCATCCCTCAGGTTCAATCAGCTGAATGGAGGGAGTGCACGTGATTGCGTCCTCTCTCGCTCTATATGATGCGCATTGGGAAAACGTGGCGTCATTATAGCAGCACAGCCGCTTGTGCACCGCACATCGCTGAGCGTGGCGGTCTTTATCGATGGTGCTGCGGCATGATGCGATGGGGTGGTTGATGGCATCATTCATGCTGCTCAAGATTCATGCTGCTCAAGACAAGCGTGGATGTCGGTCAACCGCCGCAACTGTTGCGCAGTCGCTGGCGGATGATCGACATCCACGCTGGCTGATGAAGGGGGGGCTGGGTGACAGGCGCGTCACCCAGCGCATCGATAGGTTTTTACCGCGTCACCACCGGCAGGTAGAGAGTACGCGCCGCAGGTGCGTCGTCGGCGACCACGATCATGCCTTGGGTGAGCGTGTCGGTAACGTCGCTATACGCGAAGGTTCCCAATGCGTCCAGTTTGACCTTGAAGCGTTCNNTATAATATTTTTTTTTTT
>DGFH01000226.1 GCA_002391565.1 Anaerolineales bacterium UBA3905
CGTTCACGAAGTCGATGGTGAGCGCATGTTCCAACGGCGCATGAAAGGGGTGGTCATACGCCACGTTGGCTTGGCGGACATCAAACCAACCGCCTGCGCCCTTGCCGTAGCCCTCGACAGCCACCTGGTTGACGATCATCGTGCACATGCTCAGCTCCTCAAGTGCTTCTCGAAAAAGGCGAAGACCTTCTGCCAGCCATCCACCGCCTGCGCCTGCCGATACATCGGACGGTCGTAATAGAAGAAGCCATGCCCGGCGCCGGCGTACATGTGGAACTCATACTGCTTGCCGTGCGCTTTCAGCGCTGCTTCATGCTGGGCGACCTGCGCCGGCGTTGGGCTGTGATCCTCTTCGCCGAAGAGACCGAGCAGCGGACAGCTCAGGTTCGCCGTGTAGTCGATCGGCGCCACCGGGCGATTGGGCGTCAGGTCGGCGGCGCTCATCACCACGCCGCCGCCCCACAGATCGGCGCACGCGGCAAAGCCCTTCACCCGGCACGCGGCCAGATACGCGTGTCGCCCGCCCGAACAGGTGCCAAAGACGCCGACCTTGCCGTTGACGTACTGCAACGATTGTAGAAAGCGCAGCGCGCCCTCGACATCGCCCACCGCCTGGTCATCCGGCACGCCGCCCGCCGCACGCACTTTGGCAGCCACGTCGTCCGGCATTCCGTGCCCGGCGCGGGCGTAGAGATTGGGCGCCAGCGCCGCGTAGCCGTGCGCAGCAAACTTGCGCGTCGCCTCGAAGTACCAATCATCCCAGCCCGGCATGTGGTGAATTAGCACCACGCCGGGAAAGGGGCCAGGACCCAGCGGACGCGCAAAGTAGGCGTTGATGAGATCGCCGTTGGCGCCCGTCAGCGGGATCGTCTCTGCGAACATCCCTTGATAGAGGTTGGTTGGTTGCATGTTGCCTCCTGGTTTGATCAGGCGAGGGGCGAGTTGCGAGGGGCGACGCGCCGCTGCCGGTTTTCGTGGCTGGAACGGATGTTTTCGACGCAAAGTCGCAAGGGCGCAGAGATGCGCAGAGAAATGCGAGCAGGAAATTTCTGATCGTTCGCTTCGACGCAAAGTCGCAAGGGAGCAGAGATGCGCAGAGAAAAACAGAAAGGGTTTGTCCGGCTGTTCTCTGCGATTCTTTGCATCTTTGCGGCTCTGCGTCAGAATGGGCGTATTGTGAGTGGTCACTCAGACTTCCATTGAGCGCAGAAAAAGGGTGAAGTCCAGCTCGCCTGGTGAGTGCCCTTGTCCGGTTAACAGCGCGGCGACTTCGCCGCGGTGGTAAGTGCCATGATTGACCACATGCACCAGACAATGCCAGCGCACACGTTCCCGGTAACCACCCTCCTCAACCGCGTAGCGCGTGATGCCGTCCATGTCTGCGTCGGTGAGCTGCGCCAGGTATGCTTGCATGGCGGCTGCCTCAGTGCGCCAGAAGGTCGCCAGCGCGTCCAGCGTCGGGAAGTCCTCCGGCGTGAGCATTTCGGGCCAGTCGCCCGTTTCCAGCACCACGCGCCAGGCGTGCTCAGCTTCGAGCAGGTGCACCAGTGAGCCGAAGATCGTGCCGTAACCGGGGTCGGGCACGGCGGGCGCGTGCAGTTGCTCCGGCGTCAGCGCGGCGGCGGTGGTCATGATGCGGTCGTTGGCCCAGGCGTTGTAGGCATAGAGCAGGCGGATGTCGTCCATGCGCATGATTGATCAAGCTCCGACCACGACCGTCCACGGGCGAATCTGCCACGCCGTGACCAACCCGGCTTTGACATACGGGTCGCTGCGCACGAACGCTTCGATGACCTGCGGATCATCCACCTTGAAAATGAGCACGGCGCGATCCACCGGCTCCGCCAGCGCGCCGGCCATCACCAGCTCGCCGCGGTCGTAAGCTGCCTGCGCGCCGGCCAGATGCTCACTGCGATAGGGGCCGCGACGTTCCAGGATGTCGGGAACGTAGTCATAGAACAGGATGTAGTACATTGATTACTGCCTTTCGCTCCATGTTGCGTGTTGTATATGTTGTCGCCACTCATGGCTGCTTCAGCACGAACTTGGTGGGATTGTCCGTGAACTGCGTCCAGGCGATGACGGTGTGTGGCGTAATTTCGAAGAGACCGCCGTTGTCCCACGCGTCCGCCGTCGGGGCGTAACCTAGCGCTGTGTATTTCGCCCGATACGCCTGCGCGATGGCTTCCGCCAACGCCGGCGCCGGCCTGTCGATGGCGCGCGCCATGCCATCGACGATCACGACATCGCTGCCGCTTTCGAGATGCGCAGTGACGGCCGGCTGTGCGGCGATGTTGCGTGCATGGCGCGTCTCTGGGCTGCCGTCGAAGTAGATTTTCTCCGCCACATAGACCGCCCACTTGGGGATGGCGTGCGGGCGGCCATTCGGTCGTACAGTGCAGAGCCAGTAGTTGACAGCGTCGGTCAACCGCTGTTCGACGTGGCTCCAGGGCACGAAACTCTTGGCGCCCTCGATGTAGCCCACCGGAAAGTGGGGGCGGATCGCACTGGGTGTTTGCATGAACTCCTCCTTGTGTTGCCACAAAATAACCGTTTAAGGATGGTGCAGCCGCCACAAAGTCGCGAAACCGGTGAGCTTCTCAGGGCAAAGTTGACCGCCGCCTGGCATTGCTCTGCGCCCTGGCGTCTCTGCGTCAAATCGTCAATCGGATTCTTGCAGTATGAATGGCTGCCCAAAGCGTTCGCGATGCGCCACCGCCGCCAGCGATTTCCGTTTCTTTTTACCCTGTCCCACCGGTCGCGCCGGATAGCCAAAGGGGATGATGGCGAAGAGGTCGAGCGTTTCTGGCACACCCAGCACCGGCTTTGCTGCGTCCAGCCCATGAAAGCCGACCCAGTTCGAGCCGATGCCCTCCGCCCACGCCGTCAGCATCATCGACTGGATGGCGCGGCTGGCGTCGGAGACGGCGTAGGTGGTGCGTTCGATCACGACGGCGATCGCCAGCGCAGCTTCGGCGATGTACGGCCCGCTGCGCGCCAACGCGCCAAGTTGCTGCAAAGTCGCACGCTCCTCCACGACGACGAAATGCCAGGGCTGCATGTTCATGCTGCTGCCGGTGAGCCAGCCCGCCTCGACGATGCGCTGCACCGCATCCGGCGGGATCGGCTTGTCGGCGTAAGAACGCACGGCCAGCATGGTTTGGATTGCTTCGTATACTTCCATCGCTTTCTTCTCTTTGCTTATCGAGAGCATGTCAGGTTGGGGCGTCCATCATAGTCATCGCCTCCGGCGTGACGTGGCGCCATGTCACGCCGGAGGCGATGACCTACAAAGATATTACTCTGCGCCAGACGTATAGTATACCCTATACGCCAGAGCGTAGATCGGCCAGTTCCGTCGCTGCGTAGCGAATGTCCGAAAAGGTCACGGTGCAGCCCTCGCCGGTTGGCGCCTGCACAGAGAAGCCGACGCGTAACCCCTCGGTCTGGCGCAGAGCGAAGTAGCGCACGAAATGCCACACCTCGCCATTGAGCGAGTAGTGCAGCGCAAAAGCGGCGCCAAAGCCGGACACGCGTAGATAAGCTGCCGCCTCATCCAGCACTACCGAATTGCAGTCGTCGGAGACGCCATTGGTCACGACCGAGACGATCATCGGTTCGCCCTGCGGCGACCGCTCCAGACAGAGCTTCGCCCAGTGGCGCTCATCGACGTAGAGCATCAGCACCGCGGCGTCGTAGGTCGCCACCAGGTCGCAGCGCGCATGGGCGCTGAGCATGAAGCGCGCGTCGGGGCGAAAGAGCAGCCGCGCCGAGTTGGTCATCACGACTTCGCCGCGCGGGTCGATGAAGAAGTCGGTGCGCGGGGCAGCGCGCATTTCCAACTCATCGTTGGTGTGCAGTGTGAAGCCGGCAGGCGCCGTCTCCCAATGCAGTGGCTGCGGAATAGCAGTCAGGTGGATGTATGCGGTCATTGGTTGCGGCGTCCCCTCCATTGTGACGACTCTGCACGATTCTGCATCTTGAGGTCAAAGTGGGTCACGTTCAATCCGTCTGTTCAGTCGCCCACCAGCCCGGTCACGAACGCCACCGGGTCGAAGTAGGCAAAATCGTCCACCTTTTCGCCTGTGCCGACGAAGCGCACTGGTACGCCGAGTTCGCGCTTGATGCTGAGGATGGCGCCGCCTTTGCTGGTGCCGTCGAGCTTGGTCAGGATGATGCCGGTCACGCCAGCGCTTTCGCGGAAGGCTTTGGCCTGGGCGATGGCGTTCTGTCCAGTGGAGGCGTCGAGGACGAGCAGCGTCTCGTGTGGGGCTTTGTGCACCTGTTTACCCGCTACTGCGCGCACCTTTTCCAACTCTTTCATCAAGTTGTACTTTGTTTGCAAGCGTCCGGCCGTGTCCACAATGAGCAAGTCGGCTTTGCGGCTCTCCTGGCTGGCGCGGATGGCGTCGAAGATGACGGCGCCCGGATCGGCGCCCGGCTCATGGGCGATCACCTCCACGCCGGCGCGTTCGCCCCATACTTTGAGTTGATCGATAGCCGCTGCGCGGAAGGTGTCGGCGGCGCCAAGCACAACCTTCAGCCCACGTCGTTTGTAATAGGCCGCCATCTTGCCGATGCTG
>DGFH01000332.1 GCA_002391565.1 Anaerolineales bacterium UBA3905
CACGCCGGAGGCCATGACCTACGACACGCGTTCCAGCGCCATGTCACGCCGGAGGCGATGACCTACGACACGCGTTCCAGCGCCATGTCACGCCAGAGGCGATGACTACGATACGCGTCCCGGTCTTGAAATACACCCCTTGCGCAAGGCGCTACTCCCCCAGCCCCTTGCGCACAAATGTGCATAGCCATTCGGTCAACAACTCGATATCGCCGAGATGCCCAGTCTCGAACGGGGTGTGCGTGTAGCGCGCCGGAAAGGCCACCAGCGCCGTCGGGATGTCCGCCTGCATCAGCGCGGCGCCGTCGCTGCCAAAGGAGCCAAAGACGGCGTGCTGGATGGGGATGCCTGCCTCATCGGCGATCTGCTCCAGCCGCGCCGTCAGCCGATGGTCGTAGTGTACGAGCGAGTCCTTGTGGACGAGCACCGGCCCGCCGCCCAGTCGCAGCGGCATGTCGCGCCACGGCACGCCCGGAATGTCGCCCGCCAGCCCGATCTCCAGCACGATGGCGGCGTCGAACTGCTCACGCGCCGTCAGCGCTTTGGCGCCGACCACGCCGATCTCCTCTTGCACCGTGCTGATCAACGTCAGATCGCAGGCGCGTTCCGCCGTTGGCACGCGGCGCAGCACTTCGGTGAGCACCGCCAGCAGCACACGGTCATCGAGCGCCTTGCCCACGACATGGCGTCCCAACTGCACCGTCTCGGCGTCCCAGATGACGCGCGTGCCCGGCGTGACGCCGCGCGCCAGCAGTTCGCTGCGACTCAAACCGGTGTCCACCCAGAAGTCATGCCAGTTGAGTTCCACCGGTTCAGGCAGCGAGAGCGCCGCCAGATGCCCCGTCGCCGCCGCAATTACGCCAGGGATGACGTCGTGGCGCGCCAGAATCTTGACGCGCTGCCCGATGGTGAAGGCGTTGCGCAGCCCGGCGCTGCGTTGCCAGCCCTGCCCGTTCGCCAGCCAGAGATAGCCCAGCTCGTCGATTGAACGCACCAGAAAGCATAGCTCATCGGCGTGGGCGATCATCGCCACGCGCGAACCGCTCCCGCCGGCGTGCGCCACCACGTTGCCGATGCGCGTGCGCGTCACCGTGGCGCCCGCGGCGCGCCAGAGCGTTTCGATGCGTGTCTGCACTGCTTCTTCCTGACCGACGGGGCCGGCCAGCTCGGTCAACTCTTTGATCAAGTCAAACATGATGGTCAATCTCCGGTTCTCCGCCTGGAAGTAGATACAAGCCTGCATTGACATTCTGTCCGAACTTCCAGTGAATGCCAAGTTTGGCATAGGGGCTTCTCTGTCGACCGAACAACAACTTCGCCCGGCAGCATCGTAGAGATTATACTGAAGCTGATGTTTGGAAAGGTCGTTTTAACGCAACGCCGCAGGGACGCAAAGAGACGCAAAGAAGAGGCGTTTACACTTGCTTTGCGTCTTGGCGACTTTGCGTCAAAGTGAATAGCAATACGAATCATTCACGTCAAGTATTCAGCAGCACACGCAACGAACCAGAAACAGGAGTAGCACCATGTTTAAGAATCTCAACGCCGGCGCCATCGGCATCCGCAACCTTTCCCTGCCGGAGACGATTGCGCTGGCGCAGGCGACCGGCTTCGACGGCATCGACTTCGACATCCGCGAGGCGGCGGCGCTGGCGGATGCGCACGGCGTTGACTACGTGCGCGATCTCTTTGCGCAGGCAGGCGTGCGCGCCGGCTTGTGGGGGCTGCCGGTCGCCTGGAATCAGGATCGCTGGCAGGAAGATTTGGCGGAGTTGCCCAGACTGGCGGCGTTGGGCGTGGCGCTTGGCTGCTCGCGCACGGCGACGTGGTGCCCGTCGTGGTCAGACAGCCGCGCCTTCGACGAGAATTATCAGTGGCACATCGAACGTTACCGACCCATCGCCGCAATCCTGCGCGACCACGGCTGTCGTCTCGGCATCGAGTTTCTGGGGCCGCGCCATTTGTGGGCGTCGCATCCGCACCGGTTCATCACGTCGATGGGGGAAATGTTGAAGCTGGCACGCGACATCGGCACGGGCAACGTCGGTCTGCTGCTGGACGCCTACCATCTCTACACGTCGGGCGATGAGATCGACGCGCTTGATGCGCTGACGGCCGCCGATGTCGTCGTCGTCCACATCAACGATGCGCCAGCGGGCGTTCCGCGCGAGGAGCAGGCGGATCTGGTGCGCTGTCTGCCGCTGGAGACCGGCGTCATCGATCTGGTCGGTTTCATGCGCAAGCTCACCGCGCTGGGTTATGACGGCCCCGTGACGACCGAACCCTTCAGCCAGCGCCTCAACGCCATCGCCGCAGAGAATCCGCAGGCGGCGGCGCGTGAGGTCTCGCAGGCGATGGATCGGCTGTGGCAGCTCAGCGGGCTGTGAACACAGACGAAAAATCTGCATCTCTGGTGATTCGATATTTCCACTGCGATGAACGTGCAATCACGATGGCTCTGAAAAAATCTCATCTTTACTCTTCCCTCTGGAAGTCCTGCGACGAGCTGCGGGGCGGGATGGACGCCTCGCAGTACAAGGACTACATCCTCACGCTGCTCTTCGTCAAGTACGTCTCCGACAAATACGCGGGCAAGCCCTACGCTACGATCATCGTGCCGGAGGGCGGCGCGTTCGCCGACATGGTGCGGCTGAAAGGCGACCCGGAGATCGGCGACAAGATCAACAAGATCATCGGCCGGCTGGCGGAGGCCAACGACCTCAAGGGCGTGATTGACGTCGCGGACTTCAACGACGAGGCGAAGCTGGGCCGCGGCCGCGAGATGGTGGACCGCCTCTCGCGGCTGATCGGCATCTTCGAGGGCATTGACCTGCGCGCCAATCGCGCCGAGGGCGACGACCTGCTGGGCGACGCCTACGAGTACCTGATGCGCAACTTCGCCACCCAGAGCGGCAAGAGCAAGGGGCAGTTTTACACCCCGGCCGAGGTCTCGCG
>DGFH01000301.1:0-1463 GCA_002391565.1 Anaerolineales bacterium UBA3905
TCGTCAACTCGCACCGAAGCGGCTTCCGAACGCACGGTGGCGCCCCCATTGTCCGGCTCGCCTTCGATCCAGAAGTGATGCACGCCGACCGTCATTTCCCACCAGACGCTGAGCCGGGCGGCGTCTTGGGCGGCGCTGATCATCGTCCCATCCACGACCAGGCGCAGCTCCGCCCACGGCCGACCGTCGGCGACGATGCCCTCAATCCGCAGACGTTGGTTGGCGGCGGGCAGCCCCGGATGCAGTTGATACGCTGCGAACGCATCCGGCTGGATCAGGCGCAACGGTGTGCGCGCTTGTTCCTCAGCATAGACGTCAGCTGAGGCTGTTTTGTTTCCTGCAAGATCAGGTTCTTGCTGCGCCAGCGCCGCCTGCACTGCGGGCGGCGCAATCGGGATGCCCTGCGCCAGCATCCACTCGTGATACTCAGGCGGCAGCAGCCAGTAGACGCGTTCGGCGCGGCGTTCGGCGGGCGTGGCTGCGTCGGCGGGCAGCCCGGTGGCGCGGTCGAGCATGACGCGCTGGAACTGGTTGTCGGGCGTGGTCGGCTGCGTGCCGGCGATGAACAACTCACGGCGCACGCGCGGACACGCCGCCGTCGGCAACAGCCCGCTCGGCGCGCAGATTTCCACCTCGACCAGCCCCTCCGGTCGGGCAAAGGGGCGCGGCGGCTGTGGATGCGCCAGCCGCATCAGATCATGCCAGATCGGGCCAGCGCCATCCACGCCGCTGACGCCGACCATCGGCGCGTTGTCGGCATTGCCCACCCACACGCCCACCAGCCGCTGCGTCGAGTAGCCGATTGTCCAGTTATCGCGCCAGTCGGTGGTCGTGCCCGTCTTGACCGCCGCCGGAAACGCCAGACTGAGCACCGAGTTGCGCCCAAACGCTGGCGAGCGCGCCACATCGTCGGACAAAATGTCGGTAATGAGATAGGCGGTTTGGGGGGAGATGATGGGGAGATTAAGAGATTGAGAGATTGGAGATTGAGAGATTGGAGATTGGAGATTGAGAGATTGGAGATTGGAGATTGGGTGACCGGACGAGTTTCCAATCTCCAATCTCCAATCTCCAATCTGATCATCGCCTGAACCCTCAATCGCAACGATTGCGCGTGGCGTCACCGTCCGCCCGTCGTCGAAAATGCCGTATGCCGCGGTCAGGTCGAGCAGGCGCACTTCGCCGCCGCCGAGGGTGAGGGCGAGGCCGTAGCGACCGGTGAAGGTCTGGATGCCGGCCTGACTGGCAAGCTGGCGCAGCGTCTCGACGCCGACGCGGTCTAACGTCTCCACAGCGGGCAGGTTGTAGCTGTTCGCCAGCGCTGTGCGCACGCTGACGGGGCCGTGCCACATACGGTCGTAGTTTTGCGGGCGATAGGGCGCCAGCGCACCGTCGACATTCTCGACGGTGAAGGTCTTGGGTAGGTCAGCCAAAATGCTGGCGGCGGTGAGCGGCGGCTGCCC
>DGFH01000301.1:1690-72754 GCA_002391565.1 Anaerolineales bacterium UBA3905
GGCTGCCGTTTGGCGAGCGCGGCGTTGACATTGCCGCTGATCTGCGCGCTGAAATAGTCCGGGCTGCCGACCATGCTCAGAATCTCGCCGGTGGCGCTGTCGAGCACAATGGCGGCGGCGTTGTCGACGCGGCGGCTGCGCGCGGCCGGGTCGTCGCAGGCAGCGTCGCCGGTGCAGGTCAACTGCGCCAGCCGCCGCCGCACCGCCGCCTCGGCCTGGCGCTGCAGGTCGAGATCGAGCGTGGTGTAGACGCGCAGCCCGCCCGCCCGCAGCCGCTCGACGCCGAGCTGCTGCACCAGCAAGTCCTGTACGTACATCACAAAGTGCGGCGCCTGGATGTTGAAGAGTTGCGAGCGATATTGCAGCGGCTGCCGCGCCGTCTCCTCGACCTGCGCCGCGGTCAGATAACCGGCGTCCTTCATCAGCCGCAGCACCGTGAGCTGGCGTCCCTTCGCCGCCTCCGGGTCGAGCAGCGGGTTGTAGCCGCTGGGATATTGCACCAGCCCGGCGAGCAGCGCACATTCGGCGGTGCTCAACTGGGCAGCCGGTTTCGCAAAGAAAATTTGCGCAGCAGCCTCTATTCCGAACGCAAAATTGCCGTAGTAGGTCTGGTTCAGATAGAGCGCCAGCAGTTGATCTTTGTTGTAGTGGCGCTCAAGCTGGAAAGCCAGGTACGCCTCGCGCAGTTTGCGAAGATAGCTTGTCTGATAGCGCTCATCGTCATCCATGAGCAGGTTGCGCGCCAGTTGCTGCGTCAGGGTGCTGGCGCCGGAGGAGACGCCGCCGCTGCTGAGATTCTGCCAGGTGGCGCGCGCAATCGCCAGCGGATCGACGCCGGGGTGATAGAAAAAGCGGCTGTCCTCGGTGGCAATGGTCGCCTGCACGCACGCGGCGGGGATGCGGCTCAGGTCGAGGTCGTACTGCTTGCCGGCGTCGGCGTCGAGCACCTCGTAGAGCAGCTTGCCATTGCGGTCGAGAATCTGCGTGGTTGGGCGCGCGGCGCGCAGTTCCACCGCCGTCACCGGCGGCAGGTCGGCGAGCAACCAGTCATACACCCCATAGGCAAAAAACGCAACAAGGGCCAGGCCGATCACTGTCAGACGCCAGGCGTTTTGCCGCTCCCACACAAGCCATTTCATAGGGCCATTCTACACCTTTCCTGAGCTAAGTAACGGCGTCGACGTGGGGCTTCGTTCCCCGGCATGGGGACGGCGCCCCAGCGATCCCCACTGTCCCATGCCACTGCCTATGGGTGGTTTCGGCATTGAACTGCGGGAAAGCACCCATGCCACCGCCCACCCACCCATTCACCAGATGCGGGCACAACATGGGGCGCGCGCTGGATGATGGCGCATGGTCACGGATGGTACTGTAATGCCAGACGATGCCGACAACGCGCGTTGTCGGCGAGCATCACAACCAGGAGGAGGCAACGATGACGCTCTATGAGTTCTCCATCATCGCCACGGCGCTGTTGGTGTTGGGTGTGTTGCGCTTTGGCGTGCCCGTACTGTTGATGTGGCTGTTGACACTCATCAGCCATCGCTTTATGCACGCGTAGGGCGTTGATACAGAAAGATTGATTGATGGGTGTATTGACTACCCAAAAAATTGGATGAGGTGAGCTATGGTGCGGCGCGTTGACTGTTGCGCGTATCGTCGGTGTGTGCGATATGCGCTGATTTTGGCATGTCTGCTGGGGCTGGCGTTGCCGTTGACCGTCCAGGCGCAGACGGATGAGGAAGGCTGTGGCTGCCACAGCGCCGAACGGTCGGCATGGGAGATGTCCACGCACGGACAGATGACGGCGGCGGGCGCGCCCGTAGCGGATTGCGAGACCTGTCACGGCGTCTACACGCGCGGTCATCCTGAAGAGGACATGATCCCGCTCGACGCCGATTCTTCCGTCTGCATCGCATGTCACGACACGATTGCCCACAACTGGGAAAAGACTGTCCACGCCGAAGCCGGCGTGCAATGCATCGGCTGCCATCTGGCGCATTCGCAGGACTTGCGGTTGAGCGACGCGGATCTGTGCGAGAGCTGCCATCGCACGACGTTGGAGGACGCCCTGCACACGGCGCACTGGCTGGGCGACGTCACCTGCATCAGCTGTCATATGGCGGATCAATCGGTGACGACGGGCGAGCAACTGGCGGCGGCGGAGCCATCGCTCGCCGTGACGGGCGCCCCGCGCCATGACTTCATCGCAGTTGCCAGCGATAAGTGCCTGGAGTGCCACGCTAGACAGGTGCATGACGCCAGCGCCAACGCCGATCCTGACTTTGTGCAACGCGTTGAGATCATCGAGGCCGCCGCCGAAGCGCCGATCCTGCGCGCACAGTTGAGCCAGGCCGAACAGGCGGCGCGCTCCTCCACCGTCCTGGCGCCGATGAGCCTGGGCTTTGGCGTCAGCATTGGCGGGCTGCTCGGCATCGGCTTCATCCTGCTGGCGGCGCGCTGGGGACGCAAAGGAGGGCTGGGATGAGCACACAGAAGGCAAGGCGAAGGAGAGAGAGGGAGACCGGGCGAGGGGAAGCCCCGGTGCAGACGCTGAATCGACGCGAGTTTGTGCGGCGGGCAGGGATCGGGATGGCGGCGGTCGCAGCGGGCGCCCTGCTGACCGAACGCCGGGCGGCGCAAGCCTCCAACATCGAGCCGGGCGACGACGCCGTCGGCGTGCTGATCGACCTGACGCGCTGCACGGGCTGCAACTCCTGCGCGTTGGCGTGCAAGGCGATCAATCACTTGCCGAATCCAGACGTGGCGCCGACCGCGTTGAGTAGCCAGGCGCTCACCTTCGTGGCTGCTGAAACAGATGCCGCAGGTGGAGTGCATCCTGTCAAGCGCCAGTGTATGCATTGCCTGCACCCGGCGTGCGTTTCGGCCTGTACGGTCGGCGCGCTGCGCAAAAGTGCAGACGGGCCGGTCGTGTACGACGCGCACAAATGCATCGGCTGCCGATACTGCCAGTATGCCTGTCCGTTCGGCGTGCCCACCTACGATTGGGGCAATCCGCTCGGATTGATCCACAAATGCCAGATGTGCTTCCAGCAGCGCGTGGCGAAAGGCGAGACGCCCGCATGTGTGGCCGCCTGCCCGAATGGCGCGCTGCGCTTTGGCAAGCGCCGCGAATTGCTGGCGCAGGCGCACGCCGCAATCGCCAGCCATCCGCAGGAGTACACCGACCACATCTACGGCGAGCACGAAGCGGGCGGCACATCGGTGCTCTATCTTTCGGCCGTGCCGTTCGAGCAGTTGCGCTTCCCACAGCCCGGCAACGGCACGATCTCCCAGACAGCGGAAACAGTGATGGGGTTGACGCCGGCCTTGGCGCTCAGCGTCGCCACTCTGGCGACGGGGTTGCACCTGATCCTGCGGCGTCGCCAACAGAAAGATGACGCTGCACCCATTGCCTGGCCGGACAGGAAGGAGGATTGACGCAATGGCTGTTCGTGGCGCATCGATACATGCAGGCGTTCCCGCCACTCACGCGCTGGCAGCGTGGCCGCACATCCGGCGGTGTGACTGCGTGCTGGGCATCCTCGGCTTTTTGACGCTGGCCGGCGTCGTGGCGGGCGTAGGGCGATTGTGGTTGGGGTTGGGGGCAACGACCGGCCTCAAAGACGTATACTCCTGGGGCATCTGGATCGGCTTCGACTTCGGGCTGATTGCCTTTGCCGGCGCCGGCTTCACGATGGCGGCGCTGGTGCATATCTTCCACCGTGAGCACTATCACGACGCACTCTGGCCGGCAATCCTGGCGGGGCTGATGGGCTATGTCGCCGTATTGGCGCTGCTCGTGCTCGACCTGGGGCGACCTGACCGCTTCTACAACTTCATGCTTTACTGGAACGTGCATTCGCCGCTCTTTGAGATCAGTTGCTGTGTGCTCTTCTATACGACGGTGTTGGTGCTCGAAACCGGCCCGCATTTCCTGCGACCGTTGCCGTGGCGCTGGGTGAGGCCATTGCTGAACGTGCTGGCCTGGATCATGCTGCCGGTGACGATCCTGGGCGTGACGCTCTCGACGCTGCACCAATCCACACTGGGCACACTCTATCTCAACATGCCGCATCGTCTGCACCCGTTGTGGTGGTCGCCGTTGCTGCCGGTGCTCTTCTATCTCTCGTCGATCATGGCCGGCCTGAGCATGGGCGCCCTCGCCTATCGCAGCGCGATGCGCATCCTGCACCGACGCGAAGACCGCACGTTGGTGCACGGGCTGTGTCGCCTGGTCATCGGCTTCAGCGTCGTTTATCTGGTCGTCAAGCTGATCGAAGTCTGGTGGGCGGGAGAGACAGCGCTGCTGGGGACAGGGCCGGTGGCCGTCTTCTGGTGGGCGGAACTGGGCATCGGCGTTGTGGCGCCAGCCTTGCTCTGGGCGATTCCGGCGTGGCGGCGCAGCAGCGCCGTCCAGTGGATCGCACCCATCCTGGTGCTGGCAGGCGTGTTGATGAACCGCTTCGATGCCACGTTAACCGCTCAGGTTGTGTCCACGCCGACCGGATACACGCCGCATCTACTGGAATGGATTTCGACGATCGGCATCCTGGCGGCGGCGCTGATGGCGTGGATCATTGGTGTGCGCTTCTTCAGTGGAGAGCAGGCTCATGAACATCATCATTGAGGCCCTGGCGCTGGCTGTGCTCTTCCTGCTGCGCCTGGGCGTGCCGATTGCGATCACGGCGGCGATCGTGTGGGGACTGCGGCGGCTCGATGCGCGCTGGCAGGCGGAGGCAGAGGCGCAGCGCGCCACTCGCGCCGTGCTGGATGGGTTGGCGCCGGCCGCTGCGGTGACGTCCCCGCTGGCGGCTGCCCGTCCGTGCTGGGAATACAACCACTGTCCGCCGGAAAAACGTCAGCACTGCCCCGCCTGCGCCCTGACCGACATTCCGTGTTGGATGGCGCGCCTGCGCGCCGAAGGCAAACTGCCAGGGCGTTGTTATGGCTGCGCCCTCTTCCGCACGCGACCCGACGCACAGCCTGCGGTGACGTGATCGGCGTGTCGCTATAGGTTGCCTCTCCTATTTGGGCGCCGACAGAAGTTGATGTATACTTTCACACATTGATAACGGGGAGCTCGGAATGCCGGGCTGAGAGGGTGGCCGTCTTGCCGCCGACCCGCGAAACCTGATCTGGGTAATGCCAGCGTAGGGAGTACAGCTCTGGTCACTTTGACCGTCTCCGATGCGCTGGCTTTACCGAATTGGTAAAGTCAGTTTTTGTTTTCAGGAGGGAAACTATGTCTTCTCATCTCATGAAACCATGCAGGCTCATCCAGCAGTGGAGGCATCGGGGCTGGTTGCTGGCGGCGTCGCTGCTCGTGATGGCGGCGCTGACGGCATGCCAGACAGTAGGGCAGAGCAATGAGACGCCGACCGGTCAGGCCGCCCCCGCTGCACCGACGACGCTGGTGCTGGCTTCGCACGACTCGTTTGCCATCGGCGAGGAGGTGATCGCCGCCTTCGAGGCGGAGCACAACGCTACAGTGCAGGTGTTGACATTGGGCGACGCCGGTGAAGCCCTCAACAAGATCATCCTCAGCAAGGACGCGCCGCTGGCTGATCTTTTCTTTGGCGTCGACAACAGCTTTCTCAGCCGCGCCCTGGCCGCCGACGTCTTTGCGCCCTATCCGTCGCCGTTGCTGGAGCAAATTCCCGATGATCTGGAACTCGACCCGGAGCATCGTTTACTGCCGGTGGACTATGGTTTTGTGAACCTCAACGCCGACAGTGAGTGGTTTACCCAAAAGGACATTCCCCTGCCGCAGACGCTCGAAGATCTGACCGATCCGACCTACAAGGGCCTGTTCGTGACTCCCAATCCGGCCACCTCTTCGCCAGGGCTGGCCTTCTTGTTGGCGACCATCGACCACTTCGGCGAGGATGGCTATCTTGATTTCTGGCGGGCGTTGAAGGCGAATGATGTGCTGATCACCGACGGCTGGAGTGAAGCCTACTTCGAACACTTCACCGTCGGTTCGGGTGGCGCCGGCGATCGTCCCCTGGTGCTGAGCTACTCCACCAGCCCGCCCGCCGATGTGGTCTATGCGACCGATGGACGCACAAAGCCGGCCAGCGTCAACCTTTTCCTGCCCGGCAGCGCCTTCCGCCAGATCGAGTTCGTGGGTGTACTCAAGGGCGCCGCACAGCCAGAGCTGGCGCAGCGGTTTGTCGATTTCATGCTCGATACGACCTTTCAAGCCGACATCCCACTGCAGATGTTCGTCTATCCGGCCAACCCCAACGTTGCGCTGCCTGAACTCTTCACGGCCTTTGCGCAGACGCCGCCTGATCCGGTCGTCTTCGATCCGTTCGCCATCGAGGCCAATCGCCAGCGCTGGTTGCAGGCGTGGGCGGACGTGATGAGTCAATAGTAAAAAAGGCACACGGATGGCGCGGATCGGACGGCTTGACGCCGATCTGATCCGCGCTGATCTGTCCGATCCGCGTCATCCGCATTCCATTTCATCCTTGCGAGGGCGACACGCTTGCAACGGCTCCCAATTGGTGCGCTTTATGCGCTGCCGCTGATCTTTCTGGCGGTCTTCTATCTCTACCCACTGCTGGCGATCTTACGCGTCAGTATGGGCAGCGGCGACTTTCTGGCGCAGGCGGCGACGGCGCTGACCTCGGCGGCCTTCTGGCGTTTGCTTTGGTTCACGACCTGGCAGGCGGCGCTCTCCACGCTGCTGACCGTACTGGCCGGGCTGCCGCTGGCTTACATCTTTGCGCGCTTCGATTTTCCCGGCAAACGCGTGTTGCACGCGCTGCTGACCATCCCCTTCGTTATGCCGACCGTCGTCGTCGCCACCGCGTTTATGGCGCTGATCGGGCGCACCGGTCTCCTCAATGAGTGGCTGCAACGCCTGCTGGCGCTCGATTCACCGCCGATCCAGCTTGAGCAGACCATCTGGCTGATCCTCATCGTCCACGTCTTTTACAATGTCGCCATCATCATCCGCACCGTTGGCGGCTTTTGGAGCAACCTGAACCAGCACCTGAACGAAGCAGCGGCGGTCTTGGGCGCAACGCCCTGGCAGGTCTGGCGCACCGTCACCTTGCCGCTGCTGCTGCCCAGCATCCTGGCGGCGAGCCTGCTCGTCTTTCTGTTTTGCTTCACCAGCTTTGGCGTCATCTTGATTCTGGGCGGGCCGCGCTTCGCCACCATCGAGGTTGAAATCTATCGGCAGGCAGTCAGTTATTTCAACCTGCCGCTGGCGGCTTTCCTCAGCATCGTGCAGCTTGGGCTGACCTTCAGCGTGATGGTCGTGTATACACGGCTGCAGGCGCGCTTGAGCCGCACATTGCGTCAACGCCGGCCTGTGCGCAGTCAGCCACCGCGCGCCTGGCGACAGTGGGCGCTGGTGATTGCCGCGCTGCTGGTCACGGCCGTGGGGTTGCTGGCGCCGCTGGCTGCCCTGGTGGTGCGCAGCTTCACCCTCGGCGACCAGGGATCAACGCTGCGCTACTACCAGGCGCTGACCGAAAATCCGCGTCAGAGCGCGTTCTTTGCGCCGCCGATCACTGCCGTCGCCAACTCCTTGACCTACGCGCTGGCGACGCTCGCCATCAGCCTGCCGCTGGGCGTGATCAGCGCGTACATGCTGGCGCAACCGCGTTCGCGCACAGCGGTCATCCTCGACCCGCTGCTGTTGCTGCCTCTCGGCACCTCAGCGGTGACGCTCGGCTTCGGCTACATCGTGGCGATGGGCCCGCTGCGCGCCTCACCCTGGTTGACGCCGATTGCCCATGCGCTGATTGCGCTGCCTTTCGTGGTGCGCACCTTTCTGCCAGCGCGGCGTGCGCTCGATCAACGGCTGCAGATGGCGGCGGCGACGCTCGGCGCCGCCCCATGGCAACGCTGGTGGACGATCGACGCGCCACTATTGACGCGCGCGCTGGCGATCAGCGCAGCCTTCGCCTTTGCCATCAGCCTGGGCGAATTTGGCGCCACGCTGCTTGTTGCCCGTCCCGACCGGCCCACCATGCCGATGGTGATCTACCAGGCGCTGGGACGCCCCGGTTTGCTCAACTACGGCCAGGCGCTGGCAATGAGCACTATTCTGATGGTGGTCACTGCCGCTGCTCTGCTTGCCATCGAGCGCTTTCGTCTGCCCGGCGAGGAGGAGTTCTGATGCTGGAAATCGTCGATCTCCACAAACGCTTTGCACCGGATAAGCCGGTGTTGCAGGGCGTTTCGCTGGCGCTGGCGCGCGAGGAAATTCTTTGCTTGCTGGGGCCAAGCGGCTGCGGCAAGAGCACGCTGTTGCGCGTGATCGCCGGGCTGGAGACGCCGGACCGGGGCGAGGTGCGGTTGAATGGCGTCGCCATCAATGGGCTGCCTGCCCACCGGCGCGGCATCGGCCTGATGTTTCAGGATTATGCGCTCTTTCCTCATCTCGACGTGGCGGGGAATGTCGGCTATGGATTGCGGATGCAGGGGATGGCTGCGGCTGAGCGTCGCGCCCGCGTCGATGCCATGCTGGCGCTGGTCAATCTGCAGGGATACGCCCGGCGCGCCGTAGACGAGCTGAGCGGCGGCGAGCAACAGCGCGTGGCGCTGGCGCGCACGCTGGCGCCCAATCCGGCGTTGCTGTTGCTGGATGAGCCGGTGGCGAACCTGGATCGCTTGTTGCGTGAGGAACTGGTGCAGGAACTGCGCCACATTTTGAAGACGCTGCACGTCACCGCCATCTTTGTGACGCATGATCAAGAGGAGGCATTTGCCCTGGCCGACCGCATCGCCGTCATGCAGGCCGGGCGCATCATCCAGGTGGATGCACCGCCGCAGCTCTATCGACGCCCAGCCAACACCTTCGTCGCTGGGTTTCTGGGCTTTCGCAATCTGCTGCCGATCACAGCGACGCCGGGGGAGCGCCAGGTGTGCACAGCGGCAGGCGCCTTTATCTTACCGGCGGCGCCGCCCGGCCCACTCGCTCCTGGCGCACGGCTGCTGATTCCACCGGACGCCGCTGTACTTGATGTGCAATCCCCTGGCCCGACCTACGTTTCTTTTAGCGGTCGCGTGACTGCGACGACCTTCCGCGGCAGCGTCTTTCAGTTGCAGGTGGCGCCGGCGACGGAAGAAGTGGGCTGCCAGTTGAGCTTCGAATTTCGCAATCGCGGTCGCGACCGCCTGCCCACAATCGGTGAAACTGTTCTGCTCTGGCTGGACACGGCCCAGATGATCGTGGTGACGGCTGACGTGTGACGGCTGACGTGTGACGGCTGACGTGTGACGCCTCACGGCGCCGGCTCCAGCAGCGTCAACTGGCTGGTGTTGGCGGGCGTCCAGCCGGTGACGCCGTCGGCGGTCTCGACGTACCACCACACAATGGTGTCACTGTCGCCCAGCAGCCAGGTGGGGCCGCCCGTAATGACAGCAGTGGCGCCATTCTCCAGGAAACCGACGGGGTCGCCTGCATCCGCCCCTGGCGCGGAACGCACGAACGAACGCAATCCAGGGCGGATGCGCACCTGCATCCCAACGGCGAGAGTCGGGTCGGCATTGACGCTAGGCGGCAGACCGTTTGTGTTGGGCAAGAGCGAATCGACTGCGCCGGTCGCAGAGGCGCCACCGGCGGCGGGTGCTGCTTCGGCTGCGCGCGGCGCTGCACGCTGAACAACGGCTGACGCGGCCACATCGCCCGGCAGCGCAACAGTGGCAGAAGCAGGGCGGAAAAGCGTCCGATTGAGCAGACCGACCAGCAACAACACGACGACCAGGGCGGCATAGCCCACGGCAAAGGGCCAGATACGCACGCGCTGCTCTGGGCGATAGATGGGATCGGGGTTGCTATGGCGGATGATCTCCTGCGCCATCGGTGTGCCGTCGATCACGGCCAGATCGGAACTAAGACCGTTGCCAAGATAGTTGCTTTCGACGATCTCCACCGCGCGGTCGAAAATTTCTTCCTGCACTGGCTCTAGCGCATGATAGCGCTCGTAGTAGCAAAGCTCGGCGCGCAGTACGCGTTGCTGGCTATCGAGCAGCACAGTCAATCCCGCGCGGCGATGGCCGGTGCGATCCAGGATCTCGTAATAATGCGCATTGGTGGGGGCAGATACGACCTGGACGAAGCCTGCTTCACTGCCAGCTGATGAGGTCGAAGTAGTGTAAGTCATGACATAGTTCTTCTATCTTGCGTGATCGCCGTGGCTCAATAAGCGCCGAGTTCGAGCAGCCGCTCATCGCTGATGCCGAAGTGGTGCGCAATTTCATGCAGAACGGTGCGCCGAATCTGGGCGCGAACGGCCTCTTCATCGGGTGGGCACATTTGCAGGATCGGTCCGCGAAAGATTGTGATCTTATCAGGCAAGACCAGACTGTAGTGGCTGGTGCGCCGTGTCAGCGCTACGCCTTCGTATAAACCTAACAGCGTGCCGCCGCCCGGGCCGATCCCAACGCTCTCCAGCTGGCGGCGCGTCGGCCATTCCTGCACAGTGACGGCGACATTATCCACCACGTTCCACAGCGCATCAGGAATTTCCTCAATGGCTTCAGCCACCAGCTCCTCGAAGCGACGCCGCGAAATGTAGAACGGTTGATCGGCAGGTGGCAACATGAGGTCGGCGCGCTACTCCTCGGGACAGATGATCTTTTCGCCATCGCTGCGGCTGTCGGTGTGCACGATGACCTGTCCATCCGCCGTTTCCAACACAATGCGATAACCAGGCGTGATGACGGCGGCGTAGATCATGTCCGGTTGGGGGCAGCCAAGCCCAGCATCGGGCCAGTTGACCGCCTCCACTGCGATGATGCGCAGCGCCTCAGGCGCAACGCCGAGCGTCGCCGCCGCAAAGTCAACGCTTGCCGCCGCCATTGCCGCTGCCTCTGGCGCCAGCACAGGCGTAGCAACTATCTCAGGAGCAGCAGCCGGCGCAGGGCGCACCGGCTGACAAGCCGTCAATAGAAGCGCCATCAGCGCCACTATTCCGGGACTGCGCAGTCCCCACCTGTGTCGCATCAGATTCACGCCAGGGTTTGCAGCATCTGCTGCAAGATCATCAACGCAAAGAAGACGACGATCATGGAAATATCGATCGTGCCGCCCAGCGGTGGAATCAATCTGCGCACGGGCTCCAACACCGGCTCGGTGATCTGATAGAGAAATTGCACAGCCGGATTGTAGGGATCCAGGTTGGGAATCCAACTGATCAGCGCACGCGCCACCAACACCCAACTATAAAGCTGGATCAACGTGGACAAAATCAACAAAATTTCTCTCATGGGACATCCTTCTTTTCACTCAGTGCGCCAAGTTCCTGGCTGCGTCGATATGCCGCAAAGATTGCATCGTTGATGATGGCGCGAATGCTCGCCTTTTCGAGTTCGTAGAGGCCAGCGGCGGTCGTGCCACCGGGGCTGGTGACCTGATTCTTGAGTTCGGCGGAGTGGCGGCCACTGGCGCGCATCAAGGCCACAGTGCCGTCAATGGTCTGAAGCACCATCTTTTCGGCGTCGCGCCGCGAAAAGCCCATGTGGACGCCAGCGTCGATCATCGCTTCGATCAGCAGCAACACAAAACCAGGGCCGGAGCCGCTCAGACCGGTCGCCATGTCGAGAAAGCCTTCCTCGTCAACCTGGAGTTGTTCGCCCATCGCGCCGAGAATCGCCTCAGTCTGCTTGACCTGGCGCGGCGTGACATGCTCGGTGGCCGTCCATACGGTCATGCCTTTACCAAGCTGCCCCGGCGTGTTAGGCATGGCGCGCACGATGCGGTCGTGATAGAGCTTGTTCTGCAGCGTGCTGATGCGCGTCCCGGCGATGATGCTGAGCACCAGCGCGTCGGGGTGAATCTTGCTGTGCAGATCTTTCCCAACTTTCTGCAGTGATTGCGGCTTGATGCTGAGGACGACGATGTCGGCGTCGCGCACCGCTGCGGCGTTGTCGGCGGTTGTTTCAACCCCGTAAGTTGTGCGAATGTATTCCAGCCGCTCCAGCCAAGGGTCACTGGCGCGCAGACAATCGGCGGTCGTCAACCCCTGCGCCAACAACCCTTTGATCATGGCCTCGCCCATGACGCCGCTGCCGATGAAAGCAATCCTGGTTCCGTTGAGCATACTTCCTTACCCGTTTCTCGCCCCGAAGATGGCTGAACCGATGCGCACGATCGTCGCCCCTTCTTCGATGGCTATCTCAAAGTCATTGGTCATTCCCATCGACAGCTCACACCAGTCACCGTGCGGGAAGCGAGTGGCCAACTCGTCGCGCAGTTGGCGCAGCGCCCGAAAGACGGGACGCGTTGCTTCCGGCACGGCCTCAAAGGGCGCCATCGTCATCAGCCCATGAATGCGGATGCCGGGCAGCGCCAGCAGATCGGCGGCGGCTTCCAGCAGGTCGGCTGGCGTGAAGCCATGTTTGCTCGCCTCGCCGCTCACGTTGACCTCCAGCAGTACATCCAGTACGCAGCCGGCGGTCCGGGCGTCGCGACTCAGACGTTGGGCGATCTTGACGCGATCTACGGCGTGAATCAGCGCCAGTGGGCCGACGGCGTCACCCGTTTTACGGCTCTGGATCGTGCCGATCATGTGCCAGCGAATGGCCTCGAGGCCTTCCGTCTGCGCGGCGGCCACCTTCGGCCATAGTTCTTCCAGCCGGTTTTCGCCAAAGTCATGCTGCCCCGCTGCCAGCGCCGCCGCAATGTCAGCCAAAGGATAGGTCTTGCTGACTGCAACCAGGCGCACATCCTCGGGATGGCGCCCACTACGTTCGGCGGCGGTCGCCATGCGCCGACGCACCTCTGCCAGGTTCGCAGCAATTTCGGCTGCACGCACGGGATCGAGCATCATAGCGTTCGATTCTACCAACGAATTGGGCGCGGGGCAAGCCGTTGCCGAGTGCAGGGTTCGACTTCACATCGCTACACAGAGACGTCAACATTGTGATTGAAGTCGCAATTGACTATCATATGCAACGCACATGCAAAGAATGTGCTGCACAGTCGTTGCAGGTAAAGCATCAACGTATAGAAAGCAGACCACATGCACACGCAAAGACATCGTCGTGCACTGATTCTCTTTTTTGTTCTGGCATTTCTGTTGCCGTGGTTGATTTGGGGAACATCAATCGCCGAATCACGCGGCCTGTTGTCATTTCATATTCCGCAGTCGCTGGCGTTCTAGATCGGATTAACGCTGGCGACTTATGGAACCGCTGCGATCACGGGTGGATGGCCCGCTGTCAAAGACCTTCTGGTGCGCCTGATCCGCTGGCGCGTCCAGCCAGTCTGGTATGTCGTTGCGCTCGGCGTCACTGGCGTGCTGAGTCTGCTGGCAATGGGCGGCTATCTGTTGACGGGGGGCGCGAATCAGGTGGGCGTGCTGTTGTCAGGCCAGGATTTGTTGCCGTCGCTACTGTTTCAGACTTTCTTCTTTCTGATCACCGAGGAAACCGCCTGGCGCGGCTTCGCCCTACCGCGTCTGCAAGCTAGCTACAGCGCCTTGAACGCCAGCCTGCTGCTGGGCGCGCTGTGGGGCGTCTGGCATTTACCGCTTTTCTTGATCCCGGACTCGTTTCAAGCGACGCTGCCTCTGGCTGGCTTTCTGCTGGCAACGCTTGCCATGAGCATCATCACCACCTGGGTCTTCAATCATACACACGGCAGCGTGCTGCTGGTCGCTATCTTGCACGCCGCCACCGATGTGACGATTGCCTTCACCAATGTCATGTCGGGCGCTCCAACGCTCTTCTGGATCTTTGTTGGCGTGCAGTGCGCCTTTGCTGCGCTGCTGGTGATCACACAGGGTTCCGCCCATCTGGCGCGCAACGCTGACCTCAACGGTACGGTGACGCCAACCGATTTATGATGCAAAAGACCCACAATCAGTTTGTCATGCGACATTACTGATTGTGGGTCTTTTGCTGATTGGTCTTGGCGGAGACGACGGGATTTGAACCCGCGACCTACGGCTTGACAGGCCGTTATGCTAACCGCTACACCACGTCTCCAGGCAAGTCTCTAACCAGACAATTTCATCGAACGTGCAGCGCATTTCGATGTTCGGAAGCATATCATGCTGCCCACACCCTGTCAAATCAACGAGGGTTGCACTGCACGCAATCATGGTTGTGCAACCACGTTTGCACGCCAAATGGCACTGTCGATCTGCACAGCGTGGGCGCCGGCGGCGAGCGCATGGCGGACATGCATTGCATGAAGCACACCACCGCTCGCAATTAGAGCGCAGTCAAGTTGCGCCGCCGCCACCTCACGCAACACATTCATCATCAGGGAAAATGCGCCAGTTCCATAAAGCGCACCGGCGACGGACGCTGACTCACCCATCACTGGATCAGAACGGAAGGCAACGCCCGGCGCCGGTTGGCCGACAACCACGCCGACCGCCCCCGCCGACACTGCACGCGTCGCCAGTGTTACGGCATTTGTCAATGGCAGCTTCACCCAGACTGGCGCATCACAAACCTGCACCAATGCACGCACGCCATCGGCTGCCAGCGCAGGCGTTATGGCTGACGGCAGATTCCACTCGATGGCGGCCACCCCAGGCGCATGCGCCAGATGGCGCGCCGACTGCACCAGCTCCGCAACTGTGGCATCGACCAGTTGCACGATTACTGGACAGGCAAGCCGTTGCCAGATGGCGCCATAACGCGTCACGGCGCGACGTGCGCTGCGGCTGAAGCCAGCATCCCGCACCAACAGGCCGCCATCCAACTCGATCAGCGTTGCCGGCCCGCTGTAGCCGCGCCCTGCCGCACTGACCGGGCCAACGATCAGCGCCCCGATTTCTGCCAGCTTGAGACCAGGCGGCAATGGATCGCCAAAGCCAGCCGCTGTCGGCGAGAGCAAGATCGGGGAGGTCACCACCAATCCTTGTTTGTGACCGGGCGCCAGATCAATTTCGACCAGGAGGCTGCGTTGTTCAGCTTCACTCATATTGCACTATCGCCGCTCGCTGTTTGCCAGCACGGCCAGCTCACCGGTGTCCTGATTGCCTAACAACACTGCGCCCTCGAAGCCTTGAATCACCAGCGCAAAGTCGCGCGGTTGCGGCTCAGTGGCAAACCCCAGCGCCTCCCAACGTCGATCCGCCTGCCACAGCGCTGCAAAACGATCCAACGGCGCAAAGAGTCCCTCTGGCGGCGGCGGTAGATCGGGCGGCGGGGCGCTCACCTCGGGGATCGGTTGGCGCTCCCAAGCATTGGTGGGGAAATAAACGACATAGAGTTCGGGCGCCGCCACCAGCCCGGCCATGTACCCATGCTCGAAAGGCAACATTTGCGCTGCGCCGCGCTGGGCGTCGCCGATAGGACAGCCAATCGCACGGCGCTCTTCCGCCGGGAGTGCAGACAAACGCTGGCGCAGCGCTTCATCCACTTGTGGCAGACACGCTGCAAGCGCCGCATCCGGGTCAGGCGTCGGTGTGAAGGTTGCCGGCGGGGTCGCCGTCTCTGTGGGAGTGGGAGGCGGCGCCTCCGTCGGCGTTGCGGTTGCAGTTGGCGCTGGCAGCGCAGTGGCGGTAGGTAATTGCGTCGGCGTTGCCGGTGTTATCGCGGCGTCGCCGCCGGCGCTTTCGTCCACGATAGGAGGGGTAGCCACAATGTCAGCTGTTGGCGTCGTCCCATCTGTCAGGGAAGTGACGCCTGGCAGCGAGGTTGACCCGGCAAGCGTGGGCGTCAGTGAGACGCCGCCGCGCAAGAGGCGCGGCGTCTGCATCCCCAGGAGTACGCCTAATGCCATCACCAGCAAACCGCCCACAACGATCAACAGAACGTTGACCCATGTTGGCCGCGCCGGGCGCACTGGCGGTGGCGTCGATACAGGCGGCGTCAGGGGCGCTGGCGCCAATGTCGGCGCCGCGGCAATCGTCGGCTGTGCGGCGCGCAGCAGCGGGTTGGCAGCACGCGCCCCCAGCGCACCGCCAGGCGCCGGCACCAGCACGGTCGAGGAAGTGGTCTCTGTCGGCGGATTGACCACCGGCACGGCAGTCATCGTCAGCGTGGCGGTGCTCTCGCCTGTCATCGCGTTTGGGCGTGGCGGCGTGCGCCCGGCGGCCAGCGCCAGCGCATCGGCCATGTCGGCGGCGGTGGCGTAGCGATCCTCCGGGCGTTTCGCCAGACTGCGCTGCAGCACCTCCACCATCAGCGGCGAGAGCTGGCGGAAGACGCTATCCTCAATGGTCAGCGGTTCGTAAACGTGCGCGTGCAGAATTTGCGTTGTTGTGCCGGTAAAGGGCAGACGCCCCGCCACACAACGGTAGAGCACTGCGCCCAGTGCATAGATATCGGCGCGGCCATCGACCTCGCGACTCCCTGCACATTGCTCCGGCGCCATGTAGGCGGGCGTACCCACGGTGCGCCCCATGTTTGTCAGTTCCGGCGCGTCGAGCGCGCGCGCAATGCCAAAGTCGGTCAAGAGCGGCACCACCGGGTAATCGAGCGCCTCAAGCTGGATGCTGTGTGGTGCGCCGGGGCTGACCGGACGCAGCAAGATGTTGCCGGGCTTGACATCGCGATGGACAACGCCATGCCGATGCGCTTCGTCCAGGGCGCGGGCAATCGGTTCGAGCAGGTTGGCGGATTCCTCCGGGCGCAGCCGCCCCTGTTGGCGCAAGAGATCGGCCAGGCTTTCGCCCTCCACCAGTTCCATGGCGATATAGGCGACCTCGCCTTGGGGTGCAATGCCGATCTGCAAGATGCGCACGATGTGGGGGTGGCGCAGCGCGCCGGCAGTCATCGCCTCGTTGCGAAAGCGCGTGTAGGCTTTGGCGTCGGCGCCGGGGAGCAGTAGCTTGAGCGCCACGGTCTGTCCCTGCACCTGGTCGTAGGCGCGATAGACCGTCGCCACCCCGCCGCTGCCCAGTTGCTGGCCGATCAGATAGCGCCCTAACTGCTTGCCGGTCAGGTTGGTCAGTCCTGCACCCAGGCTCTGACTGCCGC
Source organism: Anaerolineales bacterium UBA3905 (assembly GCA_002391565.1). GTDB lineage: Bacteria > Chloroflexota > Anaerolineae > Caldilineales > Caldilineaceae > Caldilinea. The sequence goes on from DGFH01000301.1 coordinate 18,599, forward strand.
CCTGCTCATCCGCGCTCTCTAGCGTGTCCACTGAATCGAATGCTCCAACCAGTTCGTCAATACACCTTCGACTGCAAACAAGGGCACCGCAACGCCGCCATCGATGGGTGCAGCATAAATGCGCCACACCCCGCCCCGGTCGCTGGCAAAGATCACGAGTTTCCCATCCGGGCTGATGGCCGGCAGCCCATCTTGCGCCGGATCATCGGTCAGTTGCAGTAGCGTGCCATCGCGCAGAGAGAGCCGGTAGACATCCCAATCGCCATTACGCGTGCTCATGAAGACGACGTTGTTGCCGTTGGGCGACCACACAGGGCGAATGTCGTTGCCGTTATCGGTGAGCCGCAAGCGATTTTCGCCATTGGTGGTCATGATATACAACCCCGGCTGCGCACCACGACTATCGACGCCATTGTAGATGATGCGATTGGCAGCCGGCTCCCACGCCGGGTCTTTGCCCAGACCGAGATCCACTTCGGCGCCATCAGCGAGCGTGTGCACAAAAATACGCGACTGCTGATCGTCAGCCCGCACTGTGCTATACGCCAGCGCGCTGCCATCCGACGCCCAGGCTGGCGGCGCATCCAGCGCATCCTCGGGCGAAGAGGTCAATTGCTGCGTTCGTGCTGTAGGATCGCGTGTTGCGGCCAGATCATAAAGCGCAATGCCCGGCTCACCTGGTCGCAAATTGCGAAACGCCAGCAGCGCCCCCGCACGCTGCGCACCGACCTGAGCGCCGTCGGCAATCAAGAGCGTCGAGTCGCTATTGACCTGCGCTGGCGCCGCGTAGATATTGTAGCGGTCACCCTCTTGGGTGGAATAGAGGATGCGTCCGCCGTTCTCGCTCAACTGTGCACTGATGGCAGCCAACGCCCGCGCCTGTTCACAGCCCGTGCGGTAGGCAGGCAGCTGCGTGTCAAGGACGCCATCAGGCCAGACAGCCAACGCCGCCGTCAACTGCGCCGCTGCGCTGCAATATGCTTCTGCCTGCGCCAGTTGTTCGGCGTAGGCGACCAGCGCTCCCCATAATACGCGCCGGATCGAGGCGGCCGCCTCACCCTCGGCCGTGATCAGCGCGCTGGTGGCCGTGCGGATACGCTGCACCGGTTCGGCGTCGGGACGTAATGCCAGCGCAGCATCAAGGGCCTTGACCGCACGATCTAGCTGACCATTCGTCAACGCCTCCGCCGCCAACCCGATCTGCACGTCGAAAAGCCGGGCAGCGATGGTCTCCTGTTGATAGCTGGCATCGATGCGCTGCACCAATGTATAGAAGTCGAGCGCCACCTGCCAGTCCTGGTCGGCGTAAGCATCTTCCGCCTCGCGCCAGTAGCCCTCGATGGCGCCAGCGGGCGTAGGCGGCGGCGACGTGGCTGTGGCAGTGGATGCAACGCCTGGTGTGGCGTCTGGGGTCGCTGTCACGGTTTCAACATCAGTGTTGGAAGGAGGCGTTAGCAGAACGGTGGGCGTGCTCATGGCGGCGACCGTGGCGGCGGCCGGCGCTCGTGTGCGACCAAACAAATCGTTCGGCAACAGATTGAGCACAGCCCAGATTGCTCCAGTAAGCAGCAAGAGCGAAATAGCCGCGCCGAGCATCGCCCCTATCCAACGGCGCCGTCCGGGCGCCACTGCTGTAGATACAGGCGGGGCAACAGGCGCTATTGACGCCAGCCGCTCACCGGGTTCAGCCGGCGCCTGCGGCGGGGTTTCCGGTGGGCGCACCGCTGGCGCCGGCACCAGCACCTGCATTGCTTCGACGGGACGCACGGTGGGTAGAGCGGGCATCGTCGCCGTGCTCTCGACTGCTGGCGCCGGCAGAGGAGGAGCAAGTTGCTCCAACGCCGCCGCCATCGCCGCGCCAGAAGCATAACGGGCGGCGGGGTCTTTTGCCAGTGAACGCTGTAAAATCTCCACAGCGGCGGCGGGCAATGTCGTCAACACTGTCTCCGGGATCAGCAATGGCTCGTAGACATGTGCGTGTAGAATCTGTGTGGTCGAGCCAGTGAAAGGGGGGCGCCCCACCAGACAGCGATAGAAGACTGCGCCCAACGAGTATAAGTCCGACCGCTGATCGAGTTCATGGCTGTCGGCGCACTGCTCCGGCGACATATAGGTTGGCGTGCCAATGGTGCGCCCAACGCCGGTCAGTTCTGGCGCATCGAGCGCGCGCGCGATGCCGAAATCGCTGAGCAGCGGAATCACGACCTCACCCATTGCGGCAACGAAGACGGCGCCTGGCTGCCCGGCAGCGGCTGTTTGCAGCAACACGTTGCTCGGCTTGACATCGCGATGAATAATGCCCTGGCGGTGGGCGTAATCCAACGCCCGCGCCACGCGCGCCAGAATTCCCGCTGCGTCACTCACCGACAGACGTTCCTGCGCCTCGATCAGTCCATTCAGCCCGGCGCCCACGATCAAGGGCATGACCAGATAGGTGAGGCCGCTGGCATCTTCGTAACCTTCAGCCAGGATCGGGACAATGTTAGGATGGCGGAGCTGACGATGTGTGCGCGCCTCTTGCTGAAAACGCGCCCGCACGATAGCGTCAGCGTCGGGCAGCAACACCTTGACGGCCACAACCTCACCCGTCGCCAGCGACTGGGCGCGGTAGACAGCCGCCATGACGCCGCCCCCCAGTTTCTCCACCAACCGGTATTGTCCAACCTGATAGCCGACAAGTGGACCGCGCGCGCCAGCGCTCTGCACGGCGGTCGGCGGTGCAGACGATCCAGTTTCCGGCTCGATAGACGAACGTTCGGCAGACGACATGCTTGGCAGATCAGACCTGTGCAGGCTGATTCTTTGCGGGTTGCTTTAGTTGCTGCTATAGTTTTCAACGACGTGCAGCAAGCGAAAAGTTCGCGAGCTGCGCTGCGAGTATAGCACAGCGCATGAGTGGAAGCTAAAGGAGTCGCGTGTGAGCAGGTTTGGTCGATTGGTCTGTCTCAATGGCCCCCAAGCCGGCCAGGAGATCGAGCTAGATCGGGAAGTGATAACGGTCGGACGCTCCGCCGATGCTGGCGTTCGCCTGGAAGATCAATATGCTTCACGCCAGCACGCCGAGATTTTACACTTCGACAGCGGCTATCAGGTGCGCGATCTGCAGAGCAAAAATGGCGTCTTCGTCGACGGTCAACGACTGGCGCCGGGCGGCGCGGCCTGGCTTGCCGATGGAATGGAGGTGCAATTCGCCTCGACGCGCTATCGCTTCTACGACCCGGCGGCCACCGTAACAGCGCCTTCACTCATCGCTGTCAGCGAACCGGGGCTGCGCATCGACATCACCACGCGCCAGGTCTATGTCGACGGTCAGCCGCTTGACCCACCGCTGAGCGTCAAACAGTTTGACCTGCTCTGGTTTCTTTATCAAAATCGTGGCCGCGTCGTCAGCAAGGATGAGATTGCCCAGGCTGTGTGGCCGGAAGCTCAGGGTGATGTCTACGACGCCAATATCGACCGCATGGTCAGCCGCGTGCGCAGTCGCATCGAGCCAGAACGCGAAGATGACCCGCGCTTCATCCACACTATTCGCGGCTACGGCTATAAGCTAGAGACGTGAATTGCGTTGACTTTTCACCAGCGCCGTACTACTCACCGCGTGTTGCGTGACAGGCGCCTGATGCACCACGCACTACGCAACACCGGTGATAGAACCGCCTGCCTGTCAGGCAATCCAAACAATTGGTAACGCCGTCAGTCGGGCAACGGTTCCCCAAGCGTAGGAAAACAGTCCGACTTGCGTCCCAGTTTTTTCAAGTTCGCCTAATCTTTCCCCGCTACAATGGTCTCACCTTGCGCATTTTGCGCGTGTGAAAGAACAAGGAGAGACCATGACCTCCACTGTCAATACATTGCGTTCGAGCGTACAACTCACCCCGTCTTGGCGACCAGCTGCCGTTGCGACCACCATGACCTGGGATGCGCTGCCGACGCCACGCGTCAACGCGGTTGATAACACGATCCAGGCTGCGCGCCTGGGTGACGATGGCGCCTTTGCAACGTTGATTGATCTCTACCGTTCCGCCGCCGAACGCGTTGCGCAGCAGATACTGCACACCGAGGAAGCCGCCGCCGATGCGGTGCAAGAAGCGATGATCAAGGCGCACCGCGCCATGACGCGCTTCCAGGAAGGCAATTTCCGTTCCTGGTTTCTGCGAATTGTCACCAATACTTGCTATGATCATCTTCGTCGTCAACGCCGGCGCGCTGCCGTCAGTCTGGATGAGTTGACCGAACAGGCTGGCATCGATTATCTGTCGACCGAGGAATATGTAGCAGAAGACCCAGAGAGCCTAGTTTTACAGAATGAGGGGATGCGCTGTCTGCTCGCTGCAATCGATGACTTGCCAGAGTATCATCGTAACGTGGTAATGCTCGTGGATGTGCAGGGTTATGATTACGCCGAAGCCGCCGATCTGCTGGGGTTGCCGTTAGGCACCGTCAAGTCACGCCTGAGCCGGGCGCGGTCGGCGCTGCGCGACCAGTTGGTCAAAGCCGGGATCGTCGGCGCGCCGATGTGAAAACCGCTCTCCAGCCGTCCCTCACCCAAGTGTAAATTCCCACTTTCCTGGCCCATGCGTCGCCAGGTACAGCGGTACAGCCTTATCCAGATCGTTGCGCACGTCGGCGGGCTGGCTGCGCAACCAGATGCCGAAGTCGCTGCTGTAGGGTTCGCCGCTCTCAGCGGTGAGCAGGTGCAGTTCACCAATGGCGCCGGTCGCCGCCAACATCCCCGAAGACTGAAAGGCTGCCCGCAAACCGCCATGGTCGTACTCCACCTGGCGAAAGCACGCTGCCCACCGATGCACGCCCTGTTCGTTCACAGCATCGAGCACCAGGTATTGAGCACGCGGGTCGCTGTTGTAGGGCAAACCGATGCTGCCGCCGTTGTAGATGGTCCAGTCGCCGGTGCGCCGCGCCATAGGACGATGGGTGTGTGCGCAGACAACCACCGGTTCGGCGACGCCATCAAGCAACGAGGCAATCGTGTCGCCCCCCATCTCGGGATATAGCCCCAGGAACATATTGCCAGGCGAGCCATGAAAGAGCCGAATCGGCGGAAAGGGAGGCAGATCGATGCGCCGCGCCGCCGGCAATCGACGCAACACCTGCAGGTGACGCGGGTGAAGCGTCTCCGCCGTCCACCAGAGCGAACGGAAGCGCTGGCGGTCGGTGAAGGGTGGCATATTGTGCGGCGTATGGATGCGCCCCACCACCAGGTCGTGATTGCCAACGACGCCCGGCCAGCCAGTGTCCGTTAGCACGTCCATCACTTCATTGTTCCATGGGCAGCGGTTAACCAGGTCGCCAACAAGAAAGATCAGATCCGGCGCCTGACGGCGCAAGTCACACAACACAGCTTCCAGCGCAGGCAAGTTGCCATGGATATCGGCGAGAAAAGCGAGACGCATTGAACGGCGCTTTCTGTTTAGCCAACGAGTCGGGTGTGAAGTGGATCGGTCTGGCGGATCACTTCGGCGCGGCCGCTCTCGCGCACATAACGCTGAAAGACTTCCCGCAAGCCATCGCGGTCGGGGTCAAGTCCCCGATCATAGGCCCACCGGTAGAAGTAAATAATCTCCGGCTCGGCGCTCACCAGTTCCCAGTAAAATAGCGACGAGATCGGGCCGCCCGCCTCCAGCATCCCCGACGTCGAGAACGACTCCAGGGCAGGGCGCCGATCATAGGCAACCTCGTGATGTTGAGCACGCCACCCACCGCGTTCAGTGGCGTCGTCCACACTCTCCAGCAAGGCGAACTGCGCCGTTGTGCGCTGATTCAACGGCAAGCCCACGCTGCCCGGGTTGATGATGTGCCAGTGACGGATGACGGCGGTTGGTCGGTGCATATCGCCGTGCGGGTGCGTGCTCAACTCACCGTTGGCTTCGGGCGACCATCGGACGTGACGGTCGATCTGCACATGAGTATGGGCGGTGACGAAGGTCGCCTCGTGCACGTCGGCCAGTTCGGCGGCGATCTTGTCGTCCGGTTGGCTGCGATAAAGCCCCACCCGGTTGCGCCCCGGCAATCCATGCGTGATGCGCAACGGCTGAGCGCCGGGTAGATAAAAGGTGCGATCGTCGGGCAGCATGGCCAGGTAGGCGGCCTGCGCCGGCGTAATGCGGTCGTACAACCAGTGCAGTTGCCCCCAGCGTTCGGCGTCGTCGCTGCCGGGTATAGCGCGTGCGGTGCCCAGGTCGAGCAGGTAGAACTCGTGATTGCCGCGCACAACCACCCAGTCCAGCTCACCAATACGGTCGATCACTTCGCTGCTAAAAGGAACGCCGTTGATCAGGTCGCCGTCGACCACCACATAGTCGGGCTGAAGGCGCTCTAGCTCGCGCGTGACTGCCTCCAGCGCCGGCAAATTCCCGTGAATATCTGCCAAAATCGCCAGTTTCATGTGCAATGCTCACCACTGTTTCTATCTGCAGATGACGCGGAGAAGCACGGCTTTTCTGCGCCCATGCGGTTCGCTCAGCTCAAGATGGAGCGGGCAATCACCATGCGCTGGATTTCGCTAGTGCCCTCGCCGATCGACATGAGGCGCGTGTCGCGATACATCCGCTCGACTTCGTATTCGCGACTGTAGCCATAGCCGCCGTGAATCTGGATAGCGTTGCGGCAGACGCGCTCGCTGACCTCAGTGGCAAAGAGCTTGGCCATGCCTGCCTGCGTCGCAAAGGGCCGGCCTTGATCCTTAAGCCATGCTGCATGGTAGAGCATCAGACGGGCGGCGTGCAACTCGGTGGCGGCGTCGGCGAGCATAAATTGGATCGCCTGGAAGTTGGCGATCGGCTGGCCAAAGGCCTCGCGCTGTTTGGCGTAGGCCAGGGCGCGTTCGTACGCTGCCTGGCCGATGCCCAGCGCCAGCGCGCCGATGCTGATGCGCCCATTGCTCAAGGTCGCCAACGTCTGCGGCAGGCCGCGTCCTTCCTCGCCCACCAGGTTTGTCAGCGGCACGCGCACATTGTCGAGCGTGACGGCATGCGTCGGTGAGCCGTTCAGCCCCATCTTTTTCTCCGGCGGCCCGACGATCACGCCCGGCGCGTCGGTGGGCACCAGAATCTGACTCAGGCTGCGGCTGCCGCCGGCGGGGTCGGTGCGACAGAGTACGATCATCGTGTCGGCGATGCCGGCGTTGGTGGCCCACATCTTGGCGCCGTTGATGACCCAGGCGTCGCCGTCGCGCACCGCCTGCGTGCGCACGCCGCCCTGCAAGTCGGAGCCGGCGCCCGGCTCGGTGAGCGCCAGGCAGGCCAGCCGGCCGCGTCCGGTCGCCAGGCGCGGCAGCCACTGCCGCTTGAGTTCCTCTGAGCCAAAAGCCACAAGCGGCCCCATGCCCAGGTGATTGTGCGCCGAGATCGCCAGCGCCGTAGAGCCGCAGCCCCAACCCAACTCTTCGATGGCGATGGTGGCGCACAGTGTGTCAAGCGCGGCGCCGCCGTATTCCTCCGGCGCCTGCAGGCCCAGCATGCCCAGCGGCCCCATCTTGCGTACAGCCTCCCAATTGAATTCGCCGGTTTCGTCCACGTGGCGCGCGCGAGGGCGCACTTCCCTGTCCACAAAGTCGTGCACGACGCGGCGGAATTCGCGCTGTTCAGCAGTCAGATCGAAGTTCATGGCACTACTCCAGATTGATGATTCAGTAAATCAACCGACTGGCTACACCGCTCAAAGGTGAATGCCGATTGGGTGTCCTGATCGTCAGTCGCTGTTCTGTTGCCATGCTGAGTTTGACGTAGAACAAGCAACGCGCCAGAATTAGCCCATACTTGATCATTCAATCATGCACCAGTTGCGAACGTGTGATCGAGGTATGCCATCATGCAAGGCACCGTAGTCAAATTCGACGATAAAAAGGGCTTTGGCTTCATCCAGCCGGACGGACAGGCGGAACAGGTCTTCGTACACGCCAGCGCCGTGACCACAACAGGGCGGCTGGCACAGGGGCAGCGCGTCACTTTCGACGTGACACCCTCGCCCAAAGGCCCGCGCGCAAGCAATGTCCTGGTGGCAGGCGCGGCGGCAAAATCGGCGCCAACCCGCAACACGACGCCAGTTTCGCCGTATATGCTCTTTGGCGGGCTGGCCGTGAGCGACACCGCCATTGTCATGGCACTCGGCATGTTCGTCTTCTCGCTGGCATGGCTGTGGGCCTACCTGATCGCGATCAACGTGACCACCTTGATGCTGTACTACTACGACAAGCGCGCACCGCAACATGGCAGGCTGCGCGTGCCCGAACGCATCTTGCACCTGGCGGAGTTGTTCGGCGGCACACCGGCAGGCTTCATCGGGCAGCATGTGCTCCACCATAAATCTGCCAAAGGCAGCTATCAACTCAATTTCTGGCTGATCGTCGTCGTTCAGGTGTTGATCCTCATTGGGCTTTACTGGTTGGGATGGATGTGAATGGGAGTGATGTGACCATGACCGAGACTCTGTTTGGCGTTCCGCTCATCTTCTGGGGGGTGCTCTGTCTGGGCGTCGCCGTCGCTTATTACTTTATCTGGCCGCAGCCTGGCCCGAAACGTCTGGCGCCGCGCACCCGGCGCGAGCACTTTATCCTGCGCTATTTTCATTCACTGGTGTGGGTGCTGCTGGCGCTGGGCTGCTTCCTGGGTGCAGCGGGCTATGGGGCGTTGGGCTGGTGGGTGGCAGCGCTGGGCATCCCGGTCTACGTTGTTTTCCTTTTTCATGTCGTGCACGATCGCAATAAAGAAGAAGCTGCGCGCGCCGCGCAGCGCCAGGGCGCCGGTGCGCGCGATGCGGGCATGCCGCAATGAGCAGCCGCAATGAGCAGCCGTCATCCGTCAGGCGTCATCAATCATTGCTGACGCGTGGCCTGTGACGTGTGACTTTGTGACGACCAGGCCATCAATTCAATTCACGGTAGATCATCATGAACATTGATCCCATCTTTCGCTCACGGCGCAGCAACGTCCTGGCGACGCGGGGCATGGTAGCCACCAGCCAGCCCCTGGCGGCGCAGGCCGGCCTATCGATCTTGCAGGCCGGCGGCAACGCCGCGGACGCCGCCATCGCCACTGCTGCCATGCTCAACGTCGTCGAGCCGATCTCCACCGGCATTGGCGGCGACTGCTTTGCGCTCTACTTCGACGCCGCCACCCGGCAGGTCACCGCATTGAACGGTTCAGGACGCGCACCAGCCGCCGCAGCGATCACGGCGCTCACCTCGCTTGGCTATACGAAAATGCCAACCTTCACCGGTCACACTGTCAGCATCCCCGGCGCCGTCGCCGGTTGGAGTGACCTGCTGGCGCGCCATGGACGCATGACCCTGGCGGATGTGCTCCAGCCTGCCATCTGGACCGCCGAGCACGGTTATCCTGTTTCGGAGCTGATCGCGCTGGGCTGGCGCACGCAGGAGAAAAAACTGCGCCGCGACCCGGACTGGCTGAGCGGCGACATCGATAATGGCCCGCCCCAACCGAGCGGCTACGAGTTGCTCCTCGATGGCCGCGCCCCGCGCCCCGGCGAGATAATGCGCATACCCACCCTGGCGGAGACGCTGCGCGGCATCGCCGCCGAAGGTAAGGATTACATCTATCGCGGTGACTTCGCTCGCAAGCTGAGCGAGCATGTACAGCGCTACGGCGGCTGGATCACACCGGCGGACATGGCGGCGCACACCAGCACCTGGGACGAGCCGATCACCGCCGACTACCACGGCGTGCGCCTCTACGAATGTCCGCCCAACGGCCAGGGACTGGCGGCGATCATCGCTCTGAACCTGGTTGCCGGCTACGACCTGGCTGCGCTGACGCCTGCCGACCGCCTCCACGTACTGATCGAGGCGATGCGCCTGGCTTTCGCCGACGCTCAGCAGTGGGTGTGCGACCCGCGCGCCCACCCGATCCCGTTACAGGAATTGGCGAGCCGCGCCTACGCCGACCGGCGTCGCCAGCGCATCGACTTGCAGCGGGCGGCGCAGAACGCACCCTACGGCTCACCGCTGGCCGGATCAGACACCGTCTACCTGAGTGTTGTGGATGGCGACGGCAACGCGTGCAGCTTCATCAACAGTCTCTACATGGGGACAGGCAGCGGGTTGGTGGCGCCGGGGACAGGGGTTAGCCTGCAAAACCGCGCCAACCTGTTCGTGCTCGATCCCGAACATCCCAACGCGCTGGCGCCCAACAAGCGTCCCTACCAGACGATCATCCCGGCGCTGACCACGTACACCGAAGGGGAGTTCGCTGGCGCGCTGCACGCCAGCTTTGGCGTGATGGGCGGCTACATGCAGCCGCAGGGTCATCTCCAGATGATGGTCAATTTGCTGGCGCTGGGCATGTCACCTCAACAGGCGCTCGACGCGCCGCGTTGGGCGTTGGCTGGCCCTGGCGATGGGCTGGGCGCCCACGATGAGGGAGGACTGGTTTTCATCGAAGAGGGGTGGGATTTTACCGTGCTGGCGGAGCTGGCCCGGCGCGGCCATCACCTGGCGCCGGTCACCGGCTTTGCGCGCAGTACTCTCGGCGGAGGACAGATCATCCTCCGTCATCCAGAAAATGGGGTCTTGACCGGCGGAAGTGATCCACGTAAGGATGGATGCGCCGTTGGTTGGTAGCATCCCACAGCGCCCATAATACACTATTCCAAGCAACCAAACCCCAGGCATTCGACAGGTTTGCGCGACTCCTTTTGCGCCTAGAGTGGAGTACAGGCTTATTGCGTCCTGGAATCTCTATGTAAGGTAGCGAAAGGAGTCACGATCATGTACCAGGGCTGGCATATCAACAAGGCCACGCGACCCGCCGTGCGTGTGCTCCTCAGCGTTCTCAGCGTTATAGTGCTGTTGATGGTGCAGAGCCTGCGGCCAATGCCGATTGCGCGCGCGGCGCAATTCACCGTCTCGAATCCTGACGATGCAGGGCCCGGCAGTCTGCGGCAGGCGTTGCTCGATGCCAACGCGGCGGCGGGCGCCGATGTCATTACCTTCAACCTTCCGGTCGGCGCCACGATTCTGCTGGCGTCCCCGTTGCCGCCTATCTATGACGACCTGCTGGTGGCCGGGCCGGGCGCCGAGCAATTGACCATCTCCGGCAACCATCAATTCCGCATCTTTACCGTGTTGGGCGGCGCCGTCACAATTTCCGGCCTGACGCTGCGCGCGGGCACGGCGCAGGGCGGCGCCGGCGGCGCTGCGACGATGGCAGGCGGCGGCGGCGGCGGCGCAGGACTGGGCGGCGCACTGCTTGTCCATGCCGGCGCCGTCCATCTGATCGATGTGAATTTCGATGACAACCAGGCCATCGGCGGCGCGGGCGGCGGCGGTGGCTTTGGCACAGCCGGCGGCGGCGCTGGTGGCGGCGGCGCGGGCGGCGCCGGTGGCAATGGCAGCAATACGACCGCGTTTGGCGGCGGCGGTGGTGGCTTCCTGGGCAGCGGCGGCAGCGCAGGGGTGACTTTTGCGGGCGGTGGCGGCGGCTTCACCGGGCGCGGCGGCGGTCTGGAGGGCGCGGCGCAGGCCATCGGGGGCGGCGGCGCCAACAACGCGCCTGGCGCCGCCGGGGGTGGCAGTGGTAGTGCAGCAGGCAGTGGCGGCGGCGGCGGCAGCACCGGCATTCCCACCGCCTCAGCGGGCGCAGACGGCAACAGCGGCGGCGGCGCCGGTGGCTTTGGCGGCGGCGGGGGTGGCGCAGCTGGCGATAGCGGCGGCGACGGCGGCGACTATGGCGGGGGCGGCGGCGGCGTCAACACAGCAACGGCAGATAGCGGCGGCGACGGCGGCTTTGGCGGTGGGGGCGGCGGCGGCATCGACCAGGGCGGCATGGGTGGCTTTGGCGGCGGCGGAGGCGGCGCAGGCTACGGTGCAGGCGCTGGCGGCGGGACGCATGGCGGTGCAGGAATCGGCCCGAACGGTGGCGGCGGCGCCGGATTGGGCGGTGCGCTCTTCGTGCGCAGTGGGCGCGTGACCATGGCAAATGTCCGTTTCACTGGCAATAGCGCCATGGGCGGCGCAGGCGCCGGCAGCAGCGAACGCGGGCAGGGCAAAGGCGGTGCAATCTATGCGCTGGACGGCAGCACCCTCATCGGTGTAGACGGCGCCCCGTTCTTTGCCGACAACACGGCGCAAGACGCCGGCGGCGACGCGCACGACAATGCCGATTGGTATGGCGCGATGAGCACAGTTGCTGGCAACGTAGCGGCCAAATCCGGCAGCGCACAGAGCGCCTTCGTCGGTGAAACCTTCGGCGCACCGCTGCAGGCCGAAATCACCATCGGCGGTGCAGCGGCGCCCTTTGCGCCGGTGCGCTTCACCGTGATTCCCAGCAACGGCGCCGGTGCGACCTTTCCCGGTGGCGCCACTGCCGTCGTGGTCTTTGCCGATGCCGCTGGCGTGGCGACGACGCCGCCGCTTACAGCCAATGGCAGCGTCGGCAGCTTTACGGTAAGTGCGGCGGTGGCTGGCGTCAACAGTGTCGGGCACTTTGTGTTGCTCAATCGTGGGCGGACGACGATGAGCGTCACCTCGGCGCCGTCGGAATCCGTTTTCGGTCAGGAAGTCGTCTTCACGGCGCAGGTGACGCCGACTGCACCCGCCACCGGTGCACCCGGCGGGATGATCCTGTTCAAGGATGGCGACGCCACATTGGGCACGGTGACGCTCGTTAACGGTGTTGCCACGCTACGCAGCCATGGGCTGGCGGTGGGCGACCATGCTGTGACGGCGCTCTATCTGGGCAGCTCGATCTTTGCGGCGAGTGAAGCGCCAGTCTACATCCATCGCGTGAACAAAGCCGACACGGCGACAATCCTGACGATCAACCCGGCGACGACTGTTTTTGGGCAGGCGCTGACCTTGAGCACCAGCGTGCACACCCAGGCGCCAGGAGCCGGCACGCCTGGCGGCATCGTTACCTTCCGGCAAGGCGACGCCGTACTAGGCAGCGTCACCCTGGTCAACGGCGCCGCAACCTACAGCATCGGTGGGCTGGCGGTGGGCGCGCACAACATTACGGCGGAGTACGGTGGCAGTGTCCGCTACAACGGCAGCACCTCAGCCCCTGCCACCCACACGATCGACAAGGCGGCAACGACCACGACGTTGCAGATTGCACCTAACCCTGCCATCATCGGCGACACGGTGAGCTTCACCGCGACGGTGACGGTCGGTGCGCCCGGCAGCGGCGCCCCGGATGGGCAGGTCATCTTTACAGATGGCGGTGCAGCGTTGGGCGTCAGCCCAGTCGTGAACGGCGTGGCAACGCTCAACACGGCCACACTCGATGTCGGCAGCCACACGATTATGGCGCAGTATGCAGGTGGCAGCAATTTTGCCGCCAGCACGTCAGCACCCGTCGCACAGGTCGTGAAGCGCAAGACGTTGGTCACGTTGAAGATTACACCCAATCCCGTCAAGGTCGATCAGGCTGTGATCATCGATGTACGCGTCCAGGACACACCGCCGGGAATCGATGTGCAGGCGGCAGGCGTCAACCTGGCGGCGCCCTCTGGGGCAGTTGAGATCGTCGATAGCGCAGGGGCAATCCTGGCGACGATACCGCTGCAAGAGGGAGCGGGCAGCATCACAACAACGCTGCCCGGCGGTGTGCATCAGCTGGTAGCGCGCTATCCCGGCGATGATCTTTACGGCGGTGGTGCGTCGCCCGTCGTGACTCAAAACGTCCAGCGGTATCGTAGCGTCACCACCCTGGGGCGATCCGCCAATAGCACCAGCCTGGGCCAGGCGCTGATTTTGCGCGCCGAAGTCGTCGCCGACGACCCCACACGGGGACAGCCAACAGGCACGGTCGCTTTTCTAGTCGATGGCGTTGTCGTGGGGACCACCGAACTGCAGGCCGGACAGGCGGCTATCACACTGAATACGCTTAGCTCAGGCGCGCACCTGGTGGCAGCCGAATATCAAGGCGACGCCCGCTTTAATCCCAGCGGTTCCAACCCGCTCTTCCATACCGTGGAGAGCAGCAGCTATCTCTATCTGCCCACCGTCGTGCGGTAGGCAGGCACATCGGTTAACAATCGGTTCATGGCAGACGACGGCCCGACGCCACGGCGCAGCGGGCCGTCGTTTACTTCTGGCGTTCTGCAATCTCTCTCTTTGCGTGAATTTGATGCGTCCTGAGTACAATAAGGCGCATTCAGCCGATTCGCCCGTGAGTTCAGGTACAAAGGTGTATGAACACAACGCCCGCTTTCGCCCCATTCGCCGCCAAGATGCAAGCCGCAGGGCTGTCGCAGACATTCATCGACAATTTTCACTACTACTACGATCAACTGGTGAGAGGCGCCACCGGCTACATCAGCCGTGACGATGCCCGGCCGGTGCATGATCTACCTGACTACGCCAGCTTGAGTGCAGCGCAGCGACAGGCCGGCGCAGAAGCGCTGGGGAGAGCGGTCGTCCTCAAACTGAACGGTGGATTGGGCACAAGCATGGGCATGGATGGGCCCAAGTCGTTGCTGCCGGTCAAAGAGGGGCTGACCTTTCTCGATATCATCGTGCGGCAGAGCCTGCATCTGCGGGCAACGACCGGCGCGCGCGTGCCGCTCTTGCTGATGAATAGCTTTGCGACGCGTGCGGCGTCACTGGCGGCGCTGGCGCGCTATCCCGAATTTACGCAGGACATTCCCTTTGACTTTTTGCAGCACATGGAGCCAAAAGTTTGGAAGGATTCACTCTTGCCCGCCACCTGGCCGGACGATCCAGACAAAGAGTGGTGCCCGCCTGGTCACGGCGATATTTACACAGCGCTGGTGGACAGTGGGATGTTGCAGATGCTGCTTGACGCGGGGTACGCATACGCCTTCGTGAGCAACGCCGACAACCTGGGGGCTGTGCTCGATCCGGCGATTTTGGGCTTCTTCGCCGAAATGCAGATTCCCTTCTTAATGGAGGTGGCCGAGCGCACCGCCGCCGACCGTAAAGGCGGGCACCTGGCGCGCAGTCGCAGCGGGCGCTTAATCCTGCGCGAGTCGGCGCAATGTCCGCCAGAGGAGGAAGCCGAATTTCAGGACATCCGGCGCTATCGCTACTTCAACACCAACAACCTGTGGCTGAATCTGCGTGCGCTGGCCGACCTGCTGACGGCGCAACACGGCATCTTGGGATTACCGCTCATCCGCAACGAGAAACCCATCGACCCCGGCGATCCCTCCACACCGCGCGTCTACCAGCTGGAGACGGCCATGGGCTCGGCGATTGCGATCTTTGAAGGCGCGCAGGCGTTGTGTGTGCCGCGCTGTCGCTTCGTGCCGGTGAAAAAGAACAGCGACCTGCTGGTGCTGATGTCGGACGCCTATCGGCTGAATCCGGATTATTCGCTGGCGCTGGCGGAGGAGCTTGACGGCAAGCCGCCTGTCGTCACGCTGGATGACCGCTATTATCTGCTCCACGCCGCCATGCGGTCGCGTTTTCCCACCGGCGCGCCCTCGTTGCGTCACTGCACGCGGCTGACGGTCTCAGGGGACGTAACCTTCGGCGCCGATGTCACCGTTGTCGGCGATGTGACGATCTCCATCCCGCCAGGTGAGACGCTCCTCATCGCCGATGGTGCGATACTGGGTGCGCCGATGGCGTAGCACACACGCAGCCCTCTATTATCTTCCCGGAAGCTTTGGAGCTTCCGGGAAGATTGCGAGCAACATCACGCGACAACCTAGAAAACCAACAACGCAAAGCAATGTCGTCATTTCCGGTTGTTTTGCCCTGCGCGCCTCAGCGTCTTCGCGGCCTGGCGTCGGTGAGAGTCAAGCGCCTACGCGTCGTGCTCCTGTTCGGGCGTTACAACGCGCAACAACACGGCGTCTTCAGTTGCGCTAAGCTGATACTCACCCAGTTCGGCAGGGAGCAGCACCCACTGCACGGCTGTGAGTGTTAACGGTGCGGCGTCGGAGGTAAGCATCGCCTCCCCCTGCAACACGGCCCAAATCTCAAAGGTGGAGCCATCGCACAAGCCGTAGAATTCGTGACCGGCGGGCAGGAAGATGCGTTCCGTCTCGAAATAGGGACAGGTCACCAGACGCTCGATGCGCACCCCCTCTTCATCGAGCAGGAGCGTTGGTTTTGTCGGTTCAGGCGCCACCAGGTCGAAGTTGAGCACGTCGAGCGATTTTTCCAGATGCAACGGGCGCGGGCGACCCCAATCCCAGATGCGATAGGTTGTATCGCTGTTCTGCTGAATCTCGGCAACCATGATGCCCGGTCCCAGCGCGTGAATCGTGCCTGCCGGGACGAAGATCACATCTCCCGGCTTGACCGCCACGCGGTGCAGCCCGTCCACGCTGGCATCCGCACCAATGATCGCGGCGTAGCGCTCACGCGTCATGCCGGGCGCAAAGCCGTAGATCAGCTCGGCGCCCGGCTCGGCGTGCAGCACCACCCACATCTCGGTCTTGCCCAGTTCGCCTTCGTGCGCCATGCCATAGGCGTCGTCGGGATGCACCTGGATCGAGAGCCAGCGGTTGGCGTCGAGGATTTTGATCAACAGCGGAAACTTGCCCGCCGTCAGCGAAGCCGCGTTGCGTTCGCCGAGCAGCGCTTCACCCAACAGTTCCTGCACTTCGGGCAGCGTCTTGCCCTTGAGCGGCCCGGTGTTGACCACGCTCGATCCGTTCGGGTGCGCAGCGATCTCCCAGCTCTCCGCCACGATGCCATCCGGGATCGTGCGCCCCAGTTTTGTCTCCAAATTGCGACCACCCCACGGGTAATCCTTGAAGACCGGGTCAAAGGTCAGCGGATAGATCATGTCACTGGTTACGCCGTCGCTCATGGTAATTTGTCCCTCAACCTGGTTTTGCACACTCCAATCGTGGTTGCTGTCGGCAACAGAAGAAGTATGCCACAAAGGGATCAATCCCATGATACGCAAAGATGTTGCGATTGGCGCTAAGGAGTCCTTTCAGGGCGATGTCATCATCTTTACTGGAGTGTTGGATGGCGCAGAAAATCCAGGTCGGCGCCCAGGTTCGCTTGCTGGCAGTGACGCAAATAGAGCGCTTCATAGCCGCGCAATGCTGAGGCGGCTGGCGGTGAGAATTCCGCACGGCGTCGCGCCAGCTCGGCATCTGATACGCGCAAGGTAAGTTCACGGCGGTCGCTGTTAAGTTCAATCAAATCGCCAGTGCGGACGAGCGCAAGCGGGCCTCCCACCGCCGCTTCTGGCGCGACATGCAGTACAACAGTGCCAAAGGCCGTGCCACTCATGCGCGCGTCAGAGATGCGCACCATATCGGTGACGCCAGCAGCCGCCAGCTTCTTGGGGATCGGCAGGTAACCGGCCTCTGGCATCCCCGGCCCACCCAGTGGGCCCGCGTTTTGCAGCACCAGAAAATCGTCGGGGGTTACGTCCAACTCTGGGCTGTCGATGCGCGCGGCGATGTCCGCCAGGGAAGTGAAGACGACGGCGCGCCCCACCTTGTTGAGCAAGGCAGGCGTCGCCGCGCCGCGTTTGAGCAGCGCGCCGTCCGGCGCCAGGTTTCCCTTGAGCACGATCAGCCCGCCTTTGGGTTGAAGTGGCGCAGAAGCCGGGTAAATCACCTGTTGCCAGGTTGGGAAGGTGTAAGGTTCGTCCAGCAGTTCGCCCAGCGTCTGCCCGGTGACGGTCAACACATCCAGGTGTAAAAGATGCTTGATCTCGTTCAGCACGACGCGCATGCCACCGGCGCGGTGGAAATCTTCCATATAACCCGATCCGGTGGGCTTCAAGTCGACCAGCACCGGCGTTGTATCTGCAATCTCGTTCAGACGTTGGAGGTCGAGTTTGACGCCCAGGCGCCCGGCGATTGCCGTCAGGTGAATGATGGCATTGGTGGAACCGCCAATCGCCTGCAACACGTATAAGGCATTTTCAAACGCGGCGGGCGTCATGATTTTGTCTGGCGTCAAGCCTAGGCGAAGCAACGTCATCGCCTGTTTGCCCGATTCCTCGGCATTGCGCATACGGTCGGCATAGACGGCGGGAATCGACGCGCCGCCCGGCAGCATCATGCCAAGCGCCTCGACGACGCAGGCCATTGTACTGGCGGTGCCCATGACGCTGCAGGTGCCCGGCGTCGGGGCAAGCTGACCCTCCACGGTGTCGATGGCGACCTGGTCGATCTCGTTGCGTCGAAAGCGCGCCCAGAAGCGCCGACAATCTGTACACGCACCCAGTCGTTCACCTTGATACTGACTGGTCAGCATCGGCCCGGCTGCAACGACAATGGCGGGCAAGCCAGCGCTGGCCGCCCCCATGAGCAGGGCAGGCAGCGTCTTGTCGCAGCCGCCTGTCAACACGACTGCGTCGAGTGGTTGGGCGCGCAGCATCGACTCCACATCCATCGCCATCAAGTTGCGATAGAGCATACTGGTGGGTGAGAGAAATACTTCACCCAACGAAATGGTGGGAAATTCCAGCGGCAGCCCGCCTGCCTGCCAGACTCCACGTTTGACAGCATCCACCAACTGCGGAAAGTGGCGATGACAATTGTTGAGTTCGCTGTAGGTGTTGAGAATCCCTACAATCGGCTTGCGCAACGCTTCGCTGCTGAAACCCATTGCCCGTGCAAATGAACGGCGCAAGTAAAGGGCGAACTCCCGATCTCCGTACTCAGTCAGATTATTGGCCAGGCCGTGCGCGGTCATGCGTTTTCCGTTACCCTTCGATGGCCATGGAAACGAACTTAATTTCCATGTATTCATGCAGACCTTCCTGCGCGCCCTCGCGCCCGAAGCCGCTCTGTTTGACGCCGCCAAAGGGCGCCTCGGCGGTGGCAGGCGTCATGTCATTGACGCCAATGATGCCAAACTTCAGGCCTTCATAGGCGCGAATCGCCGTCCGCAGGTCGTTGGTGAGCACATAAGCCGCCAGTCCATAGGGCGTGTTGTTTGCCTGCGCCAATGCCGATGCCATGTCATCGAATGAATTGAGCAGCATCACCGGGCCAAAGGTCTCTTCCTGCATCACGCGCATCTGCGGCGCCAGATTGGTTAGCAACGTTGGGGCATAGAAGAAACCGCGCGCTCTGCCTGGCGGCGGCGCGCCGCCAGTGAGCACCTGCGCTCCCCGCTCAACCGCATCGGCCACAAAATCGGCAATGCGCGTACGCGCGGCGGCAGAGACCAGCGGGCCGGTCGTCACCTGCGGGTCTAACCCAGGCCCCACCACCAGATTCTCAACAATCGCCCGGCTGGCGGCAATGAAGTCATCTTCGATCGCCCGATGCACATAGAAGCGACTCGGCGAAATGCAGACCTGGCCGTTGTTACGGAACTTGGCGGCGACAGCAATTTTGGCGACCGCCTCCACGTCCACGTCGGGAAAGACAAGGACGGGCGCGCTGCCGCCCAGTTCAAGTGAGAGGCGTTTGATGCCCTCGGCAGCGTTGCGCATGAGCAGCCTGCCAACTGCCTGCGACCCGGTAAAGGAGAGCTTGTCCACCTGCGGCGAACGCAGGAAGACTTCGCCGATCGGTGCAGGCTGACCGTTGACCAGATTGAGCACACCAGGCGGCATTCCTGCCTCCTCGAGCAGGTTGACCAGCGCCATTGCGCTCATCGGCGTCAACTCGCTGGGGCGCGCCACAACCGTGCAGCCGGCAGCCAGCGCCCCCGACCATTTGCGCGCAGGCAAGTAGGCCGGGAAATTCCAGGCGGTAATCGTGGCAACGACGCCAACGGGCATGGGAATGGCAAGCAGCCGCTTGTGGCCGCGGCGGGGCGGAATGGTGCGGCCGTAGGCGCGCTTGCCTTCCTCGGCAAACCAGTCGAAAAGGTCGGCGCACGCTGTCCACTCGCCGCGCGCCTCGGCCAGGGGCTTGCCACATTCGCGCGTCATGATCGGCGCCAGCTCATCCAGCCGACTGTAGATCAGATCGGCGACGCGCCGCAGGATGGCGCCGCGTTCGTAGGCGGTCATCGCCGCCCACTTTGGCTGCGCCGCTGCTGCTGCTGCAATTGCAGCCTCGGCGTCAGCGGCATCGCCAAAGGGCACGTCCAGAATCGCGGCTTCCGTAGCCGGATCGATCACGGTCCAGGTTGCACCACTCTGGGCGTCCACCCACCGACCATTGATATATTGTTTGTAGTTCATGACCAGACTCTCTTTTTCCATTGGCAGCACGCGCCAGCTTCAGAAAGATATCGATTTCTAGGTTGTCACGTGATATTGCTCGCAATCTTCCCGGAAGCTTTGGAGCTTCCGGGAAGATAAACAGTTAACCTAGCGGTCAGTAGTATATGCTGTGCAACGTGGCATCCACTAGATGACCTCTTCGCTGCGTTCGCGTTCGTAGACGGCGCGCTTGTCGCCCAGATACTCAGGCGCCGGCACATCCCACCAGCCCGGCGCCTGACCGCCCGAAGCGCCATGCTGCATGTCGATCATGACCTCCACCACGGCCGGACGGTTTGCCGCCAGCGCCTCGGCAATGGCTTCAGCCACATCGGCGGCGGCGGTGACGCGGCGGCTGTGGGCGCCAAATGCCGCGGCGATGTCGGCGATGTGCGGCGAAATGGGGTGATCATCTTGCTCGAACATGACGCCATAATTCGCCTGGTCGCCAAAGACGATCTGCTGTAGATCGCGGATTGCCTGCCAGCCTTGATTGTTGAACACGATGGCAACCACCGGGATATCGTACTGCACGGCGGTGGCTATCTCTTGAATCGTCATCAGGAAATCACCGTCGCCGACCAGCGCCACGACCGGGGCGTCTGCTCGCGCCAGGCGCGCGCCCAGCGCGGCCGGATAGGCCCAGCCCATTGTACTGAAACCGCCTGCGGAGATGTAGGTGCGCGGCAGCGTGAACGCCATTTCCTGGAAGACCTGCGCCTGGATATTGCCTGACGACGTGAAAACAATGGTTTGCGGCGGCAAGACGCGGCGCGCCTCAGCGATCACGCGGCCCATGGTGGGCGGGTTCGCCGTCGAGGTGGCCTGGGCGCGGAAAGTTGCCTGCCACTGGCTGACAACGTGTGCGATCTCCACTGTGTAGGGACTTGCCTGCCAAGCGCGCGGCGGGGTCAATGCCGCCAATTCCCGTAGCAGGTCGCGCAGCACAGCGCGTGCATCCCCCACGATGCCGACTGTCGCCGGATAGTTCTTGCCGATCTCGAAGGGATCGATATCGACATGGATCAGTTGCGTTGGAGGGATGTTGAAGGCGTAGCCAGGACGGTAAGACGAAGTCGCTTTATCGGCAAAGCGCACACCAACCGCCAGAATGACATCGGCCTGCGTCGTGAGGTGGTTGCCACAGGTTGTGCCGTTGCTGCCCATATGCCAGCCGTACAGCGGGTGATCTTCCGGGAACGCGCCTTTGCCTTGCATGGTGCTGACCACAGCCGCCCCGACATGCTCGGCGAGCTGACGCACCTCCGCCTCCGCCTGGGCAATTACAACGCCGCCACCGACCAGGATGACGGGACGTTGCGCCTGATTGAGCAGGGCAGCCGCCTGGACGATCGCCGCTGGATCACCGGTGGGCGCGCCGCGCGGTCGCCGCGTGGTCGGATCGGGCAGATCGTGTAGATCGACCGACTCGGCCTGCACATCCATCGGCAGCGTGATGACCGCCGGGCCGGGGCGTCCGGTCAACATGGCGTTGAAGGCCTGGCTCATGGCGCGCGGCAGTTGTCGCGGCTGATCAATGCGCCAGGCGCGCTTGACGATGGGATCGAATGTGCGCGGGAGATCCGACCAATATTGACGGTCGATCTCCTGCAGGACGCCTACGCCGCGCATGTAGGTGTGCGTCTCGCCGACGAGCAGCAGCAGGGGAATCGAATCGACGTAGGCGGTCGCCAGTCCGATGGCGGTGTTGGCGGCGCCTGCCCCGATCGACGTGTAGACGGCTAACGGACGACCGCAGGCGCGGAAGTAGCCATCCGCCATGTGCACGGCCGCCTGTTCGTGGCGCGGCATGATGACCTTGATCGCTTCCTGGCGACGGCGCAGTGCATCCACCAGCGGCAGATTGCCATGACCAGGAATGCCGATCGCAAATGGCACGCCTTCCCGCACCAACATTTCCACGACAATTTCCGATCCATTCAGGCGTAGTGACATGGTTCAGCCTTTCGCAAGCGTGACAGCCTGTCCCAGCCGCGCCGACTCCTGCGCGGCCAGGGCAAAGCGCAGCACCTCCCGCCCTTGCTCGCCGGTCAAGGACGGGGCGGCGCCGGCAAAATAGGCGTCGATCATGTGGCGCGTCGAGTTGATGAAACTGTGTTCCCAACCCACCGGCATATCAGAGAAGGTGCGCGTTTGCCGGTCTCGGTAGAGCACCACCGGCGGTGCGTCGAGCATCTTGCCATGGCCGCGCGTCACCCAGATGACGCCCTTGGCGCCGGTGATTTCGATGCGGTCGTCCTGGGCGTAGTGCTGCGTATCGAGCACCAACTCAGGCGAGTAGACCACCTCCAGCGCGCCGACGCCGCCATTAGCAAACTTCCATGAGATGATGGAAGGTGAGTCCAGGATTGCCCCAGGAAAGACTTCCGTGGCGCCGATCCAGGCGTGCACAGCTTCCGCCTGCCCCATAAAATGCCAGGCCAAGGCAAACTTATGATGGCCGTCATCGAAGACCAGCGGGCCGCCGCCATTCTGCGCAGGATCAAAGCGCCAGATTTGGGCGGCAAGGGGCACCTGCCAGGCGTTGGGGCTGGTGGCGGCGTTGCTCTTGATGCGAATCGAAAGCGGTTCGCCAATCTCGCCGGCGTCGACCAGCGCCTTGGCGCGCTGCACGGGCGGATAAAAAATGAAATTCTCGAAGACTTTGAACATCACCCCTGCGCGTTGAGTGGCTGCGATCATGGCGTCGGCCTGTTCCACACTCAACGCCATCGGTTTTTGCACCGAGACGTGTTTCCCTGCCTGCGCAGCATCCAGGACAGCCTGGTAATGCAGATGATGGGGCAGCAGAATTTCCACCAGGTCGACCTCAGGCAGCGCCAGCAAGTCATGGTAGTTGGTGAAAATAGCATGCGCAGGCACGCCCCACGCACGCCCGCGCGTTTGCGCATTTTCTGCAACCATATCCGCCACGGCCACAATCTCGGCGCGTGGGTTGGCAAGATATTCGAGCGCGTGCAGGTCGGAAATGCGACCGGCGCCAATGATTCCGACACGTAGTTTTTCCATGTTACAACCTCAACGTTTGGTTAGATTACCTTGATTGATGGGTTTCATCCCTTCACCGATCCCAGCGTCAAACCGCGAATGAAGTAACGCTGGAAGAAGATGAAGACCAGAAGCGTGGGAATGCTGGCAATGATCGCCATGGCGCCCTGGACGCCGTACGCCACGCTATACTGCCCTTTGAGCGACGCCAGCCCGACCATGATCGTGCGCATCTCGTCCGACTGTGTGAAGATGATCGGCCAGAGGAAGTCGTTCCAAATCCACGTGAACTGCAGCGTAGCCAATACGGCGATCGCTGGCAGGCTCACCGGCAGCATCACGCGCACCAACACCTGCCATTCGTTGGCGCCATCGATGATGGCTGCCTCACGGATAGCATTGGGCACAGCTGCAAAGAAGTTGCGCATCACCAGAGTGCAGATCGGAATGCCAAAGGCGGCGTGCACGATGATCATCGGCCAGAGGGTGTCATACAGATGTACGGCATTGAAGAGGCGAAAGAGCGGGATCAACACGATTTGTGGGGGATAAAACATGCCCGCAACGACAAAGATAAACAGCGCCTCAGAGCCGCGAAAGCGGAGCTTGCTGAAGACATAGCCGGTCAGGATGCCTAACAGGATCGAAACAAAGGTGGCTGGGATGGTCACCAGGAACGAGTTGCGCGCATAGACGACCACATTGCCGCCCACCCACGCCTCGGTGAAGTTTGTGAACCGCAGCGCATCTGGCAACGCCCACAGCCCATCGCGCGCAATCTCCTCAGTGCTCTTGAACGAGGTCAAGACGACGCCGATCACCGGCAGCGAATAGAGCACGACAAGCGCTGTCAGCACCCCGTAGAAGAGGATGCTGCCAGCCTCCTTGCGTGATTTGGCGGCGACGCCTGTTTGGGTCAAGGTCACATCAGTCATAGAGCCGATCCAGCGCCTGCACCTGGCGGAAGTAGAAGACAATGATCACCAGCGAAATCGCAAAGAGCACGACGGCGATTGCACTGCCATACCCCATGTAATACTTCTTGAACGATTCCGTGTACATGAACATTGCCAGTGTGTCCGATGAGTGGAAGGGGCCGCCTTGCGTCATCACATAGACGATATCGAAGCTCTTGAGCGAGTTGATAATCGCAAGCGCCATCACAACCACCGTCGCCGGCAGCAAGAGTGGAATCACGACGTGACGCAGCCCCTGCCAGTAGGTGGCGCCGTCGATTTCGGCGGCTTCAGTCAATTCTTTGGGCACGGAAGTCAACCCGGCAAGAAAAATGACCATGGCAAGGCCGGTCTGCTGCCAGGCCCACGCCACGATCACCGCCAGCAGTGCTGTCTGGGGATCGGCCAACCAGGCGCGCGTCCAGTCTGGTGCGCCGAGGCCTTCCAGGGTCACGTTGATCAGCCCCCAATCTGGGTGATACATCCAGATCCAGACCTGGCCGATCACGACCAGCGACAGACAGATCGGCAGGTAGAAAAGCGACTTGTAGAGGTTGCCGGCCACGCCGCGACCATTCAGCGCCAGGGCAATCGCCAGCCCACCCAGCGATGGCAACAAAATCGCCGCCGCCATCCAGATGACCGTGTTGCGGATTGCATTGGCAAACAGTGGGTCGCGCCCAATTTTGAGGAAATTGTCCAGCCCGACGAAGTTATAGTTTGGATTAAAGCCGTTCCAATCGGTCAGGCTATAGTAGAAAGAGACCAGCAACGGCGCCACAACGATCACTGTGTAGAGCGCCAGTGGTGGTGTGAGAAAGAGCGCTGCCCAGAGTGTACGCGACCGAGCCACGTCCAATCCTCCTGCAAACCATCTGAGTTGGTGGCGACTACCATAGAGCATAGCCGCCACCGGTGTACGAATGAGCTACAAGCAGTCTTGAGGAGACGCCTGCCGCCGGCAGCTTACTGCGCGTCTGCTACTTGCCAAAGACTTCCTTCGCCACATTCTCGGTTTCAGCCAGATAGTCGGAGTATCGGGACGGGTCATTCATGAACTGCGCAAACATGTTTAGCCCGCCCTCAGCCATTGGCGGCGTCGTCGCCAGATCATAATTGAAGGCAAAGACCTCGGCGTTCGCCACCTGCTCGTTGGCCTTGCTCATCACCACATTGTAAATGCCGGGATCAACCTTCATGCTCGGTGCAAGCGCGCCTTGCGCCTGGGCCCAGTCAGCCTGCACCTGTGGGTCAAGCAGATAAAGCAAAAGTTTTTCCGTTTCGGGTTTATGCTTGGATGCGGCGGTCATCACAAAACCATCAACCGGGCCGAGCGCTGCGTTGGGCACCCCCTCTTGCATGGCCGGGAAGGGGAAGAAGTCATAATCCTCGCCTGGGGTCAGTTGTTGCCGTTCCAGTAGCCGGTAATCCAGGTGCCCATGAGCGTCATTGCCGCCTGGCCATTGGCGACCTGATCGGCGGCGTCGGTCCAATCATAGGCATTGGCATTCGCGACAAAGTAACCGGCGTCCGCCAGGCTCTTCCAAAGTTCCATCGCCGTCATCACCTCAGGGTCAGTGTAGGTCGCCTCGCCAGCCATCAATTTAGCGCGGTATTCGGGGCCTGCCGTGCGCAGGAGCAAATAATCGAACCAAAATTGCGCCGGCCAGCGATTCTTGGAGCCAAGCGCAAAGGGTGTGACGCCCGCGGCTTTGAGCTGCTCGGCGACTGCCAACATCTCATCCCAGGTCTCAGGCATCTTCGTAACGCCGGCTGCAGCCATGACCTTTGGATTGTAGAACATGCCTACATAGTGATAGCCGATAGGAATCAAATACTTGTTGCCATTGTAGGTCGATGCGCCTGCCGCAATGCCAGCGGGGATGACTTCGTCCAGGTTGTTGGCGGCCCACATCTCATCGATCGGCGCCAGGCGTCCGCCGTCAACCACAAACTGCGTGCGTGCGCCCGCCCAGTAGGAAAAAGCATCGGGCGGATTGTCACCTGCCAGAGTGACAAGAATCTGCGTCTTGAAATCTTCGTGGCCAGCCGAGTTATCGATGGCTTCGATGCCGGGGTTAGCGGCATTGAAGCCGTTAAGAATTTTGGACATGGCCTCCTTGCCCAACGTGTCGCTGAAATAGTGGATCACGCTGAGCTTGGTCACGCCGGCGTTGGCGTCACCGGCGCTGCCGGCTGGGCTGGCAGGCACAGTCGTACACCCAGCAAGCAGCGCAGCGACAACCAAAAGCAACGGCATTGCTTTCCCAATTGACCTGAACATAGATCTCCTCCATTGTGATAAAATAGGAAGAAACGGAACGAAAGAAATGTGGTTACGTTTTCACATCGCCGCCACATCATAGCGAAATTCACAGGCAAAGTCAAGCATTATTTCGCATATAATCTTGAATAACCGGAAAAATTCAGCTAGAATCAATATGAAAATTTTGATTTATTTTTTCACATTAAATCATCCTGGATGACAATGAGACGAGGCTGACAAGGCAATGCGACGCAAACAGGAAGTCACTATAGTGGATGTTGCAATGGCGGCAGGGTTATCCCCGAGCACAGTTTCACGCGTGCTCAATCAAAAGGGCTACTACAGCGCCGAGAATGAGCAGAAAGTGAGACATGCCGTCGAGTCACTCGGGTATCGTCCGAGTTGGAGTGCGCGTTCGCTCAAAGGGGCGCCCACGCGCGTCGTTGGCTTGATCATTCCCGATATTTCGAATGTCTTCTATACGACGTTGGCGGGCGCGCTGCTGGCGAGGATGCGCGTCCTGGACTACGATATGATCCTGTGCGTCAACGACGAAAACGCCCAACTTGACTTGAACTACCTGGAAATGCTGCAACAAAAAGGGGTGGATGGCATCTTCTACACTCACCCGGCGCATGGCAATAACTCTGTCCACGTTCGCCGTCTGGTCGCAGAAGGGCTGCCCATTGTGGAATTAAATCGCCAGCGTGAGAAGAATTTTCTGGATGCAGTGTTGCCTGACAACTTTCGCGGTGTGCACCAGGCCGTCGAATATCTCGCCAGTTTGGGACATCGGCGCATTGGCTTCATCAGCGGTTCCGCGGAGATCACCACCGGTCATGAAAGGTTGCTTGGTTATCAGAGCGCTGTGCGGCTGCTAGGACTCGACGACGATCCGGCGCTACTCAAAATTGGCGCTTTCACGCGCCAACACGGTGAACAGGCAACGGCAGAACTGCTGGC
Source organism: Anaerolineales bacterium UBA3905 (assembly GCA_002391565.1). GTDB lineage: Bacteria > Chloroflexota > Anaerolineae > Caldilineales > Caldilineaceae > Caldilinea. Next base: position 45,874 of record DGFH01000301.1, read on the forward strand.
CCTGCCCAATCGCCCGACAGCGCTGATTGCGGGCAGCAATCGCATCTCCATGGGCGCCCTTATGGTCATGGGACAGGCGGCAATTCGCATCCCTGACGACATGTCGGTAATCGGCTACAACGACACCGAATGGTTGACTGCCTGGAATCCACCGATCACAGCGGTTGATATTGCTGTAGATGAAATGGCGCAGCTTGCTGTAGACTTGCTGCATCGCCGCGTCAGTGGCGGCAACGGCGGCGACGGCAAGCCTGTCACTTACCACCTGAGTACATCGCTCATTATTCGTCAGTCGTGCCGGAAGATCGGGTGACGATCGTCAAGCCGATCTGACCGGCGCAACGTCAGCTATCTTCGCCGCGTCGGCGCAGAGAAAGCAAAACGCAATCCTTATATCTGCGCGCTTTGTAGTTTTGCCTCTGCACATCTCTGCGCCTGAGCGTCGGAGTTTGTACTCTTCAATCTGTCTCTTCGCCCAGACAACCCTCACTCGAACTTGATCCCTTGCGCCAGCGGCAGTGCACCCGACCAGTTGATCGTATTCGTCTGCCGGCGCATGTACGCCTTCCACGCGTCGGAGCCGGACTCGCGCCCGCCGCCGGTGTCCTTCTCGCCGCCGAACGCGCCGCCGATCTCCGCGCCCGATGTGCCGATGTTGACATTGGCAATGCCGCAATCCGACCCGCCAACGGACAGGAAATACTCCGACTCGCGCAGGCTGTCGGTGAAGATGGCGGAAGATAGACCCTGCGTCACGCCGTTGTGTAGGTCAATGGCCTCCTCCAACGTGCGATAGGTGAGGATGTAGAGGATCGGGGCAAAGGTCTCCTCGCGCACGATCTCGGTCTGCGCTGGCATGCGGATGATCGTCGGCTCCACGAACTGAGGGCCGATGTCGGGCCGCGCCTTGCCGCCGGTGAGCACCACGCCGCCATCGGCCACAGCGCGGGCGACCGCGCGCAGCATCACCTCCACCGCGCGCGGCGTGGCGAGCGGCCCCATCAGGATGCCGGGCTGCAGTGGATCGCCGATCGGCACTTGCTGATAGGCGTTAACCAGACGCGTGCACAGTTCATCGACAATGCCCGCGTGCGCAATGATACGCCGCGTGCTGGTGCAACGCTGTCCCGCTGTGCCGACGGCGCCAAAGAGGATGGCGCGCACCGCCAGATCGAGATCGGCTTTGTCGGAGACAATGATGGCGTTGTTGCCTCCCAACTCCAACAGTGGACGCCCAAGTCGCCCGGCGACCGTCTGCGCCACGCGGCGCCCGGTCGGGATCGAGCCGGTGAAGGAGATCAGCGGCAGACGGCTGTCCTCCGTCATACGCTGACCGATGTCGCCGGCGCCCACCACCAGGTTGAAGATGCCACTAAGCCCATGATCGGCCATCACGCGATTGACCAAATGCTGCACGGCCACGCCGCAGAGCGGAACCAGCTCGCTCGGCTTCCAGACCAGCGTGTCGCCACAGACGGCGGCAATGGCGGCGTTCCACGACCAGACAGCGACGGGGAAATTGAAGGCGGTGATGATGCCGATCGGACCAAGTGGGTGCCATTGTTCGTACATGCGGTGCGCCGGGCGTTCAGAGTGCATCGTTAACCCGTAGAGCTGGCGCGAGAGGCCGACGGCAAAATCACAGATGTCGATCATTTCCTGTACTTCGCCTTCGCCCTCGGCGCGGATTTTGCCCATTTCCAGCGCCACCAACTCGCCCAGCGGCTCCTTGTATTCGCGCAGAATGACGCCCAGGTCGCGGATTACTTCGCCGCGCTTGGGGGCAGGAACGTGGCGCCAGGTGCGAAAGGCCGCCTGGGCATTGGCGACGACGGCATCATAAGCGGCGGCATCGGCAGGGACTACCTGTGCGATGGCCGCGCCGGTCGTCGGATTATAAGAAGTGATGGGCGTGGCGGCGCTGGCGATCCAGTGATTTGGGCCGCTGCCAACGCCATGATTCACGGCGCTCAGATGCAATTTTTCCAGTAATGTCTTCATGTGGACACCTCTTCGTCGTCCATTCGATGGTGATTCATTGCCGCAGCCTTGGAGCAAGGCGGATTCGATGGCTGTCATCTTATCGCAGGCGGATGCTGATAGCAAAGCCCCATCCCTTTCCGGGCGTCGTTCCTGTTCAGCGCAACTTACATCCATAGCAACATTGCTCCACCAATTTATCTAACCTTTTCTGGAAGAAACCACTGTCACATGGTGCTACCATCGTAAGCTGGCATCGATGTTCAACGCCACGGGATGACCCAGACGCAACATTCATCTTGATTCGGTTTTGATTTCGGTTTGATGAGCGTTCAAGCTGACTTGCATACCATCATGACAACGAATGTTTTCATCTTCACTTCTTCTGCTCATGGAGAAATGTCTATGCAATCGAATACAGCAACCAGACGGAAATTCACAGGGCTGAGTATCCTCACGCTGCTGGTGATGCTGACCGCAGCGACGATAGCGCCAGCCACGACTCAGGCGCAAGGCGGCGCTCCGGTGCTGGCGTTGTCGCATAGCGTCAGCCAGGAGCCATTGCTTAGCGGGCAAGTGGCCTTCACGTTAAACGTGCGCAACAACGGCGCCGTCGCTGTGACCGATCGCGGCTACAACCTGACCATCACCGACACCTTGCCCGTTGGCCTCACCTATGTCAGCGCCGATCCGGCGCCCACCAACGTCACCCGCCAGGCGGACGGCGCAACCGCGTTGACGTGGGATAACATCGCCGACCTGGAGGCCGGCGAAAGCCTGAGCATCAACATAATCGCTTCCCTGGCGAACACGGTGACGGTCGCCAACGACATGGTGAACCGCGCTGGCGCCAAAGTGAACACGATGCCCGACAACAGCGGCGCCTGGGTGACAGCCTTCAGCGAGTTGTCCACGCGCCCACAGGCGATCGACATCGAAGCCAGCATTCTGCAATCCACCGCCGACGAACAGGCGACGGGCGCCGGTGAATATGCTACGGCGCCAGGTCAGAAAGCTGGCGCGGATTGGCCCTTCCAGGTGCGGGTCACTGTACGTAATAACAATGTGGGCGCAACCAGCAACGTCGTCGCGCGCGTCACGCTGCCAGCAGGTCTGGCTTATCTGGGCAATGTCACAATCAGCCCGAACCCGAACAGTGTCTCAACCACACCGACGCTGACGCGCAAACCGGGCGGTGCGCTGGAGCTAAGCTGGGCGCTGGGCAACCTCACGACCGCACAATACGCCACCCCGCTTGTGATCACCTTCCAAACTGCCATTCCTTACCGCTATCGCAGCAACGCAGATACTGCAGCGGGCGCCGGCCCCTATGCCGGGCCAATGAGTGGCGAGATCATCCCGGAAGATGCAGTAATGGCGGTGCTCTATGAAGCCAGTGGCGCCTACGCCAACGCTCCGACGGCGGATGGCTCAGAATCGACGCCAGACGACGACCCGCCTGCGCAGACGACCGCCGAGATCATGACGGTGGACAAGAACGCCTCACCCACCACCGTCGGCATCGGCACGGAAGTCACCTTCTCACTCACCTACTACGTCTCCGAGTACTACACCGTCACCAATGCCTCGCTGGTGGATGTCCTGCCCGATGGGATGATTTACGTCGATGGCAGCGCCAACCTGACGCCGGTCAGCGTGACGCCGGGCTTGCCGGGCGCCGGTCAGACCACCATCGTCTGGGCGCTGCCCGCCGAAGCAACGACGCCGGGCGCCAGCGCCGCCGTCACCTTCCGTGCACTGGTCGACACCACCTACGAGGCGGCGCCGCTCACCGGTCAACCCATCGTCTCCGGCGACAGCCTGACCAACCGCGTCACCCTCAGCGGCGACTGGGCGGATGCAGTGACAGCGGAGCGGCTGGGCGCGTTGACGCCCGATGTCGCTTCCGCCACGGTCAACACACGCATGCCGGGCTTCAATAAGGAGGTCTTCAACCCGTTGACGCAGCAATGGGGGAGCAGCGTCGACGCCTATGTCGGCGACACCGTGACCTTCCGCCTGACCTACGCCAGCGCCGCCGACATCGACGCCAGGAACATCATCATCCGCGACTTCCTGCCGCGCGGCATGACCTACATCGACGGCAGCGCCACGCACACCGTCAACGGGACATTCAGCAACGGAAGCAGCTGCACTGCCGCGCCACAGTCGCCCACAGTGGGCACGCTGGGCGGGCTGCAATATCTGGAGTGGCGGTTGTGCAACGCTGCGCGCGGCGCCACCTGGGAGGCGCAAATTCAGGCGCGCGTTGGGCCGGAGCCGAACGTACAACCAGGCTGGATCGTCGCCAACTTTGGCAAGCTGAGCGGCGCCAACAGTTACGGCGAGAATTACAGCCTGCGCGCAATGGCGATCACCAACTACAAAGCGCCGCGCCTGGTGCTGACCAAAAGCGCCACGCCCAGCAGCAACCTGCAGGCCGGCAGCGTCATCAACTACAGCATTTCGGTGCTCAACGTTGGAGAAGCCACCGCCTACAATTTGAGTGTAATCGACACCGTGCCAGCGTCGCTGATCATCCCCAACAGCGGCGGCTCCGGGGCGCCCAACGCTGCCACTTACACAGCCACCGCAGGCGACCCGGCCTCGGGTGCGGGCGGCGTGCTCATCTGGACGACGGTCGGTGCGCTGGCGCCGGGACAGACGCAGACCTTCACCTACCAGGCAACGGTGGCGGCAGGCTTGCCCGCCGGCGCAGCGCTCAACAACTTGGCGAGTGTGGCGTACAACAGCCGCAGCGATAACCAGGGACACGCCGTCACCCACAGCAGCAATGTCGATGATGACCAGACCGACGACATCACGGTCTACATCAAGAACCTGACGATTACCAAGACCGGCGCCCGCGTTGGTGGCGAGGGTGCGGCGGAACAGGTCACCATCGGCGACACCATGCGCTGGACGCTGACCGTCACCGTGCCTACCGGCGTCATCGCCTACTGGCCTGTCGTCGAGGAAAATGACCTGCCGCCAGGCTTCAACTACGTCGCCGGCAGCCGCGCCATTGCAGGCGCCAGCTTCGACGACGCGCATCACACCGCCAACCCCAAGATCAGCACGAACCCGACCGACCTGCGCTTTTATCTGAACACGGTCGACAATACGGCGGGGTCAACCCCTTACGTCTTCACGCTGACCTTCGACGCCATCGTCACCGGTGTGCGCGCCGACCAGCCGACGACGATTTACTACACCAACAACACGGTGCTCAACGACGCCCTCAACACGACCTACATCGGCTGGTATGACTCGATCAACGGCTACAATGGCAGCGGCTACGCCTACGACGCCGGCTTCGAGACCAACCGCATCGATCGCCGCAGCCCGCGTGGACGCTTCACCGCCAAAGTGCGCCAGCCCTATCTGACTATCCAGAAGGTGGCGTCCAACAATCGCATCGGCGCAGGTGACATCATTACCTACACAGTGGTGGTGCGCAACCAGGGCTACGCCAGCGCCTACGACATGAAGCTGCGCGATGTCCTGCCCGCCGATCTGACCTTTATCGGCATCGACTCGACTCAACAACCTGACAATACAACCCTCACGCCGACTACCGCCAGTGGCGCTGCCTACGCCTACCTGATCAACCGCCTGGACGCCGGCGCGTCGGTGACGATTGTCTATCGGGCGCAGGTGAACGCCAACGTCCCGTCGGACTCATCGCTCACCAACACGGCCTCGGTGGAGAGCTACTCCACCCAGCCCGGCAGCGCCGCCGTCGAACGCAGCTACACCGGCCCGCGCACGACGGCCAGCGTCCACACGCCGCAGGGTGGCATCCGCAAGACAGTGACTGCCAATGAACTCACCTACGGCGGCACGCTTGTCTACACTTTGACGGTGCCAGGCGAACCGATCAACGCCACCATGTACAACGTCGTCGTGACCGATACAGTAGACAGCCGCTTCGAGATTCTCAACGTCGCCAACGGCGCCGTCAACGGCAATGTTGTAAGCGCTGCATTCGTTGCCATCCCACCGAACACACAGCAGCAGATTGCGATCACCGTGCGTTTACCCGAAAACAGCGTCACTGCCGCCGACTACGTGGACGCCACCCCTGCAGAGTTCCGCGATCTCGTGCTGCTTCAGAGCGGCGGGGTCGGTGCAGCGTCACTTGTCGATCCGCTGGCGCCGGGGACGCTGCTCTACAACCGGGCGTATGTGCACTACGACAAAGGCGGCGTGAAAGGTTCCAACACTGTCTCCAACCGCATCGTGACGCCAGCGCTGGTCGTCGAACATCAGGCGGCGCAGATCGAAGCCGCGGCCGGCTCCCTGGTCGACTACACGGTCAGGGTGCACAACGTGGGCAACGGCTACGCCGAGAATCTGCTCCTCGATGTGACGCTGCCTGCCAACCTGCAGTTTGAGGTCGGCACAGCAATGCTCGATGGCGCACCCTTTGCCATTGGCGGGTTGACCGGGCTGGCGCTGCCAAATCTCCCAGGCGAAAGCTCACACATCCTGACCTTCCAGGCGCGTGTGCTTGCCGTCGAGGCGGGCGTTGGCTACCAGAGCACGGCGCACGCCGTTGGCACGGACAGCCGCGGCCAGGCCATCGTGGCCGACAACAGCGCCCGCATCCCGGAGGACATCGATCCTGACGACACAGCGACCACGCGCATCTTCGGCCCGCTCGACTGGGACAACGCCAGCACCTACGTTGCCTTCGAAGACCTCAAGAACGTTGGCTGGTCAGATTGGGATTACAACGACTTTATCGTGAAGATCGCCGTGGCGCGCGGCAAGACCAGCGATGGCAACCTGGCCGCCCTGCGACTCGACTATGAAGCCATGGCGCGCGGCGCCTCGTACAATCATCGCTTCCTGCATGGGTTGCCCATCTACGGCGGCGGCAGCTATGCGCTGGCAGTGCGCAACGCTGATGGACAGGTCATCAGCACACAGAGCGGTGATTTCACCACCGATGAACCGGCCTTTGCTGTCTTCGAGCGTACGCAACAGGCGCTGCCCTTACAAAGCGGCATCACCGACAACCGCTACAAGCTCTTCACCAACACGGCGCCTATGCAGACCTGGGTGCAGAAAGGCTACACTGCACAGTTGCAGGTTGTGCTGGCTGACCCGACGCAAAATCTGATCGATGCACTGCCGCCGTTGCCCTGGGATCCCTACCTGGAGGTCATCAACACCAACCAGACCATCCACCTGGTGCAACCTGGCCACACTGGCAACACGCAGGTGGTCAACAGCAACTGGGACCCGAACAGCCCGTTGATCGGCTTTGACTTGCCGCTGGCGTATGTCTTTGACACGCGCTGGAAGTGGCCGCAGGAGTTCCTGGGCATCTGGAATGTCTACCCGGATTATGTACAGTACGAACTCTCGGATGGCTTCACGAACCAGAACTGGTGGGACCCCAATGTTGCCACCACCCACATGGAATACGCCTGGATGGGCGGCGCGCTGGCGGTCATGGCGGCGCAGCTCAACCAGGTGCAGGCGAACCCATCGCGCTACTACGCGGCGCCAGTGGTCGCCGACCTGGATGGCGACGGCTCGCCCGAAATCATCGTGGGCAATCTGGTCAAGTGGCAGGTGGAAGTCTACAACAGCAACGGCCGCATGCGCAGCGGCTGGCCGCAACTTCTGCGCAGCGGAGTGAAGACAGCCGCAGGCGTCGGCGATCTCAACGGCGACGGCAAGCTGGACGTGGTCGTCGGCGATCTGCGCGGCTACCTGCACGCCTTCAACGCCGACGGCACGCGGCTGGCAGGCTGGAGCAGCCAGGGCGTCAAGCTCGGCGACCGCCCCGATGCGGAGTATCGTTTGCTGGCGCAACCGCAGGTGGTCGATCTGGATCAGAACGGCGCACGTGAGATCGTTGTAGCGCTCTCCGACTCCAAGCTTTACGTCTACGAAGCAAACGGCGCCCTGCGCGCCGGCTGGCCTGTCTCGCTAGGCGACGCGCCGGATATCTACGGCAGCCATGTCATCGACAGCGCGCCGGTGATCGCCGACATCGACGGTGATGGTCAGCAAGAGATCATCGTTGGCTCCTACGACCACAACCTCTACGTCTACCGCGCCAACGGTCAACTTGTCTGGAAATATGAGACGCGCGACGTGATCATGAGCACAGCGGCGGTGGGCGATGTGGCGCCCGGCTCCCCCGGTCTGGAGATCGTGATTGGCTCGGGCGACCGCTTCATCTACTTGCTGAGCAGCAGCGGGCAGTTGCTGTGGAAGCGCGCCACCGGCTGGATCGTGCGTTCGTCGCCGCTGCTGGTGGACATCGACGGCGACGGTGCGCTGGAGATCGTAGTCGGCAGCGACGACAAGAAGGTCTGGGCATGGCGCAACAACGGCGACCGGCTGACCGGCTGGCCCCAGACCACCGGCGCGGCTGTCTCCTCGTCGCCCATCACCGGCGACGTAGATCACGACGGTCAGCCCGAAATCGTGGTCGGTTCGGACGATGGTTATGTCTATGTCTGGAACGCCGATGGTTCGGCGCCGAAGGAGTGGCCGAAGGACGCTGGCTATCCGATCAAGAGCGCGCCGGCTTTGCTAAACGCCGACAGTGACGTCGAGTTGGAGGTGGTAGCCGCCACCTACGAGGGTGCAATCAAGATTCTGGGCGGGCCACTGCCAACTTACCTGCCGTTGATCCGGCGGTAAGCGCGTTGCGCTCCGGCGCAACGGTCGCGCATGTAGGATCGAATCAACCAGGTTTCTCGGCGAAACCTGGTTGATTTATTTCTGCCAGCGTCGCCGTGCGGTCGATCTTGCCGGTCGGCGTCTCGGCGAAACGAGAAGCATAGAGCACCTGGCGCGGGGCATGGTGGCGCGGCAACGCCTGGCTTGCCGCCCACCGGAGTTGTTGCCACTGATCTTCCTGCAGGGCAGCGCCTTCGATCACAAGCGTCACCACCTGACCCAACCGGTCGTCGGGCAAACCGGCGACAAAATAGCGACGCCGCGCCAACCCCAACTCCGGCTGATCGGCGCCGATGGTCGCCAGCGCCGCCTCCACGCTTTCGACGTGCACCTTGACGCCGCCGCTGTTGATCACATTATCCCAACGCCCAATCCAGATGAAGGCGCCGTCGGCCTGCAACTCGACGAGATCGTTAGTCTGCACCATCACATCGTCGGTCATCGGGCCGCACAGATGCAGACAACTGCGAGCGTCGACGCCGGTGATGACGCCGGGCAACGGAACAAAGGCAGGCGACGCGTTCGGCCCGTTGAGCCGCCGCAGCGCCACGTGGGTGGCGGTCTCCGTCATGCCATAGGTGTGGTGCACGGGCGCAGCGAGTTGACGAATCTGCGCTTCCAACGCGGGTATGAGTGGCCCGCCGCCGACCAGGATGGCGTGCATGGCATCCAGCCGACGGCGATAGCGAAAGGCCTGGGTTGTGTCGTCAGGAAAGCAAGAGTCGTTGTGCGCTGTCAGCGCCAGATCAAGCAACGTCTGCATCTGCAACGGCACGAATGCCGCAAAGTCGATAGCGATCTCCTCCGGTAGCCCAGCCAGTGGATCGGCGGATGGTGCAACGATCACCAGGTTCAGCCCCAGCTCAAAGCCGCGCACCAACATCATGCGTCCGGCAATGTACTGTACAGGCAGACAGACCAGCGCCGTCATTCCCGCCCTCAGCCCCAGAGCGGCGCCGGTGGCGCATGCGCTGGCGATCATTTGACGGCGGCGCAACTGGATCGGTCTGGGCGCGCCCGTCGATCCGGAAGTGTGCACGGTGAACTCGCCATCCCCACGCAACCAGGCGCGGGTAAACTCGCGCACAGCATTGACCTGTGCAGCGTTGACGGGATCAGCATCGCATGCCGCAACATCCTCCGCCAGCTGCCACCGTCCATCGATCCAGAGCTTCACCGGCCACCTCTTTCTTTGCTGCTTTCTTTGCCGCCATTTTTGCTCATCATGATCGTGCATTTTCGCATTGGCTGGTAGGCAACGCACAATATGATATGCTATCGAATAGTGCGTCAAGCCATTTTTGTCATTTGATCCCTTTGATTGATCCATTTGATCGATCCATGTGAACAGCTATGTTGAGCAACAAAGCAGTGAGAGGAGTCTGAGGATGCAAGCGTGTGTGATCGGAGCCGGCGTCATAGGCTGCGCAGTGGCGCTGGAATTGCGGCGGCGTGGCTTTGCGGTCACGGTGATCGATAAGAACGGCGACGCTGGCCATGGTTCGACCTCGTCGTCGTGCGGTATTGTGCGCCGCTTCTATAGCCAGCCCGGCATGATTGCGATGGCGCACGAAGGCTGGCATATCTGGGCGGAGTGGCGGTCGTTTGTCGGCGACATCGAAGGCGAGTTGATCGAGTTTCCGCGTCCGGGCATGGTCTTCATCCCGCCGCGATTGGATGAAAGTGTGCTGGCGACAGCGGGTGAGATGCAGCGATTAGGGATCAAGGCGCACGTGCTGTCACACGCCGAAGCCAAAGCGCGCTTCCCCTTTCTCGACCTGAGTTCCTTCTATCCCGCCACGCCGGTCGATGATCCGCGCTTCTTTGAGCCAAGCGAACGGCAGTTGGAAGGTGTGGTATGGGAGGAAGATGCCGGTTATGTGGTTTTTCCGGCGCTGGCGGCGCAGAACCTGCGTCAGGCCGCTACGCGCGCCGGCGTCGAGTTTCGCTTTCACCAGCAGGTCACGGCGATTGAGGCAGGCGCAACACAGCGCTTCGAGCTGCGGTTGGCAAGCGGCGCCGCGCTGACAACCGACGTCGTCGTGAATGTGGCTGGGCCACATTCCGCCATCGTCAATCGCATGGCAGGGGTCACGCTGCCGTTGGAGACGCGCCCACTGCGCCGCGAGGTGCACGCTCAGGCGAATCCACTCTTCGAGCGCGGCGTTTCCCTGCCGATTGTCGGCGATCTGGACGGCGGCATCTACTTTCGGCCCGAGTCACGCGGGCGCGACATTATCGTTGGCTCCACCGACCCGCAATGTGATGTGCTGGAATTTGTCGATGACCCCGACGCCATCGATCGCAGCATCACACAGTTGTATCGCCAACGCCAGTCGCTGCGTCTGATGAAGCGCATGCCCAGTGTGACAATGGGACGTCCGCGCGGGGTCGCCGATCTGTACGATGTGACGGTGCAGGATTGGTACCCGATCGTCGATCGCACTGATCTGCCCGGCTATTATGTCTGCATCGGCACAAGCGGCTCGTCGTTCAAAACGGCGCCCGTGCTCGGCATGTTGACGGCGCAGATCGTCGAGGCGTGCGAGAGTGGGCGCGACACCGACGCCTCGCCGCTGCCATTCGAACTGCCGCGCATCGGGTGCACGGTGAACACGCAGTTCCTCTCGCGTCATCGCGGCAAGCTGCAAACGACCGCCACCGTGATTGGGTAACGGCATCCTGTCCTCCGGGCTATGCAGCGTCGCGCTGGCGAACGGCGGCCAGGGTCGGCTCCGGCGCCCAGGGCAAATCGGCAGCGCGACGATCGCGGAACTCCTGGAGAAAGTGCACAAAGGCGTAAACATCGGCAAAGTTCGACGCCACCCCCAACGAGACGCGGAGCGTGCTTGGCGTTTTGCCGGTGGCGACATGCAGTAGATCGTAAAATTCGTAGAAAGAGGAAGGCGGGGCGTCGGTGAAGTAACAGGCCATCTCTGCGCGCGTCAGGCTGTGCGCCACCTCTCCGTCGCCGGGATTGCAAAAACAGCCTGTGCGCAGTGAGATCAACCGCGCCGCCGCCGCCGCCTCCACGCGGCGAAAGTCGAAATCTTCCCCTGTTGGGTCGCGCAGCGTAAATGCAATCGTCCCGCCACGCGCATCGGTGTGCGTCGGGCCGAAGATATGGACAAGCGGCGCGCCGTTGCTGTGCGCCAACGCCGTCATCTGCTCCAGCAGCCAGCCGGTCAAGGCCATGACGCGCGCATGAATGGCGTCGATGCCGATGGTCTCGATGTGCCGCAGACCGATCTCTACGGCCGGCAGATTGAGATAATTGACCGTGCCATCCTCGAAACCCGCAGCGCCGGGAATCAGAGCATGCCAGCCTTCACCCTGCACCGATGTGATCGTGATCGTACCGCCGGCAAACCAGGGGCGGCGGAGTTTAGCAAGGGCGTGGCGGCGCGCCAGCAGCGCCCCAACCCCGGTCGGATAGCCAAAAATCTTATAGAAAGAGAGCGGCACGAAATCGGGCTTGACCTGACGCAGATCAAGGCGGTTGGTCGGTGTAAAGGCGGCGCCGTCAAGCAGCACATCCCACCCGCGCACCTGCGCCGCCTCCACCCAATCCAACGGATGCTGCACGCCGCTGAAGTTGGATTGCGCCGGGAAGGCAAAGAGGTTAGGACGCGCCGGGTCAGCCAGCGCCAAGACATCCAGCACGCGCGCAGTGGGGACGCGCAGATCGGGCAGGCTAACGGGGATGTAGTGAACACCAGCGCCACGTGCACGCGCGAACTCGCGGATGCCGTTGACCGAATTGTGGTTGTCATAGAGCAGGGCATAGCGACCGCCCGGCGTAAAAGGATAAGACTCACCCACCAGCTTGAGCGCGCCACTGGCGTTGGGCGTAAAGATCACTGTGTACTCATCAGGATCGGCGTTGAAAAAGTGCAACACATGCTCACGCGCCTGTTCGACCAGGTGCGTCATCGCCAGCGAAGTGGGGTTCTGTGAATGAGGGTTGCCAAAGACATTGTTCGCCAATAATTCGTGGTGCTTGCGCAATTGCGACTCGGCGTAGAGGCTGCCACCGGTGTAGTCCAGATAGATGTGGCCGGTGCGATCCAGCCGCGCATAGTCGGTGGCGCGTAGGGCGTCGAGGTGAGCATGTGCGGCGTAATCGGGATAACGTCGCGTGAAATCCGTCAGCGCCACCGTATAATCAGCAGGCAACACGCGCACAGTGGGCTGTATCATGAAATGCCTCCTTGCACAAAGTGGGATGGAATGATTGCCCTGATTCTAACATGGAAGCACTTGCAAGTAACCTTGACGGGCGTCGTTGCATCAAAATATCGGCGCCTATTTTGATGCGACAGGCGTCACATCATAGTGGCAGCGATGCGGTATAATCGAGTCACTGCCCGGTCTCAGCTCAGCGACAAGGCAGAGGAGCGCTACGTATGAAACGAATAGGTGTGTTGGTGCTGCTACTCTTGACGTTAGCAGCTTGTGGTGGTCAAAGCAACAGTAGTCTGCCGGCGGGCGCCAAACGCGTGGGGCTGGATGAGTTTCCCACCACCATTGGGCGCGGCTTTCCCCAGGCTGTGCTCGAAGAGGCAGGACCGCCTCAACTGCTCAAGCTCGGTCAAACGCCGCCCAACTTTACGCTGCTGCTGCCCGATGGTCGCCACGCATCGCTGGCCGACTTCAAAGGGCGCCCGGTGTTGATCAATTTCTGGGCAACCTGGTGCCCGCCCTGTCGCGCCGAGATGCCGGAATTGCTGCAGGCGGCGCGCGATTATCCTGATCTGGTGTTGTTGGCCGTCAACGCCAATGAGTCAGCGGACGTAGTCAGCCAGTTCGCCGAACAGTTTCGCATGAATGTACCCGTAGTGATTGACCAGGAGGGAGCGATCAGCAATCGCTACAACGTGAACGGGCTGCCAACCAGCATCTTCATTCATCCGGATGGGACGATCATCGATGTACGCCCCGGCGCCATCAACCGGGCGGTGATCGACGCTGTATTGGGGCGCTAAGCAAGTAGGCGTCAGGTAAGTGGGGCGTCAGAGTGGAGCGACATGGCTGATAAAAGCACCCAGGCCGCGCGGCTTGCCGCTGAGGTGACGCACACTCCTCCCCAATCCGCAGTCCAGGGTCGCGCTGTCAGCGTCGTAACACGCTATCGACTCCAGCCGGACGATCTCCCCAACGGGCAGTGGGAAGGGCGCATCCACAGCGTCAACACCCAGGGCGTCGAAGCTCTGACGCCGCTTATCTTCATTGAAGGGTTGACAAAACCACTGGTATTGAGCGCCGACGACATACAAACCTTGTTACGCATGACGGACAGCCCCTTTGCCAGCGATTGGATTGGCTGCAAGGTGGTGGTGCGCGCCGTGCGCGTCGACGGACAACGGGTGCTGCGGCTCTATGCGCCGGGCATGGCCGGCCCACCGGTGGACATGCCGGTTGCGCCCCGTCGCCGCCACCCTAGACGCCTCTGGCTGACCCTGAGTTTGTTGCTGGCGCTGATTGCGTTGAGCGTCTGGCTCGTGTATGCTGTGGAACAGCGCACACTGCTCTGGACGTTCCTGCAGCAGGCGGTGACGACGCCAGGTGTGACGCCGACGCCGTAATTGCAGCCTGCAAGTTGGGCAAAGGTAATAGACTGTGGCAAATCCTGACGACTACGAGATCATTCCTGATGCCACTGGACAAGGCGCGCCGCCGTCGCGTCCACGCTGGTGGTTGTGGCTGGCCGGCGCCGGCCTTCTCTTCGTCTTCGCCTTTGCGGTTGGCGTCGGCTGGACAACCCTGGCCGATCGGCTGGGCGGCGCTGCTACAGAAGCGCCGATTGCCGCAGTCACCTCGCAACCTGTCGCCACCTTCACACCCACCAGCACAGCGGCGCCGGAAGCCGCTGCGACAGCAGACGGCGTTAGCGCCGCCACACCCGCCATCACGCCGCCAGCGACAGCGACGCCACTGCCCACGCCGACAGCGCCGCCCCCGACGCGCGTCTGCACCGTGCCGCTCGACCCACAATTTGCTGCCAGTTTCGATCCGGGCGCCCTGGGCTGCCCGGTGGCGCCCACCAGTATCGTCTGGGCCGCCTACGAAAGCTTCGAACGCGGCGCCATGTTGTGGCGCAGTGACACCAATCTCTCCTACATTCTCTTTGGCGACGGTAGTTGGACGCCATCGAACGAGACCTGGAATGGACAGGAGCCCCCGTGGCGCGGAGAGCCGCCGCCCGGGCTCTATCGCCCGGAGCGCGGCTTCGGTTACATTTGGGGCGTGCGCGACGATGTCTTCACACGTCTGGGTTGGGCGACCATGCCGGAAAAGGGCTTCTGCGCCGCTGTACAGAACTTCGAGCAGGGCTTTGCGCTTGCCAGCGTCCCGGCGCCCAGTTGCACCGCCGAAAATCTCTATAACCAGGCGACCGACGCCAGCTGGCGTCCATTGTGGTTGACCTTTATCAACGATGGGCGCTGGCGCAGCGGCCCATTGGCAGGCGCGCCGGGTGGCGTCACGACGCCGCCCACAGCCACCAGTCTCCCGGTTCCGCCAACCGCAACCGCAGTCAGCAGCGCTGCCGATATGCGGCCCGCAGCAAACGGCGTCTTCACCGCACGGCGCGGTCAGCCGATCACACTCGACGGGCGTTTCGAGGATTGGCCTGGCCCCTGGCTACCCGTCAGCGCCGTGATTCAGGGGCGCGAACAGTGGAATGGCGCCAGCGATCTTGGCGGCGTGATGCAGATGATGTGGACGCCGGAAGGGTTGTATCTTGCCGTACAGATCACCGACGATGTGTTGCGCGCAGGGCCGGATGGCAGCGACCAGTGGCAGGGTGACGGCGTAGAGTTGCAATTTGACCGCCGCCTGATTGATGATTTCGCCGATACGCGCGCCAACGATGACGATACGCAGCTTGGGTTGGCGCCAGATGCTGCATTTCAATATGTGCGCGGCTATCGCTGGCTGCCTTTGGCAGCGGAAAGTCGTTTCGACCCGCCTGGCGTGGTGACGACAGCGCCGGGTCAATACACCCTGGAAGTGCAGATACCCTGGCTCTATTTTGATCTGAATGGCGCTGACTTGCAGCCCGGTGCACGCTTTGGTTTCAACCTGAGCATCAACGACAACGACGGCGAAACCCCGGCGCAGCAGACCGTCCTCTCCGCCTCGCCAGCGCGCACCACTCACGACAACCCCACAGAATGGGGCACACTGGTGTTGGGAGAGTGATGCGCGGCTTTTCCGGTCACCCACAGGGGTAATTCCTTGTCAACCGGCCTCACTACAGCTATAATTTAGTCGTAAACCCTGTTTCTCAGCTGCCGCATCTATTCGTCAGGTAGAGTCATCGCACCTGACGATTGGTTGCGGCTTCTTCTTATTATACTGATCACGGGAGCTGGCAATGGGCACACAAGACCTGGTGCAACCGCAGCCACCACAACGACTGGCGGCGCCTTCAGAGGACGCCCCACAACGCCCCGCGCAGCCAGAGGATTTGCTCGAACAAGCCATGCAGATGGCGCGCGTCGGCGCCTGGGTATTGGACGTGACCAACCAGGCGCTCTACTGGTCGGCTGTGACGCGTGAAATTCACGAAGCCCCTCCAGACTTTACGCCTGACCTGACGAATGCGATCAACTTCTACAAAGCCGGTGCATCGCGCGA
The DNA here is from genome assembly GCA_002391565.1 of Anaerolineales bacterium UBA3905. GTDB lineage: Bacteria > Chloroflexota > Anaerolineae > Caldilineales > Caldilineaceae > Caldilinea. The sequence goes on from DGFH01000301.1 coordinate 62,203, forward strand.
GACAATCACCCGTTGCGTTGCCCAGGCCATCGAACAGGGTAAACCCTTCGACGTGACAGCAGAATTGGTCACGCTGCATGGGCAAGTGCGATGGGTGCGCGCCATTGGCAGGGCAGAACGTCATGATGGACGCTGCATTCGGATCTTCGGCACGATTCAAGACATCCACGCCCAGAAACTGGCGGAGGATGCCCGGCGCGAAAGCGAGGATCGCTTCCGTCAGATCGCCGAAAATGTGGGCGAGGTCTTCTGGCTGCGCAATGTCGAAAACAACAAGATGCTCTACATCAACCCCGCTTATGAGCAAGTCTGGGGGCGTAGCTGTGAAAGCCTCTATGCTGACCCTCAATCGTTCCTGGACGCCGTTCACGAGGCCGATCGTCCGGCGGTCATGAAAGCCTATGCGACCTACGCTGCGGGGGGCAACTTCGACATGGAGTATCGCATTGTGCGACCAGATGGCGAAGTGCGTTGGGTGCATGCCAAATCATTCCCTGTACGGGACGAAGCCGGCGCAGTCATTCGGCACGCCGGCACCGCTGTTGACATCACTGAACGCAAGCACATCGAAGAGCAGTTGTTGCAACAGACGCGGTTGCAGGAGATGCTGATGGAGATCTCGTCCACCTACATCAGCATGCCGCTAGATCAGGTGGATCGCGCCATCGAAGCCTCGCTGGGTGAGTTGGGCGAGTTTGTCGGCGCCGACCGCGTCTATCTGTTCGACTATGATTTTGAGCGGCAAATCTGTAGCAACACGCACGAATGGTGCGTCGATGGCATCACGCCGCAAATCGACCAGCTACAGCAGGTGCCGTTGAACCTGGTGCCCGACTGGGTCGCCACCCACATGCGTGGGGAAACGATGTACGTGCCCGATGTCTTTGCACTGCCGCCCGAAAGCGGCATTCGTCAGGTTTTAGAGCCGCAGGAGATCAAAAGCCTGATCGCCGTCCCCCTGATGGATGGGACGCGTTGTCTGGGCTTTGTCGGCTTCGATTCCGTCCGACGCCATTACAACTACACAGCGGCTGAACAGCGTTTGCTGACCGTCTTTGCGCAGATGCTGGTGAATGTCCGCAAACGCCGTGAGATCGAACAGGCGTTGCAAGCTGCGACCGCCCAGGCGCAGGCGGCCAGCAAAGCCAAGTCGGAATTTCTGGCAAATATGAGTCACGAGATCCGCACGCCGCTCAACGGCGTGATCGGCTTCACCGAGTTGCTGCTGAAAACGCCGCTGACGTCGGTGCAACAGCAATATGCCCAACACGCCAATACGTCAGGTCAGGCATTGCTCGGCATCATCAACGACATCCTCGACTTCTCGAAGATCGAAGCCGGCAAGCTGGAACTGGAAATTATCCAGGCGGACCTGGTCGAACTCATGGAACAAACCGCCGACATCATCAAGTATCACGCCGGCCAGAAACAGCTCGAATTGCTGCTCAGCATTGCGCCGGACATGCCGCGCCTGGCCAAAGTCGATCCGGTGCGTTTGAAGCAGATTCTGATCAACCTGCTCAGCAACGCCGTCAAATTTACCGAACAAGGCGAAGTCGAGCTGAAGGTGGAGTTCACACCACTCGACCAGACGCATGGGCGCTACACCTTCACCGTACGCGACACTGGCATTGGCATTGCGCCTGAGCAGCGACGACGCCTCTTCCAGGCGTTTACGCAGGCGGATACTTCCACCACGCGTCGCTTCGGCGGCACTGGACTGGGGCTGACCATCTCCAACTTGCTGGCGCAAAAGATGGGCAGCCAAATCGAGGTGCACAGCGAACCGGGCAAAGGCTCGATCTTCTATTTCGCCATCGAGACCACCTATATACACACCGGCGATGCGTTGCCCAGGCTCCCCATCCAACGCGTGCTGGTCGTTGATGATAACGACAACAATCGGCTGATCCTGGAGCACAACTTTGCTTACTGGGGCATCGAGTATGTCGGTTGCGACAGCGGCGCAGCTGCGTTGGCGTTGTTAACCAACACGCCGCCCTACGACGTGCTCATCATCGACTACCACATGCCCGAGATGGATGGACTGGAAACGATCCGGCTGATCCGCGAACAGTTGCGCCTGTCTCCTGCACAGATGCCGATCATCCTGTTGCACAGTTCATCCGACGATCCAGGGCTAAGCGAGGAATGCAAGAAACTTGGCATCCGCTTCAACCTGACCAAACCGGTCAAGGCCAGAGAACTCTATCGGTTCCTGTGCAACCTTCACGACAGTGACCACCAACCCAATGCGCCGGCGTCGCCATCGCAAGAGACAGTCGCACCGACGGACGCGGAACAGCCAGTCACGATCCTGGTGGCGGAAGATGTCGCCACCAACATGATGTTGATCAAGATTTTGCTGAAAAAGATCATCCCTGGCGTTGAAATCCTGGAGGCGCACAACGGTCTGGAGGCGGTGGAGGCAACGCGCACGCATCCCATCGACCTGATCCTGATGGATGTGCAAATGCCGGAACTCGACGGACTGGCCGCCACCCAATTGATTCGCCAGGCGGAACAAGGCGCACGGCGCGTCCCCATCATTGCCTTGACAGCGGGGGCGTTGCATGAGGAGCGCGAACGCTGTCTTGCCAGCGGCATGGATGACTTCCTGACCAAGCCGGTGCAGCCAGCGGCGTTAGCCGAGATGAAGAAAAAATATCTCTCAGACGGCGCTATGTTACAGCGGGCGCCGTAAATCAGCTTGCTGCCTGCGGCAGCGCCGCACGCACAGCCGCCAATGTCGGCGCAATCTCGCGCACTTCGCCCGTCACCTCCATCGCGGCGCGCACATCTTTGAGGCCGCTGCCGGTGTTGATCACCACGATCGTTTCATCCGCCTTGATCAAACCGTCGCGCTGGGCTTGCAGCAAGCCCGCGTAGGCGGTGGCGCCTGCCGGTTCGGCAAAGACGCCGCCCAGTCGCGCCAGCGGCAGGATCGCCTGCAAAATGGCGGCGTCCTCCACCAGCACGTAGGCGCCGCCGGTGGCGCGCACCGCCGCCAGCGCCTTAACTGCATCGCGCGGCGCATCGACGCTGATGCTGTCGGCGCGCGTCGTGGCATGGACGGGCGCAGGCACGTCGACGCCGGCGCGCCAGGCATTGTACAAGGCGGGGCTGAGGGCGGACTGTACGCCGTAGATGCGCGGCATCCGCTCGATCCATCCCAGCGTCAACAGATCGCGAAAGCCCTTATGCACACCGCCAATAATGCAGCCGTCGCCCACCGAGACGAAGACAGCGTCGGGGGCCACTAGCCGGATCGGCTCCTGGAGTATGGCGCCGCTCTGTTCCGCCAGTTGTAATGCGATCTCATATGAGACTGTTTTCTTGCCTTCCGTCATGTAGGGGTTATAGCCGGTGCTGCGATTGTACCAGCCAAACTCCAGGCAGGCCTCGGTGCACAAGTCGAACGCATCGTCATAGCTGCCATCAACCGCCAGCACTGTGCTGCCATAGACCAGAAGTTGCGCGATCTTGGCAGGCGGCGCGCTCTTAGGCACAAAGATCACAGTCGCCTGTCCAGCCGCCGCCGCCTGACCCGCCAATGCCGCCGCCGCGTTGCCGGTGCTTGCCGTCGCCACAATGGCGCGCCCGGCGCGCTGGGCGCGCGCCACGGCGATCGCCGACGCCCGATCCTTGAACGAAGCGCTGGGGTTGCGACCATCGTCCTTGATCCACAAATGTTTCAGACCGGTTGCAGCGCGTAGACGCGGCGCAGCCAGCAACGGGGTGCCGCCCACCGGCAAGGGGGGCAGAGCGTCGCGGTTAGCAATCGGCAACAGGCGCCAAAAGCGACCAATCGAACGATCCGGGTCAGCATGCCAGACAGCGGGCGTCAACAGACGAGCAAGCGCTGCATAGTCATATTCAACATCGAGTGTGCCAAGATCACTGCCCCGATTCGGACGACAATCGCATACATAGTCGATGGCGCCGGGCGCATAGAAGGCGCCACATCGTAGACAACGCAATCCAGTGATAAAAGGTGATTCAACCGGCATCGACTCGACAGGTGGCTGCATGAATGTTCTCCAATAAATGCAATAATTTTTGATGCTCTGAAAGGGAATTGCAATGATGGATTGCAAAATGCTGTTCTACACTGGAACGCAGGATAGGGCCGTCACTTGCGCCCTCCACCACGCGCCATAGGCAAGGGTAACGCATCTTTTGGGGGGTTGCAAAACCAGCGCATCTCACTCTGGCAATGCGGTCGGTGCAAGCGGCAATGACGCTGTGATCCCTCCCTTAGTTTCGTAGGCAATAGACATTTTGTTGATCCTGTGGGATAATTCGCCCAGTGTCATGACGAGAGTAGGAGAAAAAATGCGTATGGAAAAGTCAGAACGGTATCCAAGCTATGCGACCTGTGTGGCGCGTGCCTTGAGTGCATCGGAACAGCCACTCACTATCGACGGGTTGCTAAGCGTGATCGGGCGTCAGCGTCCGCTGGGCGCTGGGGCGCGCCGTGCTGTCTATCGCGCCGTGCGCGAGCTATACCAGGCGGTGCCGGTGGCGCCCAGCCGCGTCGGGTGGTTGTCCCACTTGCTACAGGGCAACACCTTCCGGCATCCGCTCACCGCCGAAGAGGTGCGACGAGGGTATCTCCTGCTCGACGAGTTGGAGCATGCCGTGTTCTTTCCACAATTTTTCCAGAATCAGCGTCCTGACCTGCGGCGCCTGACGATCGAATTGATGGGTGGGCCGGTGCTGAAGGCGGAAGCCGCCATCGAGCGCAAGATGTGGGCGTTACACCTGGGCAGCGCCTTCAGCGCCTGGATCGATGCCCAGGGCGGTCAAAGTCGCGACGACATCATGATCACAGTGCGCGATGCGGTGGCAGGCAGCTACATCTTGCGGCTGCAGCCGCGCGAAAGTCGCGATGAAGAAGCGATCCAGGAGCAGAACCTGCGCGTGGCGCTGGCGGCGGAGGAAATTGTCGCCTCCCGCCGCCGCAGCGACAAGATCGTGCCCACCTGGGAACTGGCGGCGCTGCTCATCGGGCGCGACCTGTTTCGCGGCGCCATCCCCCCCGACGACCTGCATATGGTGCTGCACAAATTCAGCACGTTGCGCATCCCCAAAGATGGAGCCGGATACACGATAGAGCCGCCTGCCGCGCCGACCATTGCGGGACGCCAGACGCCGGGTCAGAACAGAACAGGCGGACAGAATCGCGGGGAACTGCGTGCAGCGCCCCAACGCGATTTTCCAGAGCCAACCGCCTGGATCAATGACGAGGATGACCCCTTCGAGATGGACTCAGGCGAGGACACCTGCCCCGACTACGAATCCTACCTGGAAGGCTATCGTATGGCTGGCGATCCAGGCGCCCCGCTGTCGCACAGTGACTATCACCTGCTCGAAGCCGAGCTGGAGACCCTGTTGGGGCTGGAGCAGGAATTTGGCTATTTGCTCCCCGAACAGAGCAAGCGCGTCGAAGACCTGGCCGAACGACTGTTCATCGATCCAGACTCGTTACGCGACTTCGATGACTCCGACGAAGATTTCGACGACGATCAGTCGCCTTTCTGGAAGAATTGACGGCGCACTGGGGCGATTCGCTCACGCTGCATGGTTCGAGACCACAGTTCGAGACCGCGTGCCCCCTGCGGTCTCCTTTGCTTTTGATCATGACGCCACTATGAACAAACCAGTCAACTGTCGCTATTTCTACGGCGATTACTTTCGTGGCAAGAACAAAGAAGCCTGTCGTCTGTTGGAAGCCAACCCCAACAACCAGCACGCATGGAAGCGCACCTATTGTGATAGCTGCCCTGTGCCCGAAATTCTGATCGCCAGCAACTCGCGCGACCTGGCGCTGGAAGCCACCGTCACAAAACGCTTTTTGCGCGGCCAGGTGGAAGTGACCTTCGCCGTCTGCACCAAACATATGGAAGAACTGGCCGATCCTCGCTTTTGCCCCCGGTGCGCAGAGGAACAACAACGACCAACAGGAGGCGCCCTATGAAGCGCGCCTTTGTCCTGAGCGGCGGCGGTTCACTTGGCGCCTTGCAGGTTGGCGCCCTCCGCCTGTTGCTCGAACGAAAAATCATCCCAGACCTGGTCGTGGGCTGTTCTGTCGGTGCGCTCAATGCCTCGTTTCTGGCGACCGCACCAACCCTCGCCGAACTCGAAAACGCTGCAACCATCTGGCGCCGCGTGACGACTGACCGCGTCTACCCCGGCGCCAAAGTGCGCGTGCTGTGGCGCTTTTTCAGTGGTCAGGATAGCCTGTACGACAATCGTAGCTTCTTTGAGTTTCTCCAGGAAAGTGGTTGCACGCCAGCGCTCACCTTTGGCGACCTGACCGGTTGCCGCCTCTACGTGACGGCCACTCACCTGCGCAGCGGGCAATTGCATGTCTTTGGCGATGATCCCCACGACCGTGTGCTCGACGCCTTGATGGCCAGCACAGCCTTGACGCCCATGCACCCACCCTGGGAAGTCAACGGCGAACTTTATGTCGATGGAGGCACCGTCACACCGTTGCCGCTGCGCGTTGCCCTTGAGCGTGGCGCCACCGAAATCTACGCCCTACACCTGCATCACCCGTCCAAAGCACCGCGTCCAGGGCGCTTGCGCGGTGTAGCCGCACACATCAACCAGGCCGTCTCTACGATGTTGCGCCTTCAGGCCGACCATGATCTGCACCTGATCGAGACCGCGCGCCGTGTGCGGCTGCACTATCTACCACTGTGGACAGAAGACCCCATCGAACCAGCCGACTTCGGGCACTCGGCCAGCCTGATCGAACAGGGCTATGCACAGGCTGCCGCATGGATCGGACGCGGCGACGCCAGCACGTTGGTCGACGCCAAAAAACCGGGCAAGCAGCGCCGCCAGGGGTGGCGGTTCGTGACGCGTCACGCATAAAGGTTGTCTGGCGTCACTCGTCATCGGCGCACAATCTGCTGACAGCCCGTGCGCTCAATCGCCTTCCCCCATGTGCTGAGAGCGACTTGGTGCAAGTCAGACGTCAATCTGGCAACGGCAGTTCGGGATATTTCTTGCCGCCGGCGGCGATGTCGGCGGCGCGCCGCTGCGTCTCGGCATCAAGTTCGGCGTTGGTGCGTAGCCGCGCCTCGTAACGCTGACGCTCTGGCCGTTGCCAGCGGCCATCTCCTCGCCAGCATCGATACAGCGCGCAAAGACCAGGTACCCGGTGTGGCCGATCAGGTTATCATCCGGGCGGAAGCGATCAGGCGTAGGTTTGTAGGGGCGCAACAACAGCTCTTCGACCGTGACATCGGCAAAGTGATGTTTGTCGAAACCGGCCAACAGATCGATCACCTGGTTGGCAGTTGGGAGCAGGCTGGCAAAGAAACCGCCAGGGCGCAAGGCGGCGCGCACATGGTTGAGATACCGCCAGGGTTCGCGCACGTCGAGAAACACCGCATCGACGTCGCCTGCCTGGAACCCCTGTTCGATGTCGGCCAGAAAGAGCCTGACGTAAGGCAACAGCGCCACGCGCGCCAGATTCTCACGCGCAATCTGGTGGATGTCGGGGCGCACCTCGTGAGTGAAGACCATGCCGGTCGGCATCACCGCCCACGCCAGCGCCGTCGTCAGGCCGCCGCTGCCCGTGCCCGCCTCGATCACGCGGCTGCCTGCGTGCAGACTCAAGCGATGAACAATATAGGCTGCGTCTTTGGGGTAGATGATCTGCGTGCCGCGCTTGAGCGTTTTCATGAGATCGGTCAGCGACGGCTGCAGCAGCAACGCCCGATGGCCGAGCTGACTCTGCACGGGCGCGCCCCACGTCTGGCCGATCAGGTCGCGATGCCAATAGACGCCAAGATGGGTGTGCGTGGCGCCGTCGGGATGAAGCTGAACCACATACCGTTTATAGTCAGAGGTGAAGAGCATGGCAAGATCGCCGATCTGAGCCATGCGGCGTGCGCTCAGCGGCGTGGCAGCTTGCGCCGCCGACAAGGGTTGATCAGTCATAGGAGAGAGATTCGCTTAGATTCGCGGCGTCGAAGGTGACTTTTTCATAGACATCCGCCGCAGCCAGCGTGCAGCCGATGGCGTCAAGTTGAAACACTGCATCGGGCTGGTCGCTTTCGAAGAAGAGCCAGCGTCCATCCGGTTGGCGCGTGTAGTGCTCGATGTGAATGCTATCCTGCGCAACCAGCAGATACTCGACCAGCGAAGGCAGCGTGCGATACATCTGAAATTTGCGCCCGCGATCATAGTTCTCGGTGGAAGGTGACAAGACCTCGACGATCACGAGCGGGTTTAGCAGCGTATCGCGCCGCGCATCCTCAAACTGCGGTGCGCCGCAGACAACGCTGATGTCAGGGTAGGTGTAGAACCCCAGTGCACTCACCTTCACGCGCATGTCGCTGGGATAGACATTGCAGGCGCGCCGGCGCAATTGGCTGTGCAGTGATGCGCCGATATTCATAGCAACTAGGTTGTGGCGTTCGCTGGCTCCGGCCATCGCATAGACCTCGCCGGCGTAATACTCATGCTTCTTCTCCCCGGCGCGTTCCGCCGCCAGGTAGGCCTCCGGTGATATGTACACTTTGGCGCGTGCCGACATGATGGTTCCTCCCCAATTACCTGTAGCAGCTACCGCCTGCCGCCAGTTGCATGCCAGTATACCACAGACGTTTGACAGAGCACCCCGGCCAAAGTAGAATCCAGGATGGAAGTCGACATTCGCCCGCATCACAAAATCAATCAGGAGGGAATCTCATGCCTGTCAAGCGTTTCTGGCTCCTGGCCGCTCTGGCCGTACTCGCCGCCCTTATGCTGACCGGTTGCGGTGCACGCGCCGGCGCCGGGGAGACCGCCGCCGCCGCCACCGATGCGGCGCTGGCCGTCGATCTGCCAGCATTGACGATCGATTTCGATAGTGAAGGCGTCGCCAGCCTGGGTGGGGCGCCACTCTCTAGCTTTGGCGCACTGCTGCCTGCTGGTCTCGCCGATCTCAAACTCGACAAGGCGACCATCGCACAGTTAACCGCCGCCAACATTCAGCATATTCAGGTGACAACGGTGCCGAGCGGTCTGCTGATCATGGTCAACGGCGAGCCAATTCCGTCGATGCGCTGGAATGATGAGCAACTGGCAAACCTGGGCGATGTCGTCGAATTGCTTGGCCCGGCCGCGCCGGCTGCGCTCAAGGCCGTGCTCCCGATCATTACCGATGTCGGCGTAGGCGTGGCGCTGCGCTTCCCGGTTGGACAGGGCGCCGAGATGATCCCCATGCAGGTGGCGGGCGATGCGTCAGCGGCTGCCACTGCGCGCGCTGCCCAGGAAGCGTTCATGACGAAGGTGGGTGCAGCGCCTGTGATCCGCATTCCGGTGGTGTACGACATCGAGGGCAACTACACAGTGCAGGGCATCACCGACGCCGAGTGGCAGGCGCTGACAGGCGCACCTTTTGGACAACTAAAACTGAACGCACAGTTGGTGAAAGACGCTGTGGCAGCTGGCATCACGAACGCCACCGTGCGCACCGACGCGGCTGGCATCCACATCGCGCTCAACGGCAAAGAATTGCCGGTGTTGGGGTGGGCGGATGGCGAGCTCAACCACCTGATCAAACTGGCGGCTGGCGCTGGTCTGCTGGACAGCACCGGCATGGATGGCGCCGCTATTTCATCGCTGGTGAGCGCGCTGCTGCCCGCCATTCAGTCAAGCAACGTCGAAATTAACGTCTCTTTCCCGGCGCAGTAATCGTCGTTGTGCGCCTTCCGCGAAGCAGACGCTTCGCGGAAGGCGCAACCGTCAGATTCGTGGCATCGTGTCTGCCGGCCATCACATCAACTCAACGCCGCATAGCGGCCCGCCCCAGGCTGCGCACGGTGGCGATCAACGCCGCCGCCTCGGTTGCGCGCAAGCCGGCGCCGTGCAGCACAATCTCCACATGCACATCTTCTCGATCCGCCACGACGCTGACGCGCTGCAACAGCGCGCCAAAGCGCGCCTGCAAATCGACGAACACGTGCTCCAGCGCCGTCGTGTCGGCGCCACGCACCGCATACTCGCTGGCGATCAAGTCGGAGCGACGCTGCACCCACAGCGACACGTGCGCACGCCGCGCCAGCGCACGTGCGGGAATCTGTCCACGCGCCCAGAGCAACTCGGCGGCGGGGCGCTCGTGGAGCAACCCACGCACGATCAATGCATCGTTGCCGCGCATGGCGCGCACCAACAAGCCAATTGGGTCAACTGTTGCGCCGCCGCGATATACTAGCGCCAGGTGCGCAAACGGCTCCGGCGCTGGCTCGAAATGAGCGTCGAAACCACCCGCAGTGGGTGTGCGGGCAAAGACCAGACGGCTGCGCGTACTGTCGGCAAAGCCCTGCGCCAGTCCCTGATTGCGGCGGCTGGTTTGCAGACGCGCTGCCACCCAGGCGAGGACGAGCAACGCCGCCAGAGCAATGAATGTAGCCAGAAGTAGACGGTCAGTGATCATGCGAGCGCCCTACACAACCACAAGTCGTTCCATTGCGACTTACTGATTTCTAGGTTGACATTTTATGAGCGCAGTGTTGCGTATTACGTGTTGCGTGAGGGGTTCCGACAC
>DGFH01000301.1:72980-90736 GCA_002391565.1 Anaerolineales bacterium UBA3905
CGTGTTGCGTGAGGGGTTCCGACACGTAACACGCAACACGTAACACTGCAAATATGAAAACTCTGCCTAGCAATCAGTAATCCCTCAGAAAGTAGAACGTTGACGATGAGTGCACAGTTCAAGAATAACGTTACCCGATTTCTCGACAGCAAGAAAGTAGCGTATCAGGTTTTTACCTACGATTACGACGCTGGCGTCCATTCCGCCGTCGAGGTGGCAGCGGCGATTGGCCTGCCTCCCGAACAGGTCTTCAAGACGCTGGTGGCGTTGGCTGACGACCCGCGCCGCAAACCGCTGCTGGTGATCGTGCCCGGCCCCGAAACGCTCGACCTGCGCGTACTGGCGAAAGCAGTCAATGTCAAGAAGGTCAAGATGGCGACGCACGACCAGGCCGAGGCGCTGACGGGGCTGCAGACCGGCGGCATCAGTGCGCTGGCGTTGATCAATAAGGGCTTCGATGTCTACCTCGATGATCGCGCCCAGGCCTTTGAGCGCATCGCCGTCAGCGCCGGACAACGCGGCGCCAACATCCTGTTGCCCGTGAAAGAGCTGATAAAGCTGGTCAACGCGCGCGTGGTGCATCTGCAGAGCGACGCCTGACCGCTGACGTGTGACTTGCGACGCCTGCCGCGCCGCAAGTCATCCAACAGGATCGGAACAATAGCAGAATCGCGTCTCGGTTGAATCAATGCAGAGCCTCGCCCCGGCCCCAGCCGGTGGCGCCAGAATGAAGCAAAGTTAGACAACCATTCAACCAATAGAGGAACTTGCTCATGTCAGCCACGATGGTGGAACAGAATTCCGGTCTCAATTTTGATCTGACCGACGATCAGGTCATGCTGCAGAACCTGGCGCGAGACTTTGCGCGCAAGGAGATCATCAATTCGGGCGCTGCGGAACATTACGACGTTTCTGGCGAATGGCCATGGGATCTGTGGAAGAAAGCGCTCAAGGTCGGTTTGGTGAACCTGAACATCCCCGAGGAATACGGCGGCGTCGGCGCCAGCGTATTGGAGGAGTGCATCGTCGGCGAAGAACTGGCTTATGGCTGCTCTGGCATCCAGACGGCGCTGATGCTCAACCAACTGGCGGCCCTGCCGATGTTGATCGCGGCCAACGCCGAACAGAAGCAGCGCTATTTTCCCCGACTGACCGAAGACGGCAAGATCATGGCCTACTGCATGACCGAGCCTGACGCCGGTTCCGATGTAGCCGGCATCAAGACGACGGCGATCCGCAAGGGCGACCGCTACATCCTCAACGGCGCCAAGACGTGGATCACCGACGGGCCGGTGGCGAGTTACTTTACCGTCTTCGCCAAGACCGATCCTGACGGCCGCCACAAAGGGATGAGCTGCTTCATCGTCGAGCGCGCATGGAAGGGCGTCAGCACCAGCAAGCCGCTGGAAAAGATGGGGCAGCACGCAGCGCAGGCCTGCCAGGTCTTCTTTGAGGATGTCGAAGTGCCCGTCGAGAATCTGCTGGGGCGCGAGGGGGACGGCTTTATGATCGGCATGAAGGTTTTCGACAAGAGCCGCCCGCCTGTCGCCGCCGCCGCCACCGGCGTCGCCCGCCGGGCGCTGGATGAAGCGGTGCGCTATGCCAACGAGCGTCATGCCTTTGGTCAACCGATCCACAACTTCCAGGGCGTCGGCTTTATGCTGGCGGACATGAAGATTCGCGTGGAAGCGGCGCGCGCGCTCACCTGGAAATCAGCATGGTTGATCGATCATGGTCGGCGCAACACGACCGAAGCTGCCGTCGCCAAAGCCTACGCCGCTGACGCCGCCGTGCTCAACGCGGTGGATGCCGTCCAGGTCTTCGGCGGCAACGGCTACAGCCGCGAATATCCCGTTGAAAAGTTGATGCGCGATAGCAAGATCTACCAGATTTACGAGGGCACAACGCAGATTCAGAAAGGAATCATTCTGCGCGAGCTGTACAAGGGGTAGACGGTCAGGGTTTACGCGCCTTCAAGTAGAAGAGTCGCTGGTCAAAAATCAATTTGTTGGCTTGCCGCCGGGCGTGTAGTCCGGCGGCGTCCGTTTCCAGCCCCGCCTCGATCATTTCGCGCACAACCGTGCGCGCGCCCGGCTCTGTTTGCATATCCGCCAGCCATTCGTCCAGTTCGCGTTCGAAGACGACGGTCTGTTCCGCTTCAATGACGAAGCCGATGCCGGTGACCAGCTTGCGCATTTGCTCCACCCCAAAGACGCCCACATGGCTTGGGTTGCGTTTCTCCTCGATGGCATTCTGGGTGGCGCGTTTGACGGGGTCATCGGCGCTGAGCAAGTCAGCGATCAACAGGATGCCACTATGCTTGAGCAGTCGCATCAATTCCATCAAGATGACCTGCGGTTTATGGCTGTGGTGCAGCACCAGCCGACAAACGATGGCGTCGAACCGTTCATCGCGGAAAGGCAGGGCGTGCGCTGGCGCCAGACGAAAACTCACCCGCCGCGCCACTTGTGGCCGCGCGCGCAAACGCTGCAGCTCAGCCGCTTCCAGCATGGCCGGGCTGATGTCGATCCCCACCACTTCGCGTGCGCCTTCTTCCGCCAGCAATAGCGCCAGCTGCCCTGTGCCTGTCCCGACATCGAGAATACTCAAGTCTTTCGGCAACTGAGCAAATTTGAGCAGATGCTGCAAGCGCTGTAGACGCCTGGCGTCCGCCTGTTCTTCACCTTGGGGGGGGATGCGCGCATAGGTAGCCACCACATGCGCTACATCGCGGGCAATCTCGCTGTTGGCGTCGGCGTCCTGTCCTGCGCTGCGCTGCCTTTGCGTTGGCGCTACGCCTAATGGCAAATGCTCGCGTCGATTCACACAAACCAGCCACCAGGCGCCATCCTGACGTCGCAACTCCGTGATTGCCGTGTGGCTCACGGCAATTGAGAGGGCATGGCCGCCAGCGAAATGACGCACTGCCGTCGCCACGCCATTGCCGCTCAGGACAACTGCGATCGTCTTGCCCCAGTTTGCCAGCACGATCGTGTCGAGCGCTTCCACCAGACTGTGCAGGTAGACGCCATAGGGCGAAGCAGGATCGATAGCTGGCGCAGCAGCAAAGTGGGCAATCGAGCGCTCGCTGCGATTCCATGCGGAAGGGAGAGTCAGATCGGGCGCCAGACGCCCCGGCAGACGTTCGTCAACCGTAACGGGAATGCCTAACGTCTGCCCGATGCGTTGCGCCGTCAGGCGGCTCTGCAACAGCGGCGCCGAATAGAGGACGTCGATCGTTTCGTGCGTCGCCAGCCACTGCGCCAGCAGGCTGGTTTGCTCCCAACCAAACGCCGTCAAGCCACTATCAGCCGCCGGCTCGACGCCCTGGAGCAGCTCGGTGTAGCGATTCTGCATCCCTTCAGCGTGGCAGATCAGGAGCAGGCGAACTTCCTGCGGCGAAAGGGTGAGGTGATCGATGGACAGGAGCGTCATAGACGGTGCTGACAGTGGAATCCTCCGCGCGTGCTCTTATGTTCAAATGAGGAAAGATTTGATGAGCGTGCAAATGTGACGGACGCCTGCGGTCACCATCCTGACCTATGCTTCCGTGCGCGCCTGCAAAGCGCGTAATGCGGCCTGGCGCAAAGCTTCCCGTTCTTTCTGTAACTTGTCCGTGACTTCCTTGAAAGCATGCACCTCAGCGGGATAATGCTCTACGCTCTTATTGTTGCCGGGCGGCGCATCGAAGCGCAACCGCGTCACCACCTGATCACCGACCAGATGTTCACTTACGATCTCATCGACATCCTCAGCCTGGACATGTGCGTACCAGGTGGACTCTGGATAGACGACCATCATGGGGCCGTGTCCGCACTGATTGAGACAGCCAGCGCGATTGATGCGCACGGTTTCGTTCAGACCATACGCGCCCACCAACCGTTTCATGCGTTCGAAGATCGCCTCGGTGTCGCCGTCGAAACCACAGTAAGGACCTTGAGTGCAAATGAAGACATGCTTTTTGTATTGTGACATAGCGTGATCATACCAAATGGCTGACTGCGCGCCAAACCACCCAATTTCGTGCGCATCATTTTCGAACGGAACGCAGCAACTGGTGTATGCTTAAGGCGCTGTCATCGCCAATTGTCACACACATCACTTGTTATCTGTCACTCGTCAGGCATCACACGTCATTGGCTTCCAGTGGCGCCCAGACCTGTCGCCCGACGGGTGACGAGAGGACATAGAACGGGTGACGCTTGTAACCCCAAAAGGAGTTTAAACATGCCGCCACGCACCATTCGCGCCCCGCGTGGGACGCAGCTTACCTGCAAGAACTGGTTGATCGAAGCACCCTATCGCATGTTACAGAACAATCTCGACCCCGACGTCGCCTTCGACCCCGACAACCTGATTGTTTACGGCGGACGCGGACGGGCGGCGCGCAACTGGGAGAGCCTCGACGCTATTCTGCACAGCCTGGAGCAGCTTGAACCTGACGAGACGCTGCTCGTTCAATCCGGCAAGCCGGTGGCGATCTTCCGCACGCATGAGGACGCACCCCGCGTGCTGCTCGCCAATTCCAACATTGTGCCAGCGTGGGCAACGCAAGAAAACTTCGAGCGGTGGGAACGCGATGGGCTGATTATGTATGGGCAGATGACGGCCGGGAGCTGGATCTACATCGGCACACAGGGCATCTTGCAGGGCACCTACGAGACCTTCGGCGCGCTGGCGCGACAGCACGGCTGGGGTACGCTGGCAGGCAAGCTCGTCATCACCGCCGGGTTGGGTGAAATGGGCGGTGCGCAGCCGCTGGCAATCACCATGAACGGCGGCGTTGGACTGATCGTCGAAGTCGACCGCTGGCGCGCCGAACGGCGTCTGCATCTGCGCCAGATCGACGCCATCACCGACAACCTGGAAGAGGCGATGACCTGGGTCGAAGAGGCCCGCGCCGCGCGCCAGCCCAAATCCGTCGGCTTGATCGGCAACGCCGCCGAAGTGCTGCCGGAGCTGGCGGCGCGCGGCGTTCAGCCCGATGTTGTCACCGACCAGACATCGGCGCATGACCCACTCTACGGCTACATCCCTGCCGGCATGACGCTGGCGGACGCCGCCGAGCTGCGTCAGCGCGACCCACAGGCGTATGTGCAGGCGGCGCTCGATGCGATGACGCGCCATGTGCAGGCCATGCTCGACTGGCAGGCACGCGGGGCAGTCGTCTTCGACTACGGCAATAATTTGCGCCAGCGCGCCTTTGACAATGGGTTGCGAGAAGCGTTCAGCTATCCTGGCTTTGTGCCCGCCTACATTCGCCCCCTCTTCTGTGAGGGCAAAGGTCCCTTTCGCTGGGTGGCGCTTTCGGGTGACCCGGCGGACATTTACGCCACCGACCAGGCAATTCTGGAGCTATTCCCCGAAAACGAACACCTGACGCGCTGGATCAGGCTGGCGCAGAAGGAAGTCGAGTTCCAGGGGCTGCCGGCGCGTATCTGCTGGCTAGGCTACGGCGAACGCGCCCGCGCCGGGCTACGCTTCAACGAGATGGTTGCCAGCGGCGCGGTCAAGGCGCCCATTGTGATCGGGCGCGACCATCTGGACAGCGGTTCGGTCGCCAGCCCCAATCGCGAAACCGAAGGGATGCGCGACGGCTCCGACGCCGTCGCCGATTGGCCGCTGCTCAACGCCCTGATCAATGCCGTCAACGGCGCCACCTGGGTCAGCATTCATCACGGTGGCGGCGTGGGCATTGGCTACAGCATCCACGCCGGCCAGGTGATCGTCGCCGATGGCACCGACGCGGCGGCGCGACGGCTGGAGCGCGTCCTCACCAGTGATCCCGGCATGGGCGTCGCTCGTCACGCCGACGCCGGCTACCCGGAAGCGATCGAGTTCGCCCGCATACATGGCGTCAAGTTGCCGATGGTGGGAGTGTGATAGAATGGGCATCGCTTTTTCAACCCAATATAGCAACTTTCATTTCCAGACGGACCCAATAAGGAGAATATCGTGAAGAAATCCAAGCGCCTTTGGCCGATCTTGAGTCTGCTACTTTTGGCGTTACTGGCATTGGCTGGTTGCGCCATGCCAGTTGCACCAGCGGCGCCAGCCGGTGAAAGCACCGCCCCCGCCGCCGAGGAGCCGGTCACCATCCAGGTCTTTTACCCTGTGGCAGTCGATGCACCAATTGCACAGATCCTTAACGGCTATGTCGATGCGTTCCATGCCGCCAATCCCAATATCACCGTGGAACCAGTCTTTTCCGGTGGCTATGGTGATGTCAAGACCGCTATCCAGACCACCATCGAGGGCGGCGGCAAGCCACCGGCGCTGGCAGTCATGTTAGCGACTGACATCTACGACCTGGTCAACGCCGGCTACATTGCGCCGCTAGATAATTTTATCGCTGCAAGCGACCCAGCCTATATCGCCGACTTCCTGCCAGCGTATATGGCAAACTCCACTTACGATGGCCAGACCTGGAGCATCCCCTTCCAACGCAGCGCCGTGGTGCTCTACTACAATGCCGACCTGCTCAAGGAAGCCGGTCTCGAACCGCCGACAGACTGGGCAAGCTGGGCCGCGGCGGCGCAGGCGCTGACCGTGCGCGAGGGCGACAATGTCACCCGCTGGGGCATCGAATTCTCATCGGACTGGCCGTACTGGCTCTTCCAGCCGCTGGCGATTGGCGCCGGGCAGAATATCGTCGGCGATGATCCCGCGCAGGTCTTCTTTGACACGCAAGCGATGCGAGACGCGCTCCAATTCTACATCGACCTGTCCCAGGTCTACCAGGCAACGCCGCCCGGCGTCCAGGCGAACTGGGGCACCGGCCCGGCTGACCTGGCCAGCGGCCAGACAGCGATGATTGCTCACTCAACAGGCAGCCTGAGCAGCATCCTCAAACAGGCTGACTTCGAGGTGGGCGTGATGCCCTATCCCGGCAGGGAAGCCGGCACGTTCGCCAGCGTCCCCGGCGGCGGCAATCTTTACATCCTGGATGGCGCCAGCGACGCCGAGAAGGCCGCCGCCTGGAAATTTATCCAGTTCCTCACCGAGCCCGAACGCGTGGCCGACTTCAGCATCCAGACCGGCTACATCCCGAACCGCGCCGCCGCTTTCGAAACGCAGGCGTGGAAAGATTATGTGGCCGCCACGCCGCAAGCGCAGGCGGCGGCGGATGCACTGCAATACGCACAAGCCGAGTTTACGGTCGAAAACCTGGGCGAGGTACGCACGATCCTGCACGACTACATCCACAAGGCGATCAATGGCGAGATGAGCGTGGCCGATGCCATGGCCGCCGCGCAGGCGGACGCCGATGCTGCGTTGGAACCCTTCCGGCAGTAGTGGCTGCATGGAACGCGGGTGACGCGGATGCAACAGATTTTCACGGATTTGATCCGTGTCAATTCGTTTGATCCGCGTCATCCGCGTTCACCTTTTTATGCTCACAAGGACTTTGCCCATGACCGCATTCGCCCGCCTGCAACGCCGACGCGTGTCGCCGCTGCCCTATCTCCTCATCCTGCCCACCTTCGTCTTTGTAGCGCTCTTCACGATCTGGCCAATGCTGCTGGCGAGCTATCAAAGCCTCTTTCTGCAACGCCTCAACATGGCGCGCTACCGCACGCCAACCTTTACCGGCTTCCAGAATTATGTCGAGCTATTCAACGACGACCGTTTTCATCAGGTCATGCACAACACGCTGATCTTCGTGGCGGGGACGGTGCCAGTCAGCATCGTGCTGGCGTTTCTCTTTGCAATGCTGGTCAATCAGGCGTTGCGTGGCATTGGCGTCGCCCGGCTCTTCTTCTTCTATCCAACAATCTTACCGCTGGTGAGCGCGGCGACGATCTGGATGTTCTTCTTCACGCCCGACTACGGCATCTTCAACACGACGCTGCGTGCGTTGGGCTACACCGGGCCGCAGAACTGGACCGGCAACCCCAACCTGGCGCTGCTGGCGGTGATGATCGTCTCCGTGTGGAAAAATGCGGGCTACTACATGATCTTCTACCTGGCAGGCTTGCAAGGGATGCCAGTGGATGTTTACGAGGCGGCGGCGCTCGACGGCGCCAGTGGCTGGCAGATGTTGTGGCGCATTACCTTCCCACTGCTACGCCGCACCACGCTTTTCATCACCACGATTGCCTTCATCGGTGCGTTCCAGACCGTCGATCACATCTTCGTGCTGACGCAAGGCGGGCCGGCGGGCGCCAGCACGGTGTTGCTCTACTATTTGTGGGAACAACGCTTCGAGTTTCTCAACGTCGGCGTCGCCTCGGCGCTGACGGTGGTGCTGATCGCGGTGCTGCTGATCTTCACATTGACCAACTTCTTGCTCTCGGAACGTAAGGAGGACGCCCATGTCGGGTAATGTGATGGGGGGCGGCTGGCGCGCCCGGCTTGGTCGTAGCGTACTTTACATCACCACCTTTGCGCTGGCGCTGGTGTGGGCCGTCCCTATGGCGTGGGCCGTCGTAGCGTCGCTGCGCCCACCGACCGACCCGTTGGGGCGCGGCGATGTCTGGTTCGCCTTTCCGTTGACGTTGGAGAACTACACGCGCGCCCTGGCGCTGGCGCCCTTCGGCCAGTATTACGTCAATACAATTGTGGTCATCCTGATGATCCTGGCCGTGCAGATGGTGACGATCACGCTGGCAGCCTTTGCCTTTGCGCACTTCAACTTTCCGGGCAAGCGCGCGATCTTCTATCTCGTGCTCTTGCAGTTGATGATCCCGACGACTGCGCTGCTGGCGCCCAACTTCGCCACGATTCGCGCGCTGGGGCTGTTCGACACGCGGCTGGCGATTGCGATCCCCTATTTTGGCTCAGCCTTTGGCACGTTTCTGCTGCGCCAGGTCTTTTTAGACATTCCGCGCGACCTGGTGGACGCCGGCGTGATGGATGGCTGCCGCTGGTGGCAGTTGCTGCGCCACATCTACCTGCCGCCCGCTGTGCCGACGCTGATCGCGTTTGGACTGTCATCAACGGCGTGGCACTGGAACGAATTTCTGTGGCCGCTGGTCATCACCAACAGTGATCAGGCGCGCCCGCTCACTGCGGGCCTGGTGCGTTTCACCCAGCTCGGCGAGATTGGCGCGCAGTGGGCGCTGCTCTCCGCCGCCACACTGATCGTGATCCTGCCGCTCTTTGTGGTCTTTCTTTTCTTCCAGAAGCGCTTTATCCAGAGTTTTGTCTATTCGGGGATCAAGTAGACACTACACCGCAAACATCTGATCGCGTTCCGGCCCCACCGATACATAGTCGATCTTGATCCCGGCCAGTTCGCTGATGCGATGCAGATAGGCGCGCGCTTCCTTGGGCAGGTCGTCCCAGTGGCGGCAGTCGGAGGTCGGCGTCTGCCAGCCATCCCACACTTCATAGACCGGCGTGACCTGCATCAACACAGGCGTATCTGGCATCGATTGCGAGATGATCGTGCCGTTGGGCAGCTTGTAGCCGGTGCAGATTTTGATGATCTCGAAGCTGTCGAGCACGTCGAGTTTGGTGATCGCCAGCCCGGTCATGCCGTTGAGCCAGGCTGCGTAGCCGATCGCCACACCGTCGAACCAACCGCAGCGTCGCGGGCGACCAGTCGTGGCGCCAAACTCGCCGCCGATTTCGCGCAAGCGGTCGCCGTCGGCGTCGTGTAGCTCGGTAGGGAAGGGGCCATCCCCCACTGCGGTGCTGTATGCCTTGACAACGCCGATCACGCGGTCAATGGTGCGCGCCGGCAGCCCTGCTCCCGACGCCGCATAGGAAGCCGTCGGGTTGCTGCTGGTGACATAGGGGTAAATGCCCCAATCCAGGTCGCGCATCACGCCGAGTTGACCTTCGAGCAGGATATGCTTTTTCTGTTCAATGGCGCGGCGGGTCATCGGCACGGTGTCGATGATGCGGTCGCCTAGCTTCTCGCGGTACTCCATGCAGAGCGCATAGAGTTCGGCGCCCTGGATCGGCGCGCCGCCCAGAATTTCGATCTTGCGGTTGACGGTGCGCAGCGCGTTGTCGAGCCGCATTTCTAGCCATTCAGGTTGCAGCAGGTCGCCCATGCGCAGACCGGCGCGCGCGGCCTTATCGGCATAGGCTGGCCCGATGCCGCGCTTGGTGGTGCCGATGGTGTCCTTCCCACGCGCCGCTTCCTCCAGCACATCCAGCTCACGGTGATAGGGCATGAGCATCTGCGCACGCGTGCTGATCCAGAGGTTGCCCAGATCGACGCCAGCGGCTTTGAGACTCTCCATCTCGTTAAGCAGCGACTGTGGGTTGACCACACAGCCGGAGCCGATGATATTCTGCGTGCGCGGGTTGAAGATGCCGCTGGGGATCAGGTGCAGCGCGTGCTTGCCATATGCGTTGATCACAGTGTGACCGGCATTATCGCCCCCCTGAAAGCGGATCACGACATCGGCTTCCTGCGCCAGATAGTCAATAATGCGGCCTTTGCCTTCGTCGCCCCACTGGGCGCCCACTACGGCGGTGACGGTCATTGGTCTGCTCCTTTTCGCTGGTAAAAATATCAAGCAATCAGTGCAAGTTGTTTTTCATTCAAATTGCGCAGCCAGTCGGGCGGGTGCAACAACGGCAGCGTAATCAGTTCCTTCGGCTCAACCTTGTGCAGTCCGCCGCCATAAAAACGACCATTCTGTACAACATCAGTTATCGTAATGCGATTCAATGCATCCAACAGTTCTACCATGCGCCTACGATCTCCTGCGAGCAGACGCATCAAGCCACTTCGTGGATACAGATGGAGAAAAACATTCGTGACCAATGCATCCGACAAATTCAGGTAAAAGCGAATCGGGGTATCAGATCTGCCGCTGACGCGCCCCATGTAAGTCGCCAGGAAGAGCGATGGCTGGCGCCGCTCCGGGTAATACCAGACTTCTTTCGAGGCACACAGATAACGTTCGTGAATTTTCTGCGCAACACCTCTCTGCAAATAAGACCAGAGTCCTGGATGACGCTGCTCGACGACTTCGGGCGGCAGCGTACAGGCGAGCAGGTAGAGTGGCTGCACATCCAGTGGAGCTCCGGACTCATTGCGTTCAATCACTGCGCTGCCTAGATAGCGCGGTCCTGGCAATATCGGTTTAAGAAACTCCGCGGGGATTTCATATTCGACGACCGTCTCCGGAGTGATGATGAAAAAGTCATTGGCGCCTGTCGCGATACCTCTCTTCACCGAAAAGAGATCACCAAGATATAATTCGGCAGAACGCCGGTTCAACTGTTGAGGGGTCTCGCTTGAAAATGTCCAGCGCGACGCTTCCAGGATGCTAGACTGCATCACCTCGCGCTTGATCGAGGGAGTTGTGACATTGCCGCCATACGTATAGACAAAGCGCGATTCACGATTGGGGCGCCGTTTTCGATATGTGACGATACACGAGGAAACCAGTGCATCATCAAATTGCACCTCGTCAGGATCAAACTGATGCAACGCCAGCAGCGTCACCCGTTGGGCAAGATACTGGCGCAGTACGCTGCCATAATTGACGGTGAAAAACTCCGTGGGGAGCAGCCAGGAAGCCACTGCGTCCTCCGCAAGCACGGCGTCAGCCAGCAGCACAAAATAGACATACAACCCCGCTAACCCACTAACCAATAAGCCCAGTTGTGCGCGCACAACCTGCTGCAACGCAACTTTCTGCGTTGGATCGAGATGATGGTGGCGAACATAAGGGGGATTAGTGCATAAAAGATTGAAACGCCCAGCGTTGCCCGGTTCCATGGCGTAGGTCAGGAAGTCAGCGTTCACGACCTCGAGCCCGCGCTCACGCCAGAGCGCTTCGGCAACTTCAAGGTATCCCTGATCGATCTCGATGCCAACCGCCTTGCGCAGCACCCGCTCATCGAGTTCAGCCAGCAATGCGGAAAAGAATACGCCGCTACCTACCGAAGGCTCCAAAAATCGGAGATGCTCGTCAGTAGACATGTGCACCAGCGTTGCCGCCATCATTTGCCGCGCCAGTGCGTAGGGAGTGGAAAATTGACCAAGCCGGTTGCGCTCAAGAGACGACTTCGCAGTGTCAATTGCCTTCTGCATTGCAAACCGCTGCTTCTCAATGTGCTCAACTGTCGAATAGCGCTCCGATGTCGATGTTTCCTTCAGATGGCGCCCCCAATGGCGAGGTGGGCATACCGCATCCAGATCATCGAGTCGATGTTCCCAAACCCAATCGATCCCTTCTGACGCCTCGTATCCCAGATACCCGGCATCGAAATAGCCGCAGAGCAGCAAGATCAAAACGACTCTGTTGCCAAAGCGTGCCCGCAGCTGCGTAATCTTTTGCGCTTCCTCTTTACGACGTTTATTGGTGTTCGTGACATCGCCCGCCGACTTTGCTTCAATCATGATCGGGAGTTGACCGAGCGCAGCGTCAAACGGTTTTATCACGCAATCGATCGGCATCTTGACCGGTTTGAGTTCGCTTCCCACATAGACGTTCATGTGAAACGCAAAAGTGCCGGCGTCCATGCCGTCTAATGTGCGATTGGCGCCGGTCGGAATCTCTGTATAGCCGCGCTGGAGCAACCAACGTTTCAGTGCTGCAAGCTGGCGCTGTTCTTGGGCGTTGCGCAAAAGCGGGTCGGCAATTGCGCCAGACAGACGGTCAGCCACAACGATCACCGCTCTGTCCAGTTCCTGCAGAGTTGGCTCGCGGCCTTCTTTCAACCAGACAAACAGATCACGATCGATCAACTCACCGATAACATCACAAATGCTCTGTAAAGCGCTTTCGGCTTCAGGTTTGGGTAGTTTCGGCGGAATGCGCGGTGGATGGGACTCCTTACCTTCCATCGATTCGATCAGTGATTTACTGACATAAGAGAGACCCATCAGCCGGTCGCGCGCAAGCGGTGGCGCAGTTGTCATGCACAGAACCGATAGCAGCCCAGGACTATCGTAAAGCACTTGGGGTGACAAGTCTCTCAGATTCTGTAGCTTGTCGAGCGCATCCTGCACCTGAGCAATCCGGATCGAGCGCTGGCTGCGGTATGTTTCGGGTGCATAGCGAAGAAACCAATCGTTGTAGTAGTCAATCGACTGGCTGACATCTGCCTTCCAGAGATGTGGCTTGTCCAGGTTGATGGGCATGAGTAATCGTCTACTTGGCCGACTCGCCACCGTCCACCGTCAGCACGGCGCCGGTGATGAAGGAGGCGTCGTCGGAACAGAGAAAGGCCGCAGCGCGCGCGATGTCCTCCGGCGCACCGACGCGGCCAAGCGGGATCAGCGGGAGTTGCGCCTCAAAAAATTCGGCGGGCATTGCGTCGAACGCAGCGGTGTGGATCAGGCCGGGGCGGATAACGTTGGAGCGAATGCCATAGGGCGCCAGTTCAATCGCCAGACGCCGGCTGAAGGCTTCTAGCGCAGCTTTGCTCGTCACATAGGCCACGTCATCGAATTCGCCCACAGCGACGCCAATGCTGCTGATATGCAACACACAGCCGCGCGCCTCAATCAGGTGAGGACGCGCCGCCTGCACTAGGCTAAACGCTGCATCCAGATTGACGGCCAGCACTTGACGCCACAGCTCGATGGTCATTTCATCCAGGTCAAGCCCGGCGGAGATGGCGGCATTGTTCACCAGCACATCGAGCCGGCCAAAGTGCTGGATCACCTGGCGTACAATATTGGCGGCTTCCACAGACACGTCCCCACGAATGGGCAATACGGCATAGCCAGCGCTGCGCAGCGCATCGGCATGTTTCTGCACAACGTGCCCGCGACGCCCAACGATAGCAACCGCCGCGCCCTCCGCCGCCAGCTGCGTTGCAATCGCCGCGCCAATGCCAGTGCCGCCGCCGGTGACCAGGGCCACCTTGCCCGTGAATCTACGCTGAATTTCAATGGTCAATCTTTGCTCCTTTGTTTGGCGTGTGACATTGATGACGAACTTGAGCAGCGGCGTGAGCTCGCCGCCCGACACGCACCGCTCGCACACCGAGACCCTGCGGCTGTGAGCCGCAGCTACACATCCCCGCCATCCTCACTCGTAGACGTCGCGCGCAGCGGCGTGAGCTCGCCGCCCGACACACACCGCTCGTGCACCGAGAACTACGCTCGCCGCCCCAACTCGTCCTTTCCTCACCCCCTGCCGATCGACAGTTGATAGTTCGGCGCTTCTTTCGTGATGATGATGCTGTGCGGGTGGCTTTCCTGGAAGCTGGCGCGGCTGATGCGCTGGAAACGCGCCTTCGCCCATAAGTCGGGCAGATCAGCAGCGCCGACATAGCCCATGCCACTGCGTAGACCACCCATCAACTGAAAGACAAAGTCCTTGAGCAGCCCTTTGTAAGGCACCTGCCCCTCGATGCCCTCCGGCACGCTCTTACCGCTGATGTCCGGGCTGGCCGACTCACCCTGCGCCGTCTGGTAGCGATCGCTGGCGCGGCCTTTCATGGCGCTCAAGCTCCCCATGCCGCGATATTCCTTGAAGGAGCGCCCCTCGCGAATTACGATCTCACCCGGCGATTCCTGCAGACCGGCGAGCAGGCTGCCCAACATCACCGCCGATGCGCCGGCGGCCAGCGCCTTCGTAATGTCGCCGCTGTAACGGATGCCGCCGTCGGCGACAATGGTCACGCCATAATCGCGTGCGGCGGCGGCGCAGATCAGGATCGCCGTGAGCTGCGGCATGCCGGCGCCGGCAACAACGCGCGTCGTGCAGATTGAACCGGCGCCGACGCCGATCTTGACGACGGACGCGCCAGCATCGGCCAGGTCGCGCACACCTTCACGCGTCACGACGTTGCCCGCCAGAATGGGTATGTCGCCAAAGCGCCGTCGCAGCGCGCGAATGGTGTCGATAACGCCCTTGCTGTGGCCGTGAGCAGTGTCGATGGCAACGGCGTCGGCGCCCGCTTCGATCACAGCCTCGGCGCGGCGCAGCCCCTGTTCGCCCACGCCAACGGCGGCAGCCACCAGCAGGCGCCCACGATCGTCCTTTGCTGCGTAGGGATAATCTTGCTTCTTAAGGATGTCTTTGTAGGTGATCAACCCACGCAAGTGACCACCATCGTCCACCAGGGGCAGCTTTTCGATGCGATAGCGATGCAGAATTTCCTGCGCCTCCGCCAGGGTGGTGCCAAGCGGCGCCGTGATGAGGTGCTCGGTGACCATGTAATCGCGGATCGGGCGCGTGTCGTCGGTGGCAAAGCGCACATCGCGGTTGGTCAGGATGCCGACTAGCCTGCCCGCGTCGTCGGTGATCGGCACGCCGCTGATCTTGTACTTCGCCATCAACTGCTCGGCGTCGCGCAAGGTCGCATCCGGCGGCAGTGTGATCGGATCGACGATCATGCCGCTTTCGCTGCGTTTGACCTTATCGACTTCGGCGGCCTGGTCTTCGATCGACAGATTGCGATGGATGACGCCAAGCCCACCCTGACGCGCCAGAGCGATCGCCAGTTCGCTCTCGGTTACAGTGTCCATCGCGGCGCTAAGGATAGGAATATTGAGCTGCAAACGCGGGTGCAGCGTCGTGCTGAGATTCACTTGATTAGGCAAAGTCTCGGTGTAGCCGGGGATCAACAGTACGTCGTCGAAGGTGAGCGCTTCGACTTCGAGACGCCGGAGCGTCTCTTCCACAGCATACGCGCCGTTGCGTGCGCTTTCCGTCCATACGGGCTGGGTCGAAATGGTCACGAATGCCTCCTTGAGCCAAAATCCTTGTGTAAGGCATTCTAACACTGTGACAAGCGCGCAGGCAAAGGGCGCAGCCAATCCAGCCGCGTTTCAAGTGGCTGTCGATGACGACGGACAGTGGTCGCGTCAATCGGCAACGCAGTCCAGCATGTTCCAGGTGTTTAGTCGGACGTCTCGATCTGTGACGGCACGACGCGCAGGTTAACCACGATGGGCCGCCCCAGCCTCTGCGCCAGCGCGCCTGCCAGCTGCTTCAGCGGGCGCGTCTCACCGGAGCCGTCCATGGTGACAACCACATTGCGGCCATTGACGTTGACGGCGATGATGTGATAGGTGGCGCCATCGAGCCAGGCATCGACCTCCTGCAGCGCGGCGCGCTCCTCCAAAGCACTGTTAACCACATTATAGGTGGTGATGCTGAGCGGAATGGCGATCAGCAGCGTCGTCACAATCACTACAGCAAATGCACGGCGCCGCGTACGCACGTTCTCGTCGGTGATTGCCAGTCGCCCCAAGCCGCCAAGCAAAAAGGTCAGCCCACCCGCCAGCAGAATCGCCAAAAAGTTGGTGATGAACAACATCATGGCGCCGCTGGCTGGGCCCAGCTCGCCCACGCGCAGCGCAATGCCAACGACGCAAAGGGGCGGCACCAGCGAGATCGCAATCGCCACGCCACCCATCGAGTCGGCGATCTCCTCGCGGGACATGATGAACGCGCCGGCTGCGCCCGACGCCAGCGCGGTGAGCAGCGAGAGCAGCCCCGGCGCAATGCGTGACGCAAGCTGCCCGTTCTCCGTAAACGAGATCGCAATATCCGGCACGATCCAACTTAGCGCCATCGACAGTGCGATCACGCTGATCACCCCGACCACGACCAGCGCCAGCGAACGCAGCGCGCGCTGCGCCGACCCCATCACCACCGCCGCCGTGGTCGCCATAATCGGCCCCATCAGCGGCGCCACGATCATGGCGCCGATCACCGAAGCGGTCGAGTCACTGATCAGCCCATAGGTGGCAATCGTCGCCGCCAGCAGCAGCAACACAAAGAAGTTGGTGAGGCGGCGCGCACTCTGGGGTCCCTCGATAAACATCTTGCGTTCAAATGCTTCTACATAGTCCGGGTCAAACCCAATTTTGCGCGCCAGTGAACGAAGATCGCTGTTCGATTGCATAGCACCTCAACCAACCATTGATTGATGATTTTGTGGGAAGCCGATGCGGAATCGCAGAGAGAACGTAGAGAACAGCCAGCAAAACCCGTTGTGCAGTTCCTCTGCGCATCTCTGCGACTCCGCGCCCTTGCGTCAAAGAACTGGCGCCTCAAACCGGCGCTTACGCCTCAAACTCCTCGCGCAACTTGGCTTCCTGCTCGGCGCTGAGATTGGACGCAATCAGTTCCATATGCACGCCCTCAAAGGCGGCCGCTATGCGATCCTCGACAGCGTTGGCGCTGAGCAGGAAGAGCGCCGACGTGCCTTCCGTCACCTTTGCACGCACTTCTTTGATGAAGTCATCACTGATGCCGTAGTCGGCAAACTTGCCGGCCAGCGCGCCCATCGCCGCGCCGACGGCCATGCCAAAAAACGGCACGAAGAAGATCAAGCCAAAGAGCATCCCCCAGAACGCGCCGGAAAGCGCACCCTGGCCGGTCATGCTGCCGTAGTTCTTGGTCTTCGGGCTTTTCTTGCCGGCGGGCCACGAAACCACGGCGGCGTCCTGAATCTGAATCAACTGCTGCTTCGACAGTTCTGCCAGCTTGTCGAGCGCTTCCTGCGCGCCCGTGGCTGTGTCGAACTTCCAAACGGTGAGTGTAGCCATACGATACGAATCCTTTCTAAATACATGTTGATAGATCACCCGGACCCAATTGGTGGGCGAATGATACTGTACACACACTGATACAATTGCACCAAGTCTCGACGATTACAAACTGCCAGTGCGCCAACGGTTGCTCCCCAGCGTTTGCAGCGCTTCGCCCCTCGCAACTCGCCCCTCGCAACTCCTGCTACCGCATCATGTCGATCGCCACCGTGATCGCCAGGATCACGATGTCGTTCTGGCTCGGCTCGATCTGCACGCCGTAGGTGTCTCGCACGCGGAACCACTTCCTGGAGACCTGGGCGACCTTCGTGCGTCCTTCGCCGAT
>DGFH01000301.1:90808-102408 GCA_002391565.1 Anaerolineales bacterium UBA3905
CTCGGCTCGATCTGCACGCCGTAGGTGTCTCGCACGCGGAACCACTTCCTGGAGACCTGGGCGACCTTCGTGCGTCCTTCGCCGATCTCATACTCGAAATCGAGGATGTTGCCCTGAATGTTGAGATCGGGCCCGTCGCCGATCTTCACCGTCCAGCGGTCGCGCAGCGGGGCGATCAACGCCTTGCGCAGCGTCGCCATCCGTTCGCCGTTCGGGCCTTCGATGGTCATCGTGTCGCGCACCGCCACCAGCCGCTGCTGGATTTTGCACAGCTCGCGCCCCTGTGTATCCTCGAAGAAGAGCGTGTCGCGCACACGCAGCATCTTGCCGTCCACCTTAAACACGCGCTGTCCCTGATCGTTTTCGATCCAGAAGTCGTCGCCAAACGAGATCAGCTTCTCGCGCATGCGATACCGATTGGCAGTCCCACCGCGACCAAACACTTCGCGCTCTGCGCGCCGTTCTTCTCGTCTTCTACCCAACATCGTTGTTCATTCTCCTTGTGATAACTTGCTATTGTGCTGCCAGGGCCAATGTCCTTCAATTTCGACGACCAGCGCCCAGCTTAGAAAGGTGCGGATCAGCACCAACAACCCCAATACCACCACACTCTGCAGCGTAGCTTGCAACGCCACAGTGTGGACAATGTCTGCGGCCACCAGCACTTCCAAGCCCAGCAGCAGCGACTTTCCCAGACTCACCTTCAGGTCACGATAGAGATCGCCTTGTCCGCGCCGGAATGTGTAGCGCCATGAATACTGCGCCAGCGACGCCAGAATCGAAAACACGATGATGAGCACCGCCAGCACCTCGATCACGATCGCGGCAGTTTCGATCCATGCCAGCATCGGGTGCCCACCGCTGTCGCCCGCCGCCAGATACATCAACATGCTACGCCGTCCTATTGAAAGCCAGTCCAGCGCCTATGGCGCCCCAAAAGCCAACAGGCTGGAGACGCCCTGGTACAGGAACCACGCACCGAAGACGAAAGACACGACGATCATGATCACGCGGTTGTGGCGCTGCAGCCAGCCCTGCGCTGCCGCCAACGGTCGGGCGGATTTCTCCGGCGCCACGGCAAAGGCGATGATCGGCAGCGCCATCAGCACCTGCGTCGCCGCCACAAACAGCAGATAGAGCGCAATGCCCGCAGTCAATCCCGGCTGCGCTTCCTCGATCACGGCCAGCGCCGACAGCGTAAAGACCCACTGCTTGACCGCCACCAGCATGAGCAGCGCACCGCCGCCCGCCGCCTTGAGCACGGTGAGATCGCTCAACCTGCTCATCCATTTTGGTTCACTGTCTTCGCTGTCCTCCTCCTTGCGCACTTTCTTGACGCCATTCACCAGCAGCAGAATGCCCACGACGGTCAGCAGCATCGGGGCAATCAGCTGAAGCCCGGCGGCGCTCTCCGCTTCGACAGCCGAGCGGAAGACCAGCCCAAAGATCGCACCCTGCACCAAACGCACGGTCACCGCACTGGCGACAAAGGCGATGGCTTTGCCCAGCCCGCGCTCACTCTGCAGCAGCAGCAGCACGATGATCGGAAAGACCGGCGCCAGCGTTGCACCCAGGATCAACGGGATCAGATTGACGAATACATCAGCCATGCATCACCTTCTCAATTGCGTCTTTGCGTAGATATTCTTGCTGGCGTGGTGCGTGGTGCGTGGTGCGTATTGCGTGATGCGTGTAGCGTGGGCGATCTCCCACCCAACACGTAGCACGCAACACGTAGCACGCAACACGTAGCACGCAACACCTGCCGCCCCATGATCGCTACCCGAAGATCGCGAGCGGTGCTGAGAGCATCACAGCAGCGCGTCGATCTCGTCAAGCTTGGCGCGCAGCTCGGCGGTCGCCTGTTCTTGCGCCGCCAGCATCTGCTTCAACTCAGCGATGCGCGCCTTTGGGTCAGCCAGGGTTGACTCGGCTGTGAGCGTATCGGCGGCTTTCGGCGCGGGCGGCGTCAGAAACTGATTCGCCAGGAAACCGCTGAGCGTGCCGAACAGACCCACGCCCGCGATCATCACCAGCATCGCCACCAAGCGACCGGCATTGGTCACCGGGTAGCGGTCGCCGTAGCCAACTGTGGTGATCGTCACGAAGACCCACCACAACGCATCACTGGCGCTGGTGATGCTGGCGTCGGGAGCGTTATGCTCCACATAGAGCACCGCCAGCGCGCCAAATTGCAGGACGAGCAGCACCAGAAAGACCACCGTCAGCAGCGCGTTTTCGGCGCGGCGGCTGATGAACTGATCGATCAGGTTGCCTGTGCCAAACGCGCTGAACAGCCGAAAGACGCGCCAGAGACGGAACAGCCGCAAAATCCTGGCATTCGGAATGGGCAGACTGGATAACAGGTCCGCCCAACCGAATTTGCGCCAGAAGTAGCGTGATTTGCTCTGCGCCGTGAAAAACCGGTAGAGAAAATCGCCCAGGAAGATCGGCGTCATGACGGCATTGATGGTCACGATCACATATTCCAGGCTGGCGTTGTGGACAAAGAGCAGCAGCAGCATGTTGACGATCGACAGCACCGAGAGTGCGGCGATGAACAACTCGTAGCCGATCGACTTCAGTTCACCTGTCTGCTCCAACGGTTGCCGCGCCATACAGAATCCACTCGCCCCTACTGCGTCACGGCGTGACGATGTTGAACCAGAACTCGAAGGTGTCCAGCAGCGACAGGAACTCGACCAGCTTCTCCGGGTTGCCGTCGATGCTGGCCTTGCCGGCCGCCAGCTCCTCAGCCAGCGTGACCTCGCCCAGCACGATCTCGTTCAGCGCCGCGCGGGTCATGGTCAGCGAGGCGTCGGCCTCAGCGCTCTGCTGACCCTTGGCATAGTTCAGCACGCAGTTCTCCACCGCCAGCAGGTATTGCTCACCCGTGTCGGTGAAGGATGCGTTGAAGACCAGCTTCTTGCCCGCCGCCTTTGGCCCGATCAGGCGCACCGCCAGCAAGTCGAAGAACATGTCCAGCGACATCGCCTTGATCACGTCCGGGCTGGCCGTCTTGGGCGCGCCCAGGTCGATCACGCCATCGCGCAGCTCCTGGGCGCCGCTGAGGTAGAAGTTGCGCCACGGCCCGGACTCCGCCTGGTAGCCCAGTTGCTCCAGCGCATCGGCTAGCAGGTCACGCGCCGCCTGGTTCTCCGGGTCGGCAAAGACCAGATGGTTGACCACCTGCGCCACCCAGCGATACTCGCCCTGCTCGAACGACTTGCGCGCCTGCGCCAGCAGATTGTCGGCGCCGCCCATGAACTCGACGTACTTCTTGCCCGCAGCATCCGGTGGCAGCGGGTGCAGGGTTGCCGGGTTGCCGTCGAAGAAGCCCAGGTAGTGCTGGTAGACCGCCTTGACGTTGTGATTGACCGTGCCGTAGTAGCCCCGGTTGCACCAGGCGTTGAACAGTTCGGCAGGAAGCTGGCTCTCGACAATCTCAGGGATTTCGAGCAGCGTGTAGCCCTGATTCGCCAGCCGCATGGTCTCATCGTGGATGTACTTGTACATGTCGCGCTGTTTCTTCAAGTAATCCAAACCGGCTTCCGCGCCCCAGGTGGGCCAGTGATGCGACGAAAGGATAACATCGTAGCGGCCATCGAACTGCGCGATCGCCTCGTCGATGTAATACGCCCACACTTTGGGGTTGCGCACAATCGCCCCGCGCAGGGTGTAGAGATTGTGCATGTTGTGCGAGACATTTTCCGCCATGCACAAGGCGCGGCGTTGCGGGAAGAGGAAGTTCATCTCCGCCGGCGCTTCCGTGCCCGGCGTGAGCTGGAACTCGATTTCCACGCCGTCGATCACCATCGTCTGCCCCGTATGGGTGATGTAGTCGGTCGGCTCAATCAAGGTGGGAACACCGGAGGAAGCTGTCTGTCCCAGCCCGGCGCCGACCTGCCCCATGGGGTCCTGGGGCAGCAGGTTGCCGTACATGTAGCTGGCGCGGCGGCTCATCACGTTGCCAGCGATGACGTTCTCGCTGATGGCAAACTCCATGAAGCGATCCGGGGCAATGACCTTCACCCGTCCCGCCTGCACGTCAGCCTGGGAAATGATCCCTTTCACGCCGCCCCAATGGTCGATGTGGCTGTGGGTGTAGATGACGGCGACGATGGGCTTGCGACCGATGTGCTGATAGACCAGCGCCATGCCGGCCTCAGCGGTGGGCGGCGTGATCAGCGGGTCGATAACGATGTAGTTGGCGCCAGTATCGACGATGGTCATCACCGACAGATCGAAGTCGCGCACCTGGTAGACGCCATCGGTGACCTGGAAGAGGCCCTGATAGAGCGCGTTCAGGCGCGACTGGCGCCACAGGCTGGGGTTGACGGTGGCTGGGGCGGTCTCGGCTTCAAGAAACTTGAAGGCGTCGAGATTCCAGACTGCACGCCCGCTCTTGTCACGGATCAACGGGTCTTCTAGCGTGGCAATGAAGCCGCGACTGGCAAGTTCGTAATCCTGAGTGTCGCTCCAGTTCAACTGCTGCAACAGCGCTGCGTTTGCAGTTGCAGTGAAGCTGGTTGCATTCTTGCGTTGTGACATGGTTGATTCCCTTCGAGAAACAAAGAATTCACTTATCGTTACTGATTGACATTACTGATTGTCAAGCCAGGCATTGGCGGCGTCGATAGCGGTATTCAGCGCCTCGCCCAACTGCGGGGTCGCAGGAAAGACATTCGCCTCGCCGATCTCTTTGAGCAGACCGGTCTTGGCAAGCTGGTTGTGGACGGCTTCATCGACGCCTGCCAGGAACAGGTTGCCCTCGTGTGCATGCAGGGTTTGATTGTAGCGCCGCAGCACGGTGACAAAGGTGCTGCCGATCTCTGTGCGGCCGCGCAAGGTCAGGATCACAGCCGCACGCGTCGTGTTCTCGACAGCAGGCAGCATCTCTTCCAGATTCTTTGCCGCCGCAAAGAACAGGCTGCCGTACACCTGAAGCACGGTCAGATGCCGGCTGGGCAGGACGCTGGGCGCCGGCTGCTCCACAGGAAAGCCTTCGGGTTTCAGCACCCATTCGGTCACCACGACCTGGTTTGCCTGTTGCGCAACGTACAACACGATGCTGAAGGCGACGCCAACCAATACGGCATATTGCAGCGGAATAAACAGCGTTGCCAAAAAGGTCAACCCCATCACGGTGGCGGGCACGTTGCCGGTGCGCCAGATCGTTTGCGCCGCTTCGATGCGCAGTCCCTGGTAGCCAGCCACGATCAACAGGGCAGCCAGCGCCGGCATCGGCACCAGCTCTGCCAGCGGCGCCGCCACAACGACGATCACCGCCACAAAGAGACCCGCCAGAATGTTCGCCCAGCGTGAACGCGCACCGGCGCTCAATAGCAGCGCCGTACCCGAGATCGACCCGCCAGCCGGCACACCGGACACAAAACTGGCGGCCAGGTTTGCCGCGCCCTGCCCAAAGAAGTCGCGCGAGACGTTCGGATACTTGCCGTCCGGGTTGGGATAGCCCTGGCTGACGCCGGCGCCCTGGATCAGACCGATGATCGCCACTGAGAAGGCGGGCAGCAGCAGTGAGAACAGGAGCTGCGGCGACGGCAGCGCTAGATCCGGCAGTGTACGCGGGATAGCGGAAATGTCGCCGACGGTTCTGACTGCCTGCCAGTTCAGCGTCGCAGCAAAGAGGGGCAGCCCCAGCACCATCAGCAGCACCGTTGCGGCAGCGATGGCGAGGATGAAAGCGAACCTGCGCCAGCGCGTCTGTAACACAAGCACAATCAGTCCCAGCGTCATGAGACCGATAATCGTGGTTGGAATGTCCACCCGATCGAGGCGCAGCGCCAGATCGAGGGCACGCGCCACGCTGTTGGAAAAGCGACTCTGATAACCGGTCAGTTCGCCAAGCTGTCCCAAAATAATCAGGACGGCGATGCCGTTGAGAAAACCCGTCATCACGGCGTTGGAGACAAAACGCACGATGAAGCCAAGCCGAAACAGCCCCGCCAGCAACTGAATCACGCCGACCAGAAGCACCAACACCGCCAACGCCGCGGCGCGCTGCACGTCGGGAATCTCCGCCAGCGCCGCGCCTGCCGCCACCGAGAGTGCGCTGGTCGTGGAGACATTCATGTAGACCGAGCTGGTGAAGATAGCGCCCACCGGCACCGCCACCATCAACGTGTAGATGCCCAATACCGGATTGACGGCGGCCAGCAACGCATGCGCCATCGCCTGTGGCACGTTGACCACGGCAAAGGTCAGCCCGGCGACGACATCGGATTTGAGGTCGGCGCGCGCTGGACGCAGCGATCCTATCATCGTTGCAAGTTCAGCCTTCAAGATTGTTCCCTTTGCCAGATAGCATTCTCATCCTATCTCAAATACTCAACGCTGATTACAGGCAACCCCAACCCTTGCAGCACACCCAAAACCCCCACCAATGCCGCCTGATCGGCCAGCTCACCCTCTAGCACTGTGTATGCAGTTGCGCCAGCGCCATCACGGCTTGTTATCCGCAGACCTTCCAGCCAGTCCGACCACCGTTCATCGAGCCAGCCCTGCACCGTAATACGATAGGCAGCGCGATCATGAACGTGGAGTTGTTCACCTGCAGCCACTAGTCAACCTCCATATCGATCGGACGAGTGCGACCGGATTTCATATCAACGAGTATGGACGCACAACAGGCATGCGTCGTGATCCAAATAGGGTAATCTTCAGGCATGCAGGTAGACTCTACCAGTCACTCACGCCGATGCTTGTGACTCTTCGGGGATGTCTGCGGGTGTCTGCGGCGGTGTGATGAGACTGCCTTGCAGCCCCCGCGGCATCCCCACAAAAATCACGATCGCCGCAACTGTCAGGAATCCAGCCATGATCAGCAGCGTCTGCGCCAGTCCGCGCGTAAAGGCTGGCCCCAACTGTGTGGTCAGCGCCTGCGTCAGTTCCGGCGGTAGCGCGGTGAATGCGCCGGACATGGCACGCGCAAATGCGTTCTTCCAGATGCTTTCAAGCCGGGTCATCAGCTCCGCCGGCAGAGTAGATTGTTGCAGTTGGGCGCGCAGCGCGCCGTCTGCCAGCAGCGTCACCAGAAAACTGGAAACGATCACGCCCAGCGCATAGCCCGATTGACCCGCCGCCGAATTGATGGCTGCGCCACTCGCCATCAGGCGCGGCGGTGGAGCGTTGACGATCACAGTCAGGCGCGCCGGGCCAGCGATGCCGATGCCCAGTCCCAACACGGTAATCGGAACGAGCAGGAGCGCCAGCGGCGTGTCAACCTGGATGCGAGATAGCGCCAGCAAGCCGATAGCCGAGAGCGTCAACCCACCTGCGATCAATCCCCGCGCATCGAAGCGGGTGGAAAGGCGCACGATGAGCAATGTACCCACCATCATACCCACCACGAAGGGCGCAAACTGGAACGTCGCCGCCACTGCCCCCAACCCGCGCACGCTGATGTAGTACGTCCAGAATTGATAGAAGAG
This sequence comes from Anaerolineales bacterium UBA3905, assembly GCA_002391565.1. GTDB lineage: Bacteria > Chloroflexota > Anaerolineae > Caldilineales > Caldilineaceae > Caldilinea. Next base: position 98,260 of record DGFH01000301.1, read on the forward strand.
CGTCCCCTGCACCATCGCCAGGGTCATTCCTGCCACGATCGCAAACGCCATGCCGCGTGCATTGTAGAGCTTGATCTCGCCGCGCCGCCACAGCCAGCGGTAAAAATAGCGATACGCCAGGAGCAGTCCGCCCAGTCCCACTGCGATCACGAGCAGCGCATTGCGGCTGGTCAGCCCGCCGGTGTAGACCACCAGTCCGTAGACCGCCATGAAGACCGCCCCGGCCCACAACAGATTGACGAACAACTCGCGCCAGACGATCCGCTGCTGTTCCGCCGGTTCATAGACCTGACGCAGGATCAGCCAGAAGGCAATGATCCCCAGCCCAATCGGCAGTGAGTAGATGATGACGCCGTTGCCCACGTCGCGCAACACCGAAAAGAGCGCGGCGGATGCGCCGATCGCCATGGCCTGCGTGCTAAAGATGGCGCCAAAGGCAAAGGGGCGCACCCCCGGCGCAAAGGTAAACGCCGCAATGGCGATGCACATTGGGGTGATGGTGACCTGGGCAACGTTCAGCAGCAGGTCGGCGTAGAGAAAGCCGTCCGTCCCCAGCCAGAACATGCTCGCCAGCCCCGCCAGCAAAACGCCAGCCAACCCGATCAGGAGAAAGAGCTTGCGCCCGATGGCGTCGCCCGTTGCGCCGGCCGCCAGCGTCAAAATCGCCAGCAGCAGATAGTTGGCAGCCACCAGAATCGGTATGCCGCTGCCAACCTGGCGCAGCCCCACCTGGATCGGCGCGGCGCCCAGGCTGATCACCGGCGGCATCAGGTTGACAGCCGCAATTGCCAGCAGACATGCCGCCAGGCCGCGAAACGCCCGCCGATCGGCGGTGAGATCCCCGAAAAAGATTCTTCCCGGCCCCGGTATACGGTTGAGGACCGCCTGCGTCCAGGCAATTAGCTTTTCCATCATCCTACAAACTATCGCTACGTTGCAGACGCCCCCAACCCAGGAATCTGTTGACGATTAGCCGCAGCATCGGCGTAGGCGCGCAGATCGATCAGCAGGGCAAGAAAGACGACGACCCAGCCCCAGATGTTGGTTTCTCCCAGCGGCCCTACCACCAACACGTACATCAACGTTGTAAACGGCAAAAAGATGACGCCCAGGATCGGCCACAGCCACGGCATCATCCAGCTGCTGAACGACGAATTGACCAGGGGTGTGAAGATCCACAAAAAGAACAGGGCGAGACGCGGCGCAAACGCAGCAAGGATCGCAAACAGACACATAGTTTCCTCCATTGAGATGTGAACAACAGGATAGGCTTACGCAAGCTCACAGAAGCGCCGCGTGCATCAGAGTATGCACCGACATCAGTCCAATGTAGTGATCCAAAGTGGACTATCTATGCGCTGCGAGGGTTCTGCGCGTCGTCCTTCAGCAAGCCAAGCTGGCGCGCGCGCTCGACCGCGGCGCGCCGGTCGTTGACGCCCAGCTTGGCAAAGATTTGCAGCGTGTGGCGTTTGACCGTGTTCGTGGTAATGAAGAGTTCCTGGGCGATCTCTTTGTTGGCGTAGCGGCGCGCCAGCAGCACCAGCACTTCCTGCTCGCGCGCAGTGAGCGATTCGACATACTCGTCGGTCGGTTGAGCGGGCGGCGTCTTCTGCCCCGTTTCGTCTATCAGCGCGCGCAACAGCAGACGCGCTATCGCTGCGGTCATCCCGCGCCGGGTCTGGCGCGTCAACAGCGGCTGCAGATGCGGTCCGATGTCGAGCATGGTGCGTCGATAGCCAGCTGTTTCGCCAATATGGAGCGCCGTATGCATCGCCTCATCCGCCGCTTGCGTCTGTCCGAGCCTGTCCAGGGCAACCGCGCGCAGCGCTGCGCACTCGGCGACGCGCCAGGTGTTGTGGCTGCGTTCGGCCCATGCCGCAATGGGTTCGAGCAGATCGAGCGCGCGATGCAGCGCCTCGCCCTGCCCGGCGATGGCAAGAACCCGCACCGCAGTGAGCGCCGGAATTTCCTGCCAGTACAGGAAGGGCGGCGTTGCGTTGGGACGAAAGCCGTCCGCCCAACGCAACGCCGCGGCATGGTCGCCCTGTGCCAGCGCCAGCCGCGCAGCAAATGAATCGATCTCGGCGTCGAGGCCGCCACGAAATTCCCGCAACTGCGCCACCGTCGCAGCCGCAGCATCGAAACGGCATTGCGCCATCTGTGCCAGCGTCAGCCCAAACAGACACTCGCGTACGGCAGCGGCATGAGCCACGTAGATCATACTGGCGCCGGCTGTGTAGTGGGCTTCCGCCTCCACCAGATTGTTCGTCTCGTAGGCGGCGTGACCGAGAAAGACGCGTGCCCAGCCTTCACCTAAAAATAACCGCTTCGCCTGAGCGTCCGCCAACATTCGCCCGGCAGTTGTACGCAGTTTTTCCAGCTCGCCACTGATCCGGTAGTTGCTGCACAGGGCGAACTGGAGCCGCACCGTAAACGCATCGACGCCCCTGCGCTCGGCGCGCAGTAGATCGATTAGCCACGCCTCTGCTTCCTCGCCGCGACCAAGCATGTGCAACGCCAACGCATGATGGAAGACAGCCAGGCTACGGATGTAACGATCGGCGGCGGGCGTCTGCTTCAGAGCAATTTCTGTCTGCGCCAGCGCTACTGCCGCCTCACCACGCAGTACGCTTACCTGAGCAAGCAACGGAGCGAGACGACCAGCAATCAAGGCGGCGGTCGCCGGGTCGAGCGCAGGCAGCAACGCGTCGAGCTGCACCAGCAACGGCGGCAGCGCCGCCAGCGCAAAGTGAAACTGCAAACACCAGCCACGCGCCAGCACAAGCATCGGATGCTTCATGACGACAGCTTCGGGTAACAGAGTTAGCCAGCGCTCCAACTGTGGCCACTCTTCCCGGTTCAAGACAGCCTGGAAGTGCGCGGCAACCACATCAGCGGCGGCGCCAGCGTCACCACCGGCCAACAAATGATGAATCGCCTCCTCGACCAGCCCCTGCCTGGCGAACCAGCGACCGGCGGCGCAGTGCAGCTCAGCCACGCGTTCGGCGCCGTAGAGGTGAAGCAGCCGCAGCCGCAGCAATTCGGCAAAGAGCGGATGATAACGCCGCCACTCGCCAGCCTCGTCCAGCAATGTGACAAACAGCCCGGCGGCAGTCACAGCGTCGAGCAGCCTACGGGCAGCCTGCTCCGCTGCGTCGCTCGCAACTTCGCCATTGAGCAGCGCTGCACACAGCGGCGCACAGAAACGATCCAGGATCGAAGTGGTGAGCAGAAAATGCTGCACCGCCTCCGACTGTCGGTGGAGAACCTCATCCAGGAGATAGTCGCGAATGTTGGCGCTGCCCGCCTGTTCAAGTGTCGTCAACAACTGCGCTGGGTCCTGGCGCTGCATAGAAAGCGCCGCCAGCCGCAATCCGGTCACCCAGCCTTCGGTGCGGGTCTGAATGGCGTCTACAACGGCAGGCGCAAGCGACGCGCCGATCATTGCCGACAGGATCGCTGGCGTCTCGCTTTCGTCGCTGCGCAGGTCAGCGGCGCGGATTTCCGCCAGTTCGCCGCGCCCGCGCCAGCGCGCCAGCGGCAGCGGCGGGCTGGCGCGGCAGGTCATGATCAGGCGGATGGTCGGGGGCAGCGCATCGAGCAGTGCGGCCACAAACTCGTGCACGGCGCTGGCGGCAACGCTGTCGTAATCGTCCAGCACGAGCACGATCCGCTGCGCCAACGCAGACAGATCGTTGACCAGCGCCGCAAGCAACACGGCCGCCGGCGCCTGACCGCCCTGCGCCAGCGTCTGGCTGGCAGAGCAAGCATCCGGCGCGACCCGCTGAAGCGCCGCCACCACATACCGCACAAAACTGCTCAGGTCATCGTCCCCGACGCTGAGCGAGAGCCAGCCGACAGGTCGCGCCTGGTGTTGCGCCCAGGAAAGCACTGCGGTCGTCTTCCCGTAACCGGCTGGCGCAATCACCAACAAAAGTTTACGTTCGATTCCGCGCTGGATCAGGGCGTCGAGCCGAGGGCGCGGCGTCACATCCGTAGCAAGAAGCGGTGGGTGCAGACGGGTTTGTAGAAGCGCTTGCGGACTAAACGGTTGCATCATCAACCAGCACACTTGCCCTGACACATATAAAAAGGTTCAGCACCGGTGAATCATGAGGATTTACAAAATGATCCGGTAATCGACGTTGC
>DGFH01000301.1:102614-110887 GCA_002391565.1 Anaerolineales bacterium UBA3905
CGACGTTGCTGCCTTCAACGCACAGAGAGCGTCCTTTTCCGTAGGTCATCGCCTCCGGCGTGACGGCGTGGCTAACCGGGCACGTCCGGCTGGAAGCCTAACTGGCGGCGCCACCCTTTCCGCCAGAGCTTGTGCATACCATGCCTGTACCCGGCGAATTATACGCGATGTGCGGTTGACGCTTCCAGTGTAAACTCGCTACAATGTCAGCGCAAGTGGGAAGCTTTACGGCATTATAGAATCAAACCGGCGCCATACCCATCCATCGTTGCCTTCCGCCCAACCAGAGAACAGGAGTTCGTGATGCGCAACCGCTCATTTCATCTGACATCGGAGTTGCACAGGGTGCACCATACTATCTTCCGCCAGCCAATGATGCTCCTGAACGCACCTGCGGGATTTGATCAGGCGGATGGTTGGCGCTTCGCCAGCAACGATGAGCCTCGCACGGTGACCACACAACGCCGCCGACGCAGCGATACATCCTCAGGCAGCCGTGAACGCGCCGATGCCCCGACCCGCGACCAGCGTCCCCCGTCGTCTAGTGGGGGCAGCCGGCCTCCGAGCAGTGGTGGAGGCGGCTACTCGTCGGGCGGTGGGGGTGGCAGTTACCAGCCGTCATTCGGCGGCGGCGGGCGACCGGGCAACCCGCTCCTGTTGATTGGGCTGGCGGTGGTATTGCTGTTATGCGTCGGGCCGTTCCTGCTCTTCAACGGCTTTGGCGGGGGTGATGACGGTGCATCCCAAATCGTCGGAGCGCCCGTCGAGAATGCCGTACAGCCGGTCGCCACGTCGCGCCCCCCGCGCCCCGCCCCAACTGCGCCGAGCGTCAACCTCACAAATACGGGTGACCCAAAGCAAAAATGGCTGATCATGCTCTACCAGGACGCCGACGACAAAATCCTGGAGAAAGACATCTTCATCGACCTCAATGAGGCCGAACGCATCGGCTCCAACGATCAGGTGCAGATTGTCAGCCAGATCGATCGCTATCGCGGCGGTTTCGACGGCGACGGCGACTGGCACGGCGCCCGCCGCTATTATGTCACACAAGATGACAATCTGGCGCGCCTGGGTTCAGAGCTGGTCGAAGACCTGGGCGAAGTCAACATGGCGAACGGCGACACGCTGGTCGATTTCGTAACGTGGGCGGTGAGCAACTACCCGGCGGACAAATATGTGCTGATTCTTTCCGATCACGGTATGGGCTGGCCTGGCGGATGGAGCGATCCAAATCCTGGGCGCGATGGCGGCGGCGCCGACGTGCGCGCCCCGATTGCGCAAGCGCTGGGCAACCAGATGTACCTTTCTGAAATCGACGATGCGCTGGCGCGCGCCCGCGCCGCTGCCGGCATTGACAAATTTGAACTGCTTGGCATGGACGCATGCCTGATGGGTCACCTGGAGGTGATGAACGCACTGGCGGAACACGCCAACTTCGCCGTGCTCTCGCAAGAGACGGAGCCGGCGCTGGGCTGGGCCTACGCCAGCTTCCTCAACGCCTTGCAGCAGAATCCCGGCATCGATGGCGGACAGTTGGGGCAACTCATTGTCGGCAGTTACATCGACGAAGACGCGCGCATCACCGACGAGCAGCAGCGCCTCGACCTTTACGGGCGTGGCGGCGGCATGTTCGGGCTGAGCAGCGTGCCGTCGGCGCGCGAGACCGCTGCGCAGATGGGGCGTAACGTCACCCTGGCCGCCCTTGATCTGCGTCAGACGCCAGCGCTGCTCGATAGTGTGAATCAGTTTGCCTACGCGCTACAGGAGGTGCAGCAAAAAGGCGTCGCCAAGGCGCGTGGCTATGCACAATCCTTCACCAGCATCTTCGGCAGCGACGCACCGCCCTCCTACATCGACCTGGGTCATTTCGTCCAGCTTGTGCAACAGGTGACCGGCGACGGCGCCATCAGCCAGGCTGGCGACGCCGTACTCGCCGCCCTCGATCAGATCGTACTGGCCGATAAGAATGGCGCCGAGAAGTCAGGTGCGACCGGCGTCTCCGTTTATTTCCCTACGTCGCAGCTCTACAAGTCACCGATCGCCGGGCCGCCTTCCTACACCGCTGTGGCAGAGCGCTTCGCCCAGGATTCGCTGTGGGATGACTTCCTGGCCTTCCACTACACCGGGCGCCAGTTTGAGCCGAGCAGCACACAACTGGCTGTGCCGGAAGGGGCTGTGCGCGCCCCAGGCGCCGGGCAGATCACTGTCGGCGCCATCAAGAAGTCGGGCGACGTGGCGCGCCCGGGTGAGCCGGTCACGCTGCGCGCGGTGGTGGATGGCGAGAACATCGGCTACATCTACTTCTTCACCGGCTTCTACGATCAGGCCGCCAACTCCATCTTCGTGGCTGACCAGGATTATCTGGACAGCGGCGAGACGCGCACAGTCAACGGCGTCTACTATCCCGAATGGGGCGAAGGTGCGTTCACGGTCGAATTCCCCTGGGAGCCGTTGATGTTCGCCATCGATGACGGCGCCAACCGCGTGACAGTGGCGCTCCAGCCAGAAAGCTATGGCGCCGATTACACAGATGCCGTCTACAGCGTGGATGGTCTCTACACTTACGCCGCCGATGGCGAACAGCGCCGCGCCCGCCTCTACTTCCGCGATGGCGCGCTGCAGCAGGTGATGGGCTTCACCAGCGAGACCGGCGACGCTGCAGCTGGCGCTCCCCGCGAGATCATCCCGGCGGTTGGCGACGCCTTCACACCAGACGAAACCTGGCTCGATCTCGACGCCAACGGTCGGGTTGTTGATCGCTACACCGAACCGGCCGCCACCTTGACCTTTGGCGCCAAGCCGATGCGCTGGGTCGAACAGGATGCAGCGGTGGGCGACTACGTGGTCGGCTTCATTGTGGAAGATTTGGACGGGAACAAGCAGGAAGTGTATACGCAGGTGCGGGTGGAATGAGCGCCGCATTGTCCGGTGCGTCCGCCGTCTGCACACAGGCGCCGGGTTGATTTGGCGCCTGCGTGCCGGGTTGAAGATAGCCAGCTTTGACGCCAGGTCATAGAGACGTATAGAGACGTAAAGAGACGCAAAGGCAACGCAATCAGGTCGGTAATCGTAGATGCAGTTGCGAACTGCATTTGCCTGTTTGGCTAGAAGCTGCGACTACGGGCCGCATCTACGTCGATTACCAGGTTATCTTGTTAACCCTCATCAACCAGAGAGCATCCGACCTGCGATGGCGCAGCTTCTACTCCCCAATCGTCACCTCTGCGCTCATGCCCCAACGCAGTGCTGGCGGCTGTTCGTCGAGATCAATCCAGACGGTGTACACCACATCGCCGCCGATGGTGCTGGGCTGAGGTGCGATGCGAGCGACGCGACCAGGCAACGTGACGGCCAGCGGCTCGATCAGCACCCTGGCTGGTTGTCCCACTGACACAAAGGCAATGTCGCGCTCACTCAGATCCACAGTTTCGATGCGCAGTGTGTCGAGTGCAGCCAGGGTCGCCACAGGCGTCCCGGCCATCACGAACTCGCCAGCAGCAACATTCACCGCCGTGACGACGCCGGAGAAAGGCGCCCGGAGCGTCAGGTCGGCGAGTGACTGCTCGGCCCGCTGCACAGCTGCGCGCGCCTCCGCTACAGCGCCAGCGGCGACTGCCACCGTCTCACTACGTGCGCCGTCGGTCAATGTCGCTAACTGCGCCAGGGCAGCATCCACCTGCGCCTGGGCTTCGGCTAATTGCGCTGCAGTGGCCGGAGCCTGCAGACGATCCAGGGTGGCTTTAGCCTGCGCAATCCTGGCGCTGGCGGCGGCGATGGCGGCGGCAGTCGGGTCGGCAAAGAGCGCATCGTAACGCGCCTGCGCCGCTTCCAGGTTATTGGTCGCCTCCTGTAGCTGGCGGCTCTGCGGCAGCGCGCCGGCGTCGTTGCGCCACTTCACTTCATTGAAAGCCGCCTGCGCCTGTTGCACTGCAGCGCGCGCATTGGCGAGCGCGGCCAATGCGCTGATCCGCGCGCCTTCGTCTGGCTCGGCAAAGAGCGCCTGATACGCTGCCTGTGCAGCGGCCAGCTCGGCTTCGGCGGCGGCGATGTCGGCGGGGCGCGGCGGGTCGGTCAGCTGAGCCAGACGCGCTTGCGCGGCCGCCACCTGCGCCTGGGCAGCGGCCACCTGCGCCGCGACCGGGTCGGCCTGCAACTCCGCCAGTTGCGCCTGTGCCCGGAAATACGCCGCTCGCGCCTGGGTCAGGGCGATCTCCGCCGCCGCCGTGTCCAACCGGACAAGGGGCGCGCCTGCTGGCACGCTGTCGCCAACGGCCACGAACACTTCCGCCACGCGTCCGGCGGCAGGCAAAGCCAGGTTAGCGCTTTGCGCCGGCGCGACATTGGCTGACGCGGTCACATTGCCTCCGGTGGTGCGCACCAGTGCAATCGGCGGAATCGGCGTTGCGGTCGGTGCGGGCGTGACGGTTGGCGCCGGCTGCGTGCAGCCAGCGCAGGCCAGCACGATCGCTGACGCTCCAAACAGCCAGGAAGTGAGGCGCATGGTTGGCTCCTACGGATTCAGTTCATCGGCGACGATACGGCCATCGAGCATGCGTACAGTGCGCCGGGCAAAACTCATCACGCGCGGATCATGGGTGGCAAAGATGAAGGCCGTGCCGGTCTGTGCGTTGAGTCGCTGCATGATCTCCATCGCCTGCTCACCATTGGCGGTGTCCAGGTTGGCAGTCGGTTCGTCGGCCAGCACCATGAGCGGCCGTTTGACCAGTGCGCGCGCGATCGCCACACGCTGCTGTTGCCCACCGCTGAGCTGATCCGGGCGGTGATGGATGCGGTCAGCCAGCCCCACGGCGTCAAGCAATTCCAATGTGCGCTCCTTGCGTTCTTTGGCGCCGACGCCACTCAGCAATAGCGGCAGCTCGACGTTCTCGTAGGCGTCGAGCACAGGCACGAGCGCAAAAAACTGGAAGATGAAGCCGATCACATCGCGGCGCAGGTCGGCGCGGCGATTGGCGTTGAGCCGCGTCACATCCTGCCCATTGATGAGGACGGCGCCGCGATCTGGCTTGTCCAGACAGCCGATGATTTGCAGCAGCGTTGTCTTGCCGGAGCCAGAAGGCCCCACCAGCGCTGTGAACTCGCCGGCTTCGATGTTGAGCGAGACGCCATCCACCGCCCGCGTCTCAACCTCACCGATGCGGTAACTCTTGCTGATGTCCGAAAGTTCGATAATCGACATGGTAGATTCCTTCGTGATGGAATGCGTCACACCTCAGGCCTCATCAGACGTAATATGTGGCGCGCGACGCCTGACATCTCTAATTCGTATGCAATGCCTCCACCGGCTCCAGATGAGCAGCAAACCAGGCGGGATAGAGCGACGCCACCAGCGCGATGATGAATGTCCAGAGGGTCAGCCAGGCAAAGGTGACTGGGTCGAAGCGCGCATAGAGCACGGCGCTCATCGGGATGGTGCTGGCGACGCCTGCCATCTCCCCCATGACGAACCCATTCTGCGTAAGAAAGGCGACGCCAAGCAGCCCCAGAATCACGCCAACCACGATCCCGGCCAGGGCAATGATGCTGGCTTCGAAGAGCATCATTTGCATAATCTGGCGGCGCTTCATCCCCAGTGCAGCCAGGATGCCCATTTCGCGGATGCGCTCGAAAACAGCCATCAGCAGGGTGTTGGCGATGATCACGGCCACAATCAGCATGACGATGGCGTCGAGGAACATGTAAAAACTCATCGCCGTGTCCATCGTCTGAATGAAGAAGGCATTCAGATCGCGCCAGGTCAAGGTCTGCAGCCCCGGCGCCGCCAGCGCTGCAGCCACGCGTTCGGCGCTTTCCTTGTCGTGCAGCAGCAGCATGACGGCGCTGGCGCGGTCGCCCACCAGCGTATAAGCCTGCGCTTTCTCCAATGGCATGAACAGCGTGCCTTCATCGTAGACGAGCACACCGCTGTCGAAGAGGCCGCGAATGACGAAGCGCGCTTCCTGCGGCTGCCCGTTGGCGTCGATGGTCACCAGGTTGACGGTGGCGCCCAATGGCAGGTTCAGGCTGTCGGCCAGACGCTTGCCCATCAAAATGCCACTGCGGTCGTTGGCTGCCAGGAAGTCGCCGGCGACCAGCGCGGTGCGAATCGGGTCGTAGAGCGAAGATGCCACGTCGATGCCGTAGAGTTGCAGCCCAACCGATTCCTGACTGGTGTTGAGCACAGTGTCCGCCCACAATACGGGCGCCGCCGTCACCACTTCCGGCATCGCGGCCGCCTGCGCAACCAGCGCCGCCGGCCTGTCGAGCAGATCCTTCCACTGCAGGGACCGCTTGTCGTCGGGAAAGGTGGCTGCGCGTATTTGCACATGGCCAGTTTGCAGGCGGATGCTGTTTTGCAGCGCATCATCTACGATGCCGGCAATGAAGCCGTTGAGCACGATCAGCAGCGCCAATCCCAACGCCACCGCCAGCAAAGTAAAGAAGGTGCGCCGTCGGCTGCGCGTCAAATCACGATAGGCGATGACCCACAATTTTGTCCAGGTCATGATTGAATTCCTTTTGGTTGCTCGATACGTCAGGCGTCAAACATCATGTGTAACGCCTGACGCATCACACATGATGCAACGCGGTGGCCGGCTCCTTGCGCGCCGCCTGCCAGGCTGGATAAAGCGAAGCCAGCGCAGCAATGACGGCGACGATCACCCCGCGACCGATCACATCTGCCAGCGTCAACGCCGGCATGAGATGGTCGCCCATCAGCGCTGTGACCTCGCCCATGCTACCCACACTGGAAAAGTTGATGCCGCCCATCTGCCGGATCAAGAAGACAACGCCTACGCCAGCCAGGCTGCCAAGCACGGCGCCAACCACGCCGATGAGCGCGCCCTCGGCCAGGAAGAGCGCCATGATCTGACGGCCCTTCATGCCCAGCGCCGCCAGCACGCCCATCTCGCGCGTGCGTTCGAAAACCGCCATGAGCTGCAAGTTCAGGATGCCGATGCTGGCGATCAGGATCACGATCAGACCGATGACGCTGACGAACATTTGCTTGGTCGCCATCGTTTCGGTGATCTCCGGCTTGAGCGTCTTCCACGAATCGACCTCGTAACCGGGCAGCGCCGCCTGCAATGCGGGAATCACGCTCGTCTCCTGCATCACATCGGCCAGCGAAATCGCCACTTCGGTTGCCTGGTCGTTCATGTTGAAGAGGCTCTGCGCCTCGTTGAGCGTGATAAAGGCCGTCCCTTTCTCCAGATCAGGCGAGCCCAGCGCATAGACGCCAATGATCGTCATCGTGCGCTGCCGCATCGTTTCGTATTTGCCATGCGCCAGCAGCGTGATGCGGTCGCCAACGGTGACGCCCAGTTCATCGGCCAGCGCCTGACCAATGAAGATGGCGTCGCCTTCGCCATCGACCAGAAAACGCCCGGCGACGACGTTGGCCGCCTGAATGCTGATCGGCGCCTCCGCCGAAGGTTGAATCGCCGTGATCGCCACCGGGCGCGACTCGCCGCCATTGACGAGAATGCCGCCGGTGTGGATGCGCTGCGCTGCGGCAATCACAGTGGGCTGCGCCAGCGCCGCCGCAACGACGGCGTCTGGGTCTTGCAGTGGCAAAAGCGGATGACGATTGGCGCGCTCACGGTAGCCGGGCGCATGCACCTGCACGGCGCCGCCATAGACCTTGACGGCGTTGCCAAAGATCGCCTGATCCGAACCGGCGATGACGCTGGTCAACAGCAAGAGCAGCATCAACCCCAACACAATGGCGACCAGCGCGATCGCTGTCCGCCGCCAGTTGCGCCACATATTGCGCCACGCCAGTTTGATGATCTTTCCCATGCTGTTGCTCCCTTCTGCCTCACCTTCTCCGGTCAGGCGCCATGCTCAACGACGTTGCGCTCAGCGAACGCGCGGTCGTCGTCGCCTATCGCAACTTGCCCCTCGCGCTATGTCTCTACAAACCAGGCGCGTAACTGCGCCGGCGCCAGAATCGAGATCGAGCCGGGTGCAGCGCCGAGTACACGCTCCATACTGCGTTCGTAGGCCAGCATCCGCCGCTCCAACGCTTGCAGCGCTGCGTCCAGTGTGACGCCGGCGGGCGGGCCATGCAACAGCAGATTGGCGATAGGCAGCGCCAACCCCTGCCCCATCTCCAGGACGATCTCAGCGCACTCTTCTGGATACGCTACGTCGTAGACCCCCTCAGCGTTGCCCTGGCGAATGATCTTTGCCAGTTGCGGCACTACGATGGGCATAGTGGCGGCAAGAATCTTCGTGCGCAACATTGTGTCTGTCTCTTATACACATCT